>JBNLGI010000058.1:0-17283 GCA_050305975.1 Sedimenticolaceae bacterium | reverse complement strand
GGGACGCAACACCTACAACATCACCCGCCAGGTGGCGGAAGTGGTCGAGGCCTCCGGCATCACCAGCGGCCTGTGTCAGGTCTTCATCCACCACACCAGCGCCTCGCTGATCCTGTGCGAGAACGCCGACCCCACGGTGCGTAGCGACCTGGAGGGCTTCATGTCGCGCCTGGTGCCCGACGGCGACCGCCACTTCGACCACACCCTGGAGGGGCCGGACGACATGGCCGCCCACATCCGCGCCATCCTCACCAAGATGGACCTCGGCTTCCCCGTCACCGGCGGGCGTCCGGCGCTGGGCACCTGGCAGGGGATCTATCTGTGGGAGCATCGCACCCATCCCCATGGCCGGCGGGTGACGGTTACCGTGTACGGGGAGTAAGCGAGAAACCGGATTCGATCATCTCTACCCCATCGACTTCTAACCCACACCAGACAACCCTCTCTCCACGAACTGAAACCCGGAAAAACCCACTATGAGCCAACCCATACTCACCGAGATCCAAGACCACCTCATCATCATCCGCCTGAACCGGGAGAAGAAGAAAAACGCCCTCACCGGTGAGATGTACGACGGCATCTGCGACGGACTGGACCGGCTCGAAGAAGACCCCGACCTGCGTGTCGCCGTCATCACCGGCAGCCGGGACTGTTTCACCGCCGGCAATGACCTGGTCGACTTCCTCGACCACGCCGGCATCAACGGCCAATCGCCGGTCGGACGCTTCCTGCGCACCCTGCCCGGCCTGACCAAACCGCTGGTGGCCGCCGTCAACGGTCCGGCGGTGGGCATAGGCACCACCCTGCTGATGCACTGCGACCTGGTCTATGCCGCCCCCGAGGCTCAATTTCAGATGCCTTTCGCCAGCCTGGGCCTCTGTCCTGAGGCGGGCTCCAGCCTGCTGATCCCTCAACTGCTGGGCTACCGCAAGGCCGCTGAACTGCTGATGCTGTGCGAGGTGTTCGACGCCAACGCCGCCCAGGCCATGGGCATCGTCAATGAGGTGGTGGACAGAGAACGCTATCAGGAGCACGCCATCGCCAAGGCCCGGCAGCTGTCGGCGCTGCCGCCGGCCTCCATCCGCACCACCAAGAAGCTGCTGCGCGCCGCCAATGCGGAGCAGCTGGAAACCATCATGAGAATGGAAGAGGAGTACTTCATGCAGATGCTGCAGGGAGCGGAGGCCAAGGAGGCGTTCACCGCTTTTCTCGAGAAGCGCCAGCCCGACTTTTCGCAGTTCTTTTGAAAGTACTCGCTCCTAAAGCAGACAGCGGAGCCTGAGGGGTGTTCGCTTCGCTCACCGGTTTGTATACCCCTCTCCCTGGCCCTCAAACTGCGTCTAAACTTCAACCCAACAAGCCTTTCGAAAAAATAAACACCTCACCCCATGACTACCAAACCCACCCCCATCGACAAGCTGCGCAACATCGGCCTGATCGCCCACATCGACGCCGGTAAGACCACCACCACCGAGCGCTTTCTGTTCTACGCCGGGCGCACCCACCAGCTCGGCTCGGTGGACAGCGGCACCACGGTGACCGACTGGATGGACCAGGAACGCGAACGCGGCATCACCATCGTCGACGCGGCGGTGACCGCCTTCTGGAACGAGCATCAGATCAACCTCATCGACACCCCGGGGCATATCGACTTCACCGCCGAGGTGCAGCGCGCCCTGCGCGTGCTCGACGGCGCGGTGGTGGTGTTCGACGCCTCCCAGGGGGTGGAGCCCCAGAGCGAGACCGTGTGGCTGCAGGCCGACCGGTACAAGGTGCCCCGGCTCTGTTTCATCAACAAAATGGACCGTCTGGGAGCCGACTTCGGCCAGTCGGTGGCCGAGATCCGCGAGCGGCTTGGCGCAAATCCCCTTGTCCTGCAGCTGCCCATCGGGGTTGAGTCCGGCTTCGAGGGGGTGGTCGACCTGATCACTCTGCAGGCGATCCGCTGGCAGGACGAACTGGGTGCGCACCGGGAGTATGGCCCCATCCCCGATGACCTGCTGACCGAGGCCGAAATCGCACGCGCCGCCCTCATCGAACAGGTGGCCGAGCATGACGACACACTGCTGGCCCGCTGGCTGGAGGGCGGTGAGATCGACAATGAACTGCTGCAGCAGGCGATACGCCGCGCCGCCCTGAGCAACCGGCTGGTGCCGGTGCTCTGCGGCAGCTCGCTGCGCAACAAGGGGGTGCAGCCCCTGCTCGATGCCGTGGTCGACTACCTGCCCTCGCCGCTGGACATCGGCGAGGTCAGCGGCCGCCATCCCGACAACGACCAGCCGGTGACCCGCAAGCCCGACGATTCTGCACCGTTGAGCGCCCTGCTGTTCAAGACCGTCACCGACCCCTATGCCGGTCGCCTGGCCTATGTGCGGGTCTACTCCGGAGTGTTGAAAAAGGGCGACAATGTGCTCAATCCCCGCTTCGGCCGCCCGCAACGGGTCGGCCGCCTGGAACGCATGTACGCCGAACACCGGGAGGACATCGAGGCGATCCACGCCGGCGACATCGCCGCCCTGCTCGGTATGAAGGAGGCGGTCACCGGCGACACCCTGTGCGAACCCCACCACCCGCTGCTGCTGGAGGCAATCAGCTTCCCCGAACCGGTGATCAAGATCACCGTCACCCCGCTGACCGCCCAGGACCACGAGCGCATCGCCGAGGCCCTGCAGCACCTGGCCGACGACGATCCCACCTTCCGCGCAGAAACCGAGGAGGAGACAGGACAAACCCTGCTCTCCGGCATGGGCGAGCTGCACCTGGAAGTGTTGATCGAGCGGCTGAAGCGGGAACAGGGGGTCAATGTGCGCACCGGAACGCCCAAGGTCGCCTACAAAGAGACTGTCAGCCGGCCGGTGAGCCGGGCCGAGGGGCGCTTCATCCGCCAGAGCGGCGGCAAGGGTCACTACGGCCACGTGGTGATCGACCTGGCGCCGGGCGAGACCGGCGAAGGCCTGGTGATCGAGAACCACATCAGCGGTGGCGCCATTCCCAGCGAATTCATCCCCTCGGTGGAGACCGGCATCCGCGAGGCGGCGAACAATGGCGTCATCGGCGGCTACCCGGTGACCGACCTGCGGGTCACGCTGGTGGACGGTTCCAGTCACGACACCGACTCCAACCCCCTCGCCTACAAGGTCGCCGCCGGTATGGCCTTGCGCAATGGCCTGGAAAAGGGCCGGCCGGTACTGCTCGAACCAGTGGCGCGCGGAGAGGTACTCACCCCCGAGGAGCACCTAGGCGACGTGTTGGGACAACTCACCGCCCGCCGGGCCGAGATCGCGGGCGTCAGCGACAAGCCGGGGCAGGTCAAGGCGATACGAAACCTGGCGCCTCTCTCGGAGATGTTCGGCTACGCCACCGAACTGCGCTCCGCCACCCACGGCCGTGGCTCCTTCACCCTGGAACTGGACCACTTCGCGCCGGTGCCGCTGGAGGTGATGCGGCGACTGGGGTTCAATGTCTGAGAAGCCATCGCCCCGGGGTGGGGAGTGCGCCCGTCTCCGTTACGACACGGCGACGCCCATCCGCAACGCCGTCTCTCTTTGAATGTACAGCAAAGCGCTTAAGTTCAAGTGAAGCAGTTGGCGCGTAACACGGCGCTCGAAATGGCTGGGCGCAGAGGCAACCAGACACTGGAATACTCCACCTGCCCCACCTTAACCTGTCCGTACTTAATATTTCGGTTACTACCTAATATACTCGCGTATAATTCCTCTGTTTCACGATCAAAACAGCTGTTGTTATTTAAATGAAAGGGAGGTTACTCAAGACGCACGGAGCAGGCTCTTGACACATCACGAGGATCGTCACCGCTATGGCGCCGCCGTTCTTGATCCCTGGCGCCAGCTTCCATCAGACCGGGCAGCTGCAATTAAACAGGCAAATAAACACAAGGGACGCAGTATGACAGGCAAACATTCAGGATTTGTAAACAACATGAAAGCGAAGCTGATATTTTTCTTGCTGATCGTGATTACGAATAACGCGTATGCGGTAAAAATTTGCAAAGATGAGAATGGCAGGGCCTATTTTACAGACATGGGCTGCCCAGAAGGGACTGTCAATCAAGACAAATTAGAGATGAAAGAATCAAATACCTATAGATCCGTTGAAAGCATAGACATTGGAACAGTTAACGATTACGAACGTCGTTACAATACCGGCAGGAGCTGGAGATGGGTAAAGAAGCAAAAATCAAATAATAACTGAAGAAACTGATGCGTGAATATACTGATCTGACAGCAAATACCAGGATCCACTCATTGGCCGCATCTGGCCAATAACGTGAATGATACTACCGCATATTCGCCCCTTTAAACTTCGCATGACAAAAGCCAGACAACCGTTTCCGCAGTTGTTTTACTCCTCCATAGGGCTGATGCTCTTGATATAACCAGCATCACTGATTTTCACTGGTATAGTGCTAATTGCGCCCTCCCTGAATCCACTCAATCAAGAATGTCTACGCTTCAGTCGGCAATTACTCAGGAAGCGTCGCCCGCAATAGATACCTTCCTGATACCGGCCTCGAGAATCCTGCCGGCAGACGAAGATCACTCGACCATCGGACAACATTTACAACTCGCATGACAGCAGCGGCATCAAACATAGAAACAAATAATTGATATCCTCTGCCATATTGACATGACCACGGCCAATGTCGGCGGTCGGGATTTCGCAGGAAGAGATACTGATCATGAATGACCGGCATGCATTAAACGGAATCAGTAGCGCTTGACGACAACAGGCATCATCTTCGATGGCCGGTGGTTTAGCGGAAGTCGAATATGTCGTATTTTTGGGAAATCCTAAGATTCCCGGGTTAGCGTCAGCGCCAGGAGAGAGCGGCATCAAGACTGATTGTCAGGATACTCGTCACTACAGGTCTCTTTTTCATTCTATTCACTGTTACTCAGTTGCAGTCGACAGTGATTGTCAAGGACACACCCATTCGGATAACTGGGTAACGGCCAAACAGAACATTGCCGTGGCTGTTATCGTGACGTTCCGCACCTGTTCACTATTGCTTCACAAGTGAAAAATCACGGATAAAATGATGTTTCCTCCACCTGACAAAGCCCCGGATTCACGGTTTCTTCAGAATCCATCTTGGCTTGTCGGGCCTGGAGTCGATCCGCCTTCCATACACGCTTTTCTCGATATGCCTAACAGTGCGGTAAGCGCTATGTGCTATGGATTGCTCATGCGCAAGCTCGGCCACCGCAATCTTTAGCGACCCTGCCGCCCAGATGGAAGGAGAGATGAACGGATGAAAAATAGCGACGATGAATATGTCATCATTCAGTTTAAGCACTTGATCGAACATAAGAGAGCAACCCTCGAGACGATCACCCGATGTCGGATATGGGTGGCGTCTGCGAGTATCCGGGAAACCATACAAAACAGGAAAAGGATTCACACTCTTTTCGTCCTGTAAATCTCGGAACAATTGATTTTAATCAAGCCGTTCCGGCATGGGATTATGGACAGGCGACGCACAGTCTGCGATTGTACATTGCGGACAGCAAGTCCCCGGTGTTCGGGTTGGAGACTTTTACTGATTTCGTCGGCGTTACGCACACCTTGAATCACCAGCGCCACCTGCGCACCTCTAAATCGTTTAACGCTATGGATACAAGAAGGATAGTGACAAGTGTATAAAAAATTTGCTCTGATTCTCTTTGCAACCTCGCAGTTTTCAGCGATGCGCTTCGGTTCCAATGGAAAGCATCGAAAAATCCGACGTTGCAAAAAAGTTTGATCCCCCTTCGGGCGGGAATGCCGCACTCTACATCTACCGCTCCGGCAATTTCGGCGCAGCGCTAAAAAAGGATGTCTGGATAGACAACAAATGCATCGGTGAAACCGCACCCAATGTCTTCTTCTACGAAGAGGTACAAGGAGGTGCAGAGCACACGATCTCAACCGAATCGGAGTTCTCCCCCAATGATTTAGTGATTACCACTGAAAGCGGGAAGAATTATTTCATCCAGCAATATATCAAGTTAGGTGTATTTGTCGGCGGCGCCGGCGTTAAACTCGTTGACGAGGAAGAGGGAAAACAGGTCGTATCGAAACTTAAACTGGCAAAAAGGGGCAACTGCAGCCAGGCGAAGTCCGAGTGATTTAAGCGCAGGCATATTGGCATTACGATCATTCAGGGGATAGGGGGCAGAGCCTTTTATCCCCTGGGGCTCAAAAATCTTTCAGATGATCGCTTTTGAGCCTACCGCCAACACTCTTCTTGAGTTTCTCAAATCCTGCACCGCGCCATGAATAACGGCCTCTCTCTGTTGTCGCATCAATCAGTCGATTCAGCCCTGATGAATCAGCAATGAACTCCACTCACTGTCCAAACTGCAAACACGACATCGGTCACTGGCCAATCCTCAAGGCTCCGATGCCTCATCTGATCAAATGCCCCCACTGCAAAGCCAGACTTCACTATCAGCCGAATGTATGGCCCATGGTTACGGGCTCACTACTGGCCGCACTGCCAATCTGGGTAGCGCTTGCCTACTTGCTAGCCTCCTACCGATTGTTTGGTCCTCTTGGCAATCTTGCATTGATGCTAGTGCTCGGGCTGCTGGTCTGGATCCCTTTTGAGTTGTTTTTCGTGTATCGATTGAGATCCAAGTATGAACTGCAGCTCCGCTCAAAAGGCAAAGGGAAGTTTGCTTATAAAGACTAGCAGGCCACAATCCGGCTGGAGTTTGTGATTGTCAGTACCTTTCACGGTTTGTCCGCCGGTTTGTGATGCATTTCCTAAATGATCCACCGGAAGCGCCGATAATGGACGAACGATCGACAACCGGAAAGCGTTACAAAACCATGACCATTAAACCAAGCACTCTCTTAATTACAGCGTTTCTTATCACCGGCAATGCCAATGCCGACAATTCAACTTTCGAAGCAGCTGTAGGAGGCGGTATCGGCGGCGCCACGGGCGCGGCCATCGGTAACGAGGTCGGCGGACGGGATGGCGCGATTCTCGGCGGCGCCTTGGGCGCGGCTGTGGGCGCAGCCATCACAACGGATCGTGAACGGAATCACATACCGCCGCAACAGCCTACGGTTCGCTATGAATACAGTGTACCGGCCGACGGACATCCGCATGAGTATCACTGTCCGCCAGGACAAAGAAAGAAGGGTCGCTGCTGATACTGTCGGCGGCTCAACCCTGCCTGCGATACGATCACGGAAGATCGTCTTCCCCAAACCTCCACCGAAATCAGTAATCATGAAAAATCGGTAGGTTTGCCGTCTATACTCCGGCTGTTCCTCGTCCGCCAATACTCTTCGATACCTTTACCGCCCTTTCGCTCGGCCCAGTCACTCAACATCTTGCGCTGACCTGTGTAATTGAACAGCGGTACGCCGAAACCGCAGGAGCTGCCCACCTGTTCCACCTCCATGACGATGATCTGCCGTGCGCCCGGCAGTCGCGGGAAGCGGCCGATGTGGGCCTCCCAGGTCTCACTACCTTCGTGATGACTGGTGGCACGCCCATACAGCCGCAGGATCTTGGGCTCCCCTTCGAAGGCGCAGAACATCAGAGTGATCCGCCCGTCCTCCATCAGGTGGGCGGCGGTCTCGTTGCCGCTGCCGGTGAGGTTGAGCCAGACTATCTGATTGGGGTTGATGATACGCAGGCTGTCGAGTCCCTTGGGGGAGAGGTTGATACGGCTGTCCGCAGTTGCGGTGGCGACGAAGAAGAGTTGCTGTCGGATGATGAAATCGGCGTGCCTGTCGGTGATACGGTCGTACGTTTTGCCCATGGCTCCTCCTCGCTTGTGGGTTGAAGCGCCAGTCACTTGGTCATATTTACTTTACCGCCGAATAAGCGTCCGGTAAGACTGCCCTTGGTCTTTTGCAACCACTCTTCACGCTCGCCGAGCAGATCCTTGGCCAGGGCCACCAGGGCACGCAGAGTCTTGGTACGGGTGATATCCATGCGCAGTTCATGCTGCAGGGTGGCGGTGGCCCAGGGGCCGCCGTTGTGTTTGCGGATGAATTTTCGAATCTGCTCGTGCAGTACATTGCGCAGTGCGGTGACCACCTCTTCCTCGGCCTTTTCCGGCTCCTTGCCCAAGAGTCCGCGTTTGAACTTCTTCGCCTCTTCCGGGGTGACGAGTTTCAGCGTGATGCAGTCGTTATCCAGCAGGTGTTCCACGATCGCACGTCGATCCTTGAGGCGCTCCGGCATGGCCTTGGCTTCGGGGATATATCCGGTCTCCTTGCGGTCGCCATCCATCGCGTGATGCGCACCTTCAAAACCCTGCCCCATGCCTGACAAGGCTTTATCCGGTCCCGGCTTGGCAGACGTATCAGCCCTGACCTGGTCCAGTTCACCCTCGAGCCAGTTCAACTGTTCTTCGAGTATGGCTTGAAAATCGGCCGGAGTGCTCTGTTCGGACATCAAGGCAGTGACCGCCTGCTCGAGAATCTCCACATAGTAGCCGATGATGGTGGGGTCGGTGACGCCTCGGGACTGACAGGTCACGAACACCCGACCCTGGATATTCACCTTGATCAGCTTTTCGAATTCTGTGTCCATCGATGGCGGTCATCCCAATAGATCCGCGAAGCGCGCGGAGATCAACCCATCCGGCTCGTTCCCCTTCCGTCCCTGTGCCCTGCCCTGACCTGCGGCGGCACACTTCAAATTTGCCGGAACTCCCCTGAGCGAAACGGCACTACCCTGTCAAACCCAAGGCACCGCCTGCACAGTTCTCGCAACCGGTTTAATATCTATCGGAAATTGCCTGATTTTCTTTAGGATATTCAGACACCTTGCATTCTCCCCCGGGACGGTGACAGGCTATTCCAGCTCCATCACCGCGTCCATCTCCACCACGGCATCCTTCGGCAGCGCCGCCACGCCGATGGCCGCTCGTGCCGGATAGGGTTCGGAAAAATATTCGGCCATCACCTGGTTGACCATGGCAAAGTTGTTCAGATCGGTGAGAAAGACATTGAGTTTGACCACGTCGGCCAGGCTGCCGCCGGCGGCCCGCGCCACCGCCTGCAGGTTGTCGAAGACCCGGCGGATCTGAGCATCGATATCGCCCTCGATCAAGCTCATGGTTTCCGGCACCAGCGGGATCTGGCCGGAGAGGTAGACGGTCTGCCCCACCTTGACGGCCTGGGAGTAGGTCCCGATCGCCTGGGGCGCCTGATCGGTGCGGATGATTTCTCGGCTCATAAAATGTAACCTCTTGATTGCGTTACAAATCGGGTAAGGTCTATTTGTTCTGAGACTTAAACTTCGTGCAACAAAAACGCAAGTTAGACAGCCGTGGAATACCCATTTACCAGCGTATCCGATCTTTTGCGTATTCCAGATTACGGCCAGTGCTGCACAGACCGTGGAAGCCAGCCAAATCAGCGCTCAACCGACAAGCAGACACTGAGGGCAAGGTGTACAGGGGGAGCGGTATCGATTCAATACCGGCCGGAAACCGCGTCTCCCTTTCACTCGACCCACACCCCTTTAGCCTTGGCATCGTTCATGAACTTGCGTGTGTGCCTTTCCATGTCAGACGACCAATTCTGTTCCAACACATTGATATGACCACCGGGCTTTTCAACCCTGATCGCGGTCTTGGGCGGTGGGGTCTGAGTGTAATTCACCTGGCCCGATTCGTCGTACCACTTGTAAATGCTGGCCGCACCCGCGAGTTGTGATATTGCAAATAGCGCGAACATCGATGCGATTGATCCAGATTTGGGCATCATGAAAGAGTCCTTCTTAATCAGCTCCTTGCTGGCCTGTTCCAGCGTATGGGAAGGATAAATAGCCTTTTCCTCAAAGTCGAGCGGAATCAAAACATCCGAATCTGCGCGCGAAACTGCCATCGAACACCGCTTCAATCCCGCAGCAACAACTAACCCGCTGTCTGCCAATAGATTCCCCAGTCAGATGACGGATTTCAAAGGAATGAACGAGACGGGACCTTGCCTTCCGTCCATATGAAAACAAGGCATTCGTTATGTCGCTTGGATGGAGCGATGCGGAATACAAGGGGTCAGCCTTGCCGATTCTCCCGGATTCCACTGCGTTGCATCCGGGCTACCTGCCGCGGAAGCAGCGGACATCAAGTCAAAACGCGCTCAGTAACGTACCCGTGTGATCCTCATCACCGCAGGCAAGGCGCGTACATGCCGCATGATGCGGGCCAGGTGCAGGCGGTTCTTCACCGTGATCACGAAGACCAGAGTGGAGGAGAGGCCGTCGCGCTCTTCCGAACCGACGTGCTCGATGTTGGAACCCTGTTGCGAGATCACGGAGGCGACCGAGGCGAGCACGCCCCGCTGGTTGTTCGATTCGACCCGCACCTTGGTGGGGAATTCACCCTGCACGTCGGCCTCCCATTCGGCCTCGATCCATTTGTGGCCGTGCTTCTTGTAGTCGCCCAGGTTGCGACACCCCTGCTGGTGGATGACGATACCCTTGCCCGGATTGAAGACGCCGACGATGGCATCGCCCGGAATCGGCCGACAGCAGTTGGCGAAGTTGACCACCATGCCTTCGGTGCCCTTGATGGCCAGGACCCCGGCAGCCGGCTCCTCATGGGTGTTTGCCTCCCCCACCGGGGCCAGATCCTCGCCGGCCAGACGCCGCGCCACCAGCAACGGCATATGGTTGCCCAGGGCGATATCCGCCAGCAGCATCTCCAGTGAGTCGAGTCGAAACTCCTGTATCACCTGGCCGATCTGCTTCTGGGGTATGCTGTCGAGTTTGAGCGAGAGCAGGTTGAGTTCCCGCTCCAGCAAGCGGCGACCGAGACTGACAGCCTCCTGGGTCTGCAGATTCTTCAGATAGGAACGAATGTTGGCCCGCGCCTTACCGGTGACCACGAAGTTGAGCCAGGCGGGACTGGGACCGGCGGTCTCCGAGTTGATGATCTCCACCGTCTGGCCATTGTGCAGCCGGGTACGTAGGGGCACCAGCCGGCGATCGACCCGGGCCGCCACACAGGTGTTGCCCACATCGGTGTGGACGCTGTAGGCGAAGTCGACCACCGTGGCGCCCTTCGGCAGCACCATGATGCGTCCGCGCGGGGTGAAGACGTAGACCTCGTCGGGGAACAGATCGACCTTGACGTGCTCCAGGAACTCCACCGAATCGCCCACCCCCTGCTGCATCTCCAGCAGATTCTGCAGCCAGTCGGAGGCGCGCGACTTGACCCACTGGCCGCTGGCCTCGCCGGTCTTGTACATCCAGTGGGCGGCAATGCCCGACTCGGCCAGCTTGTCCATCTCCTCGGTGCGGATCTGGATCTCGAGGGGGATGCCCTGGGGACCGAACAGCACCGTATGCAGGGACTGGTAGCCGTTGGCCTTGGGGATGGCGATGTAGTCCTTGAAACGGCCCGGCATCGGCTTGTACAGGTTGTGCACCACGCCCAGCACCCGGTAGCAGGTATCGACCTTGTCGACCACGATGCGGAAGGCGAAGACGTCGACCACCTCGGAGAAGCTGAGCTTCTTGTCCACCATCTTGTTGTAGATGCTGTAGAGGTGCTTCTGCCGGCCGAAGACGTCGCAATTGAAACCCTCGTGCTCGAGCCGGGCACGCAGTGCCGTCTCCACGTTCTCCACCAGCTCCCGGTGGTGACCCCGGGCGTCGGCCACGGCGCTCTTCAAAGCCCGATAGCGCATCGGCCAGTAGGCGGCGAAACCGAGCTCCTCCAGCTCCAGGCGGATCTTGTTGATACCGAGCCGGTTGGCGATGGGGGCGAAGATGTCGAGGGTCTCCTTGGCGATGCGCCGCGCCTTCTCGGGTCGCATCACGCCGAGGGTGCGCATGTTGTGCAGGCGGTCGGCCAGCTTGATCAGGATGACGCGGATATCCTTGGTCATCGCCAGCAGCATCTTGCGTAGACTGGCCGCCTGGGCCTCGGCCTGGGAGTTGAAGTCGATCTTGGAGAGCTTGCTGACGCCGTCCACCAGTTCGGCGATCTCGCTGTCGAAGGTGTCGGCCAGCTGCTCCTTGGCGGTGGGAGTGTCCTCGATGACGTCGTGCAGGATGGCCGCCATCAGGCATTTGTAGTCCATACGCATCTCGGCCAGGATACGCGCCACCGCCACCGGATGGTAGATGTAGGGCTCGCCGGTCTTGCGGTGCTGGCCCACATGGGCCTCGGCGCCGAAAAGGTAGGCGCGGTAGACCTCACGGATGTGCTCGGAAGAGAGGTAGCTCTCGAGATAGGCGCACAGGTCGCTGATCAGGAAACGCGGGGTATCCTGTTCCTGTTCCAGTACGCCCAGGGGGTTGCTCATCAAGGTCTCCATTGCCAATTACAATGGATTCTGAGCCTATTTTGTCCCCTGTTGCAAGCCGTAATGGCAGGGGGACACGGAAGGGGGCCGGCAGCTGGAGCGACCACCGGCCAGGCGAATGTTTACGGGTTGTTGTCGTCCATGGGGGTGACGTCGAGATTGAGCAGCGCCTCGTCGACCACCAACTCATCCTCGGCCGGCTGCTCCACCACATCGCGCTTGGTGATGAGGCCGTCGGCGATCTCCCGCAGCGCCATCACGGTGGGCTTGTCGTTCTCCCACGGCAGCAGCGGCTCGACACCGTTGACCAGCTGACGTGCCCGCTTGGTGGCCAGCAGCACCAGGTCGAAACGGTTGTCCACATAGTCCATGCAATCTTCTACGGTCACGCGCGCCATTGGGTCATCTCCAGGGAATCGATCGGTTGCTGACGGAAAGGGGGCAGATCATAAACCATGGACAGGGGTCGGGACAAATCATACCGGTAATGGACCGGCGAAAGGGTGCTGCTAACACCCTGTTTCATTTGACCGGGTTGTCAGCCGGGATCGGCGCGGCAAGCCGCACCCTACGCTTGAGCCGACTGCCGGCAGCCCGCTAATCACCTACTTCAATTGTGATATTTCACCGGGGGCGATTCCGGCATAATCCCACGCATGAAATCCAATGGAGTGCCAATCCTGCGCCGTCCCGAGACACTGCTTCTGTTGATGGCGGTGGCGGTCCCCCTGAGCTTCGCCGCCTGGCGCACCCTGGTCAACAACTTCGCCATCGAACGCGCCGCCTTCACCGGCCAGGAGATGGGCATATTGCAGAGCCTGCGCGAAGTGCCCGGCTTTCTCGCCTTCGGCGTGGTCTTCCTGCTGCTGATCGTGCGCGAACAGCGCCTTGCCGTCGTCTCCCTGGGGCTGCTCGGTCTGGGTACGGCCGTGACCGGTTTTTTCCCCTCGGTGCTCGGGCTCTATGTCACCACCGTGATCATGTCGATCGGCTTCCACTACTACGAAACCCTGCAGACCTCGCTGGCACTGCAGTGGATCGACAAGTCCCGGTCCGCCGAGACCTTCGGCCGCCTGATCGCCGCCGGCTCCCTCGCCTCCATCGTCACCTTCACCCTGATCTGGCTGGCGGATGACATACTCGCGCTCGACTACCATTGGATCTACCTGATGATGGGCGGCATGACCATGGCCATCGCCCTGGTCGCCTGGCTCGGTTTCCCCTTGTTTCCGCAGCAGACCGAGCAGCACAAGCACATGGTGCTGCGCAGCCGCTACTGGCTCTACTATGTGCTGACCTTTCTCTCCGGCGCCCGGCGCCAGATCTTCGTCGTCTTCGCCGGCTTTCTGATGGTGGAGAAGTTCGGCTACAGCGTCTCGCAGATCGCCTTGCTGTTTCTCATCAACGCCGCGCTCAACACCGTTCTGGCCCCGCGCATCGGACGCCTGATCGGCCGCATCGGCGAGCGGCGCGCCCTGCTGCTGGAGTATGCGGGTCTGATTCTGGTCTTCATCGGCTACGCCCTGGTGGAGGACGCCACCACGGCGGCGATCCTCTATATCCTGGATCATCTCTTCTTCGCCATGGCCATCGCTCTCAAGACCTACTTCCAGAAAATCGCGGCTCCGGAGGACATCGCTTCCACCGCGGGGGTCAGTTTCTCCATCAATCACATTGCAGCAGTGGCGATCCCGGCGGTTTTCGGCATCATCTGGCTAAGTTCGCCAGCACTGGTGTTTCTCCTCGGCGCGGTGATGGCCGCCGTCTCCCTCAGCTTCTCCCTGCTGATCCCGGAAGAGCCGGCGCGGGGACGGGAAAGCCGGCTGGCCATCGCCACGCCGGCCGGCAAAGGCTAGCTAGCCCGTATGCTTCGCCCGCTCGTTAAACACCAACCCGCTGTTTGGTCTCCCTGGATAATTGGCCAAGTGCAAAGCGTGACCGGCCAGCGCTGAACGACGCCCCAGCGCGATCAGCCGCTTCCCGCATGAACATTCGGACAGGGTTCATTCAGGCAGCCCGGCCCGTTTCAGGTCGGCCAGGAAAGTCTCCATCATCTCGGGCCGCTCGATCGGCAGCGCGTTGCGGGTGTGGGACAGGGTGCTGGTCGGATTCATCACCCGGATCTGGTCGATCTCCCATTCCGCATCCTCCTGACGGCTGGCCCGGACATAGCTGGCCGCCAGATAGAGCCTGGGTATGATGGAGAATTCATTACGTCCCAGGGAGTCGACAAGCGCATCTATTGCCTCCTCGTAGCGCCCCAGGAGGTAGTAGGCCTTGCCCAGGTTGTAGGGGTAGTCCCAGGTGGTGTAGGGATTCAACTGCATGCCCTGGGTGACCATGTGGATCGCCGTCTCCGCCTCCCCCAGGTTGTTGTGGATCAACGCCAGCAGGCCATAACCGTCGCCGTAGTTGGGGGCGATGGCGATGGCCTGGTGCACCGCTTCCTTCGCCTTCTCGAACTCCTTTTGCATCATGTAGACGTAACCGAGCGACCAGTGGGTCTGCGGGATGGAGTCATCGAGGGCGACAGCCGCCCTGGCCAGCTCGAGGGCCCGGTCGAGCGTCTCCCTCGGTCTGTCGCTCCAGCCGCGCCGATAGGCCAAGGCCATATTGTGGGCCAGGGCGCCGTAGGCGCGGCCGTAATCGGGATCCTCCTGGATCGCCTGCCGATAGGCGGCCTGCGCCTCGTCGTTGCTCTCCCTGGTCGAGATCCGGGAGAGCCGCTGGCCTTCGAGAAACAGCTCATACGCCTCGAGTTTGGTGGTGGTCTTGTGCGCGATCAGCGCCCTCTCCTGGGCCGTCAGCTGCAGCGCCAGGGCCGCGACGATATTGCCGGCCAGCTCATCCTGCATCGAGAAGACCTCCTCCAGGCGCCGGTCGTAACGCGACGCCCACTTCTGAAATCCCGTCCGGGTGTCGACCAGCCGCGCATTGACCCGCAGGGTATCGCCACGGCGCCCGACGCTACCCGCCAGCATGTAATCGACGCGCAGCTCCTCGCCGATCTGCTGCGGCGAAGGCTGGCGGTTCTTGTAGGTGAAGGAGGTGTTGCTCGAAATGACCCGCAGATTCGACATCCTGGAGAGGTCGGTGATGAGGTCCTCGGTCATGCCGTCGGTGAAATCGTCCTGGCCGGGATCGTCGCTGATGTTGTCGAAGGGCATCACTACCAGCGAGGGAACGGCGGGGGCGGTCACCTCGGATACCGGCGGCGGCGCCTGATCCGCCGGCTGAGGCAGCAGCCAGATCAATGCGGCGATGAGCAGAACGGCCGACAGCAGAACCCAGACGAATCCCGTCCGCTTGAATTTCCATTGCCGGGTAGTGTTCCTGGCGGGCGTAGCCTGCCCGTCAGCGACAGGATCTTTCATGTCGTTCGCGGGCAGCTCCGCGACTTCCGCAATCAGACGGTACCCCCGTTTGGGCACCGTCTCTATGTATTCCGGATCATGGGCGTCGTCGTTCAGTGCCTTGCGCAGCTTGATGATGGTGCGGGTAATGGCGTCGTAGCCGACCCGCGCCCCCCGCCAGACATCCCTCTCCAGGGCTTCGCGGGTGACGAGTTCATCCCGGTGTTCGACCAGATAACCGAGCAGTTGCATCACCTCGGGTTCCAGTCTGACCGAATCCCCGTCCCGGTAGAGCCGGCTCCCGGCAGGATCAACCCTCCAATGGCCGAGTGAATAGCCTGGTGTCAGAGAGCGCTCGTCTGCGCGCGCGTGGGCCGCCATGACCGGTCACCACAGATGATGAAACCCTGAACAACTCTTCCAGGCAAGCCCATAGCCTGTTGCTTCTCTGACACTGTTTATCTCCAGCTTTCCGTCGCATTTTGGTCGGCTTTCCTTCGAGTCAAAGCGGGAGGTCGTTACCGAAGCTTACAACACGCCGGCGATTGGTCAATTCGGCCACACCGGCACGACCCTTGACCACTGGAGAATACAAAAGAACAGAGTCGCCATGCTCCCCTCTTCACGGTCTTCGGCGCCCCCCCTCCAGCAGCCGGGCGCGGCGGAGATCGGGGCTACGGGCCCGGACGGCACGCTCATCCGCGAGACGCTCACCGCACGATACCCCAGGTGCATGACGCCCCGAGGGGGGCGTGGCGCTAGAACACCAGATTCATCATCAACATCATCACCACCAGAAACAGCACGGTCATGATGCCCCCGGCTTTCATGAAGTCGGGTACGCGATAGCCCGCGGGCCCCATGATCAGGGCATTCACCTGATGGGTCGGGATCAGAAAGGAGTTGGAGGTGGCGATCGCCACGGTGAGGGCGAACACTGCCGGATTGGCTCCCGCGCCGATGGCGATATTCACCGCCAACGGCACCAGCAGCACGGTGGCGCCCACGTTGGACATCACCAGGGTGAAGAAGGTGGCCAGCACCGCCACCGCCGCCTGGATCACCCACACCGGCATCTCGCCGACCACCGAGAGCACCTGCTCGGCGATCCACTTGGCGGTACCCGAGGTCTCCACCGCCAGACCCAGCGGGATCAGCGAGGCCAGCAGAAAGACCGTCTTCCAGCTCACCGCCTCGTAGGCCTCCTCGATCTTGAGCACGCCGGAGATCACCATGCCGATGGCGCCGGTCAGCAGCGCCACCGACAGGCGGATGTCCGTGAACAGCACCATGACCAGGGCGATCGAGAAGAAGATGCCGGCGGAGACCACCTTGTGCGGACGCAGCTCCTCGTGAGGATACTCGGTGGTCACCACCACGAAGTTCTTGTCCTTCTCGATGCGTGACAGGGCGTCCCAGGGCGTGTGCACCACCAGGGTGTCGCCGGCCATCAGGGGCATGTTGCGGATATCGTCGCCTTCGCGCAGGGTCTGGCCGCCGCGGTGCAGGCCGATCATGGCCAGGCCGTAGGTCTTGCGCATCCAGACGTCGCGCGCGCTCTTGCCGATGAGGTTGGAGCCCGGCGGAACGACCACCTCGGCGATACCCGCCTTGCTGGCGGCGAGGTCGTTGGCGAAGGTAC
>JBNLGI010000057.1:0-12555 GCA_050305975.1 Sedimenticolaceae bacterium | reverse complement strand
CAAGCCGCACCCTACGAATTTGCAAGGTGTAGGGTGCGGCTTGCCGCACCGTAACCAGCCGATCGAGCTGAGGATGTGTGAGAACCCTGGCGGGGCCGGGAGTGATTCGTTTAAGCCAAACAGCTCCGACACGAACGCGGGGCGCTGAATCCGGGGCCGTATCAGCTCTCGTCAAGCACCGCCTGCAAGGCAGCCACCGCATTGGGACAGAATTGGGATCCGCTGCTGAATGCGATCAGGGCCAGTGCGTGAGTCTTCTCCAGCGGCTGGCGATAGCTGCGCCGCGTGGTCATGGCGTCGTAGGCATCGACCACGGACACGATGCACGAGAGTATGGGAATCGACTCGCCGGCGATGCCGTCGGGGTAGCCGCTGCCGTCCCAGTGTTCGTGATGATGGAGCACGCATTCGGCCACTTCATCCAACAGGGGATGGGACAGGCTGCGCAGCATGTTGGCGCCGATCATCGGATGCGCCTTGATGTCCTCGTACTCCTGCATCGAGAGGCGGCCGGATTTCAGCAGGATGCGATCGGGGATGCCGAGCTTGCCGATGTCGTGGAAGCCGGCGGCCAGGGAGAGCACATCCATCTGGTGCTCGGTGAGCTGCAGGTGGGCGCCGATGGACTCCGACAGGGCCGCCACGCGCCGCGAGTGCTCCTGGGTATAGCTGTCGCGGGCGGCCAGGGCATGATCCAGCACATGTTCGAGCTTGAATCCGACGTGGGACTCCAATAGGGAAACCCGCCGCTGAAACTGCGTTTGCTGCTGCTCGTCCGACATCTACTGGCCGCCTTGGTAATCCACGGAGTGACGGGAAGAACCGCCGCTCTAGAACATTGAATCGGTGCCGGCGTAGGCGCCGGCCGGTGTTTTGTTTTTTTATGATTATTTAGATATCGAAATGTAGCACAAACTTCTCGGGATCAGCATTCTTCAACGCAAGATCAGGATGAAATCGCCTTAAAAGGGTCAATAGAATCATTCGGCGAAGCTTCAATCAGGGCGTCGAGCCGACCCTACAGCCTATGCGCCCTGGAATTCTTGCCCAACGGCGGGTTTTTTCTTCATGGGCATGAGTTTAGAATTTCCCCCAATCAGGTCGTGTTTGTATTCCGCGGGAATCGTCCCCAGTTACACATGGCCATAAACGACTAGAGGTATGCAGGATGGATGTGCTCGAACGAATCAGAGAACAGGTGGAAGGCAATCCGATTGTCATCTACATGAAAGGTACCCCCCAGTTCCCGATGTGCGGATTCTCCTCCCGCGCGGCGGCCGCGCTGCAGGATTGCGGAGTGCCCTTTGCCTATGTCAACGTGCTGGCCGATCCGGAGATTTTCGAGAACCTCCCCCGCTATGCCGACTGGCCGACCTTTCCCCAGGTCTATATCGACGGTGAACTGATCGGAGGCTGTGACATCACCCTCGAGATGCACCAGAGCGGCGAGCTCAAGAAACTGATGGAAGAGGCCGTCGCCAAGGCGGAGCAGGGCGCAAGCCAGTCCTGATGAAGTGGGACACCCGCTTCCTCGGCCTGGCGGCCCACATCTCCGCCTGGAGCAAGGATCCCTCGTCGCAGGTCGGCGCCGTCATTACCGACGGCAATCGCATCGTCTCCCTGGGCTATAACGGTTTTGCCGCCGGCGTGGAGGACAGGCAGGAGCGGCTGGACAGCCGTGACGTCAAGCTCAACCTGACCATCCACGCGGAAGAGAACGCGATGATCTTCGCCAAGCGGGATCTCTCCGGCTGCACCGTCTACGTGACCCATCCGCCCTGTCCGCGCTGCGCCTCGAAGCTGATTCAGGAGGAGTTCAAGCGGGTGGTCTATATCGCCCCCAGCGACGATTTTCTCTCGCGCTGGGCGGAGGACCTGAGACTCTCCAGCGAGATGTACCGCGAAGCGGGGATCGAGGTCACCAGTTACGAACTCGACCAGATCAACATCGACAGCGCTCAGATCACCGTATCTCCCGGAGGCTTTTTCAAGCGGGTGATGAACCGGTTCTTGCGGTGCGATGAGGGTAAGTAGGCAGGCACTGCTCGGAGCCGGCTTGATAAACGACATTCTGGTGGGGCAGGGCCCCACCCTATAGCCAGGATTGAACGGTAGGGTGGGGTCCTGCCCCACCGCAGCCTGGATCAACGGGTCCGGGGCCGACACTGTCGATGCCGAATCCGCTTCGGCTCACAAGCCCTCCAGCTCCTCCAGCACCATGCGGTAATGGGCGCCTTTTCGTTCGCGTTCGATGCGTACCGGCAGGTAGTCGAGCTGCGGTGCGAACCAGATGGTGTAGTCGGCTGGGCGTGACTCCTTGCTGCGTTCGACTTTGAGACAGTCGAGTTTGCCCTGGGGCGTTTTCACCTGCTCTTCGCCCACCACCCGAAACAGATAGTGCTTGAGCTTGCCGCCGTCGGCCACCTGGTAGGTGACCTCTTTCTGGCCGCGCGCCAGTTGCAGCCGGACCATCAGCTGTTGGCTCAGCCGGTCCTGGATGCCGGTCTCGATCTCCTGCGACCAGGTCACGCCGCCGCTGCTGGTGTGGGCCTTCATGGCTTTCCAGTCGAAGTGGACTTCGGCGTTGTCGGGCTGGTCCTGCGTCTCCCTGTAGTTATAGCTTTCGGGAATCACCCGATCGGCGGCTATGCGGCCATGGCTCTCTTCGGTCACCTCATCGCCGCTGAACCAGCCGGCCAGGAGTCCCGGTCGGGTGTGGGCGTGATAGCTGTAGGCCTCGCCCTCCTTGAGGTCCAATTTCAGCTCCAGGCTGCCGAGGGGCAAGGCGCCGCGCCAGACGCTGAAGGTGGCGGTAAAGGGTTTTAGGAGGGTGGAGGCGGAGAGCGCGTGGCTGGCGCCGGACAGCAGCAGCCCGAACAGCAGCCCACAGAGTCCTGAAGCTCGCAGGAGCCTCAACTGCCCGCTACCCGATCGCTGTGTCGGGAGCAAAGACCACCGCTCCCTCCAGTTGTTCGTCATCCAGATTGACATGACCTTCCTCGTCCAGCTTGAGCCGTCGCTCCGCAAACCAGCGGATCGCCAGCGGATAGATCTGATGCTCCTTCTCCAACACCCGGTCGGCGAGCCGCTCGGCGTCGTCCCCGGCTAGGACCGGTACCTGCGCCTGTATGATCGAGGGACCGCCGTCCAGCTCATCGGTGACGAAGTGCACGGTGGCGCCATGCAACGCGTCACCGGCATCCAGGGCGCGCTGATGGGTGTGCAGGCCCCGGTACTTGGGCAGCAGCGAAGGGTGAATGTTGAGCAGCCGTCCCGCATAGTGGCGCACGAAACCCGGGGTGAGAATGCGCATGAAACCGGCCAGCACCACCAGACCGGGTTCGAAACTGTCGATCAGCGCCGTCAGGGCGCGGTCATAACCTTCCCGGTCCTCGAAGCGGGTGTGCTCCAGGACCCGGGTCTCGATGCCGGCCTCCGTTGCCCGCTGCAGGCCTTCGGCCCCGGGGCGGTTGCTGATCACGGCGCGGATGTCGATCGGCAGGTCCCTTCTGGAGCGGTCGATGATCGCCTGCAAATTGGTGCCTCCGCCCGAGATCAGGACGACGACCGCGAGCCGGGGTCCGGTCATGCCAGGGGGCCGCTGATCTCGACCCGGGGTTTCTCGGAGGCGCTGGCGGGCTCGATCCGGCCCAGACGCCAGGCGGTCTCGCCGGCCTGATGCAGCGCCTGCAGCGCCTTTTCGGCGTCCGCCTCGGCGACGCAGACCACCATGCCGACCCCGCAGTTGAAAGTCCTCAGCAGCTCGCTGTTGGCGACGCCGCCCTGCTGCTGCAGCCAGTGGAAGACCTCGGGCAGTTGCCAGCTGTCGCTGTCGATCACCGCCCGGCAGCCGTCGGGAAGCACCCGCGGCAGGTTTTCCGGCAGGCCGCCGCCGGTGATATGGGCCAGGGCGTGGATCTCGAGCGAGTCCATCAGCGCCAGCAGCGGTTTGACATAGATGCGGGTCGGCGCCAGCAGGGCCTCGCCCAGGGTGGTCTGGCCCAGCGGTTGGGCGAGATCGGCCGCGCTGACTTCGAGAATCTTGCGGATCAGGGAGTAGCCGTTGGAGTGGGGGCCGGAGGAGGCCAGGCCGATCAATATATCGCCGGCCGCGACCCGCTCAGGCTGGATCAATCGGCTCTTCTCGGCGATGCCGACGCAGAAGCCGGCCAGATCGTAGTCTCCGGCCGCGTACATGCCGGGCATCTCCGCCGTCTCGCCGCCGGTGAGGGCCGCGCCGGCTAGTTCACAGCCGGCGGCGATACCCTTGATCACATCGGCGGCCACCTCCACGTCGAGATGGCCGGTGGCGTAGTAGTCGAGAAAGAACAGGGGCTCGGCGCCGGCCACCACGATGTCGTTGGCGCACATGGCCACCAGATCGATGCCGATGGTGTCGTGCTTGCCGAGTTCCAGGGCCAGCTTCAGCTTGGTGCCGACGCCATCGGTGCCCGAGACCAGCACCGGCTCCCGGTAGCGGTCCAGCGGCAGCTCGAAGAGGGCGCCGAAACCGCCGAGCCCGGTCAGCACGCCGGGCCGGAAGGTCTGCTTGACGATCGGTTTGATGCGCTCGATCAGGGCGTTGCCCGCATCGATGTCGACACCGGCGTCGCGGTAACTGAGAGAGGCAGAGGGGCTGGATTTGGAATCGTGCTCCACGGAAAGGGTACTCCGGTCGGGCTGGGAAAATCGAAACGGAATTCTACCAGAAGAATCGATCGGAAGCCTGGTCAAACGCGCGCCGCCTGCGGGCCCGGATGGCGAACGGGGTGCAATTTCACGGGTCAAAATTTTCATCCTGTCAGCCGGCGCGTTAATATGCTCCGTTGTTTTACAACGTAATACTGGTAATGAATCCCGAGGCTATGACTCCTATCCTCCGAAGTTGGCTGTTCGCCCTATTGTTGCTGGCGCCGGCTGTTCAGGCAGAGACCCTGAGCAACCTCTATGAGGCCGAGGTCTCCGTGGTCGGGCAGGCAAGCGAGGCGCGGACAGAGGGTATCCGCGATGCCTTCGCCCAAGTATTGGTGAAGGTCAGCGGAGACCGCGGGCTGTTGTCGAATCCCGAAATCGGCTCGCTGCTGCAGCGGGCATCCAGCACTGTCCAGCAGTATCGCTATCGCCTGCTGGAGCAGGAGGGCGTCGCCGGCGCTGCCGATCGACCGGACCGGTTGCTCTGGGTGCGTTTCGATGAACGGGCGGTCAACCAGCTGCTGCGCGAGAGCGGCGTCCCCGTATGGGGCGTGACGCGTCCCTCGGTCCTGGTCTGGCTCGGCGAGGAGAGAGGGGCGGCGCGCAACCTGGTTTCGCTGGAGCGTCAGCGCGATCTGAAAGCGAGTCTGGATTGGGTAGCCGTCGCCCGCGGGCTGCCGCTGGTGTTGCCATTGATGGATGTGGAGGATCGCAACGCCTTGCCGGTGAGCGACCTCTGGGGTGGTTTCGAAGGCGATATCCGCCGGGCCTCCGAACGCTATCTACCTGACGTCATACTGGTCGGACGACTGAGCAGTCGGGGCGGCGACTGGCAGGGAGAGTGGACCCTCTATCTGCCGGACAAGGTCGTGCGTTGGCAGTCCCGCGCCGCCAGCGAACAGGCTCTGGCGGCGGAGGGGCTGCAGCAGACCGCCGATGCCCTGGCCTTGCGTTTCGCTCCGCAGCAGGTGAGCGGGGGGAGCACCACACTGCGGATCCGGATCCACGGTCTGGTCCAGTTGGCCGACTATGTGCTGGTGCGCGACTACCTGCAATCGCTCGCCATGATCGAAAAGCTCGATCTGCTGGCCGCCGATCCCGAAACGGTCAGTTTTCTGGCCCGCATCCAGGGCGGGCGTGAGGTGCTGGAGCGAGGTATCCAGCTGGGCGCGGTATTGGAACCGGTGATGATGCAGGCCCCGGTGGCGGTCGAGGGCGCCAGCGCGCCACAGGAGCTGGAGGGTGAGAGTCTGGACTATCGGTTGAGATGAAGGCACGCGACATCCCCAATCTGATCAGTTTCCTGAGGATACTGCTCACCCTGCCCATCGTCTGGTTGCTGTTCGAGCAGGAGTTCACCTATGCCCTGATGCTGTTTGCGGTGGCCGGCTTCTCCGATGGCCTGGACGGCTTTCTGGCCAAACACTTCCACTGGCAGAGTCACCTGGGGGGGCTGCTCGATCCGTTGGCCGACAAGGCGCTGCTGATGAGCTCCTACCTGGTGCTGGGCGGGCTGGGCCTGATCCCGATCTGGCTCGTTATCCTGGTTATCTTCCGCGATCTCACCATCATGGGCGGGGCTCTCTACTACCACTTCAGCGTCGAGGAGGTGAATGCCAAGCCGACCCTCGTCAGCAAACTCAACACCCTGTTGCAGATCCTGCTGGTGCTGGTGGTGGTGACCGATGCCGGACCGCTGCCCATGCCCGCTCTGTTGATGCAGGTGCTGACCTGGGCGACCGGACTGACCACCCTGATCAGCGGCGCCCTCTATGTCTGGGTCTGGACCCGGAAGGCCCGCAGCAAGGGGTGGCGGATGTGACTGGAGAGTTTTGAGTTTTTAGTGATGAGTTTAGAGTTATGGCTGCGCGGCCTTGCCGCGCGGTTGTTCCATGCCCCTCTCTCCCTGGCCCTCTCCCGCGAGGGGAGAGGGGACGTTCTTTATCGAGTGAATCGAAACGTCCAGTCAGGATGTAGAGACGAGCTGCCCGATTGCATCCGTTCCTGATCCGTGCATGCCCTCTCCCCTCGCGGGAGAGGGCCAGGGAGAGGGGGAATCGATAACCCGTGAGCGCAGCGAACACCTCAACTAAAAACTCATCACTAACAACTCAAAACTATCAAAATACCAGTTTTGCATCGAACACCGGCCCATCGACGCAGACCCGCTTCATGGCCGGCCCTTCGGGAGTCTGCACCTCCACCACGCAGCCGGCGCAGCCGCCTACACCGCAGGCCATGAACTCCTCGAGCGAGACCTGGCACGGCAGATCGTAGTCGGCTGCCAGCTTGGCCACTGCCTCCAGCATCGGATGGGGGCCGCAGGAGAAGATTTCGACCGTCTGCCGGCTCTCGCGGGCGAGTCCGTCGAGCCAGCGTCGCGCCAGGTCGGTGACATAGCCTTCGTAACACCCGGCATAGCCCTGCAGGCTGGCCAGTCGGCTGGGGATGCCCCAGTCGTCGAGCAGCGGCATGGCGCCGATCACCCCCTCCGGGACATTCGGCACGAGGATCTTCGAGGGCGTCGGCTTGAAGGGGAAGGGGACCTCGGAACCGAGGATCACCATCGGCTGACGTTCCGGGTCGTCGCGCAGCGCTTCGGCGAGGAAGATCATCGGCGGCATACCGACGCCGCCGCCGATCAACAGCGGCCGTGACTTTCCGGGCGACAGGGTGAAGGGATTGCCGATCGGTCCCAGCAGGCTGATCTGTTCCCCCACTTTGCGTTGCGCCAGCAAGCGGGTGCCGCGGCCCACCCGCTTGTAGAGCAGATCGACCCAGCCCTCCTTCGGATCGACCCGCATGATCGAGATCGGACGCCGCATCGGCAGCTGGGGATCGCAGGTGATATGGACGAAACTGCCGGGGCGGGCCTTGAGCGCGCAGTGGGGGGCCAGCAGGCGCAGGATGAACTGGTCGCCCGCATAGGCCTGATGCGAAAGGATATTGGCATCTTCGAGAAAGATGGTGTCGCGATGGGGTTTGTTCATGGTGTCGATTCATCCGGGGCGTGACTGTAGACCACACGGCCCTTGAGCAGGGTATGGGTGACCCGGGCCGGCATCTCCCAGCCCTGGAAGGGGGTGTTCTTGCCGCCGCTGAGCAGCGAGTCGGCATCCACGAACCAGCGCGCCTCCGGGTCGTAGATGCAGATATCCGCAGCCTGGCCGGGGGTCAGCGTGCCCAGCGGCAGACCGAGGATGCGGGCCGGACCGCAGGTGAGCCGCGCGATGGCGCTGCCGAGGTCCATCACGCCCTGTTCCACCAGCTTCAGCGTCAGCGGCAGCAGGGTCTCCACCCCGGATATGCCAGGCTCCGTATCCGGGAAGGGGGCGGCTTTGGCATCGGCTTCATGCGGCTGGTGATCCGAGGTGATGGCTTCGATGACGTTCTTCGCCACCGCCTCGCGCAGACCGTCCCGATCGCCGTCGGTGCGCAACGGCGGGCGTACGTGGAAGCGGCTGTCGAAACCCTCCAGGTCCATCTCAGTCAAATGCAGCTGGTGGATCGCCACGTCGGCGCTGACCCGGCGTCCCTCGCGCTTGGCCCAGGCCATGGTGCGCGCCGCACTGGCGCTGGAGAGGGCGTGGAAATGGATCACCGCGCCGGTAGTCTCCGCCAGGGCCAGGTCGCGCGCCACGGCCACGGTCTCCGCCGCTTCGGGGATACCGGGCAGGCCCAGACGGTCCGCCACCTTCCCCTCATGGGCGCAGCCGCCGTTACTGAGCGCCTGATCCTCGGGACGGATGATGGTGAGCAGGCCGAAGGTGGCGGCATACTCCATGGCCCGCCGCTGCACCTGGGTGCTGGCCAGGGGGACATAGGCGTTGCTGACCGCGATACAGCCGGCCGCCTTCAATGCCGCCATCTCGCTCAGGTGTTCGCCGTCGAGGGCGTGGGTCAGGGCGCCCTGGGGCAGCAGGCGGCAGAAGCCGGCCTTGCGCGCCTTGTGGCGGATCTGACCGGTGACCGCCGGGGTGTCGATCACCGGATTGGTGTCGGGCGGGCAGCAGAGCGTGGTGATACCGCCGCTGGCGGCGGCCGCCGTCTCGCTGGCGATGGTCGCCTTGTGTTCGGCGCCGGGCTCGCGCAGGTGGGCGCAGAGGTCGATCAGTCCCGGGCAGACCACCTTGCCGCGGGCATCGATGGTCAGGCTCGGCGCGAAACCTTCCGGGGCCTCCCCCAGGGCCAGGATCTGTCCGCCGGCGATGTGCAGGTCGGTGACCTGGTCGATGTTGTTGGCCGGGTCGATCACCCGCCCGCCGAGAATGGTGATGTCCTTTTTCTTCTTTTTCATACTGCCACCTCCTGGGTGCGGAGGTTCTGGGTGCCGATGACCATCGAAATCACTGCCATGCGGATGGCGATGCCGTAACTCACCTGCTGCAGAATCACCGACTTGGAGCCGTCGGCCACCTTGGAGTCCATCTCCACGCCGCGGTTGATCGGACCCGGATGCATTACGATGGCCTCCGAGTCGGCCAGCGCCAGACGCTTCTCGGTGAGTCCGAAGAGGCTGAAGTACTCATGCTCGGAGGGCAGCAGGGCGCCCTGCATGCGCTCCCTCTGCAGCCGCAGCATGATGATCACGTCCACATCGCGGATGCCCTCGTCCATGTCGTGGTAGACGTGCACGCCCAGGCTGCGGGCATCGGCAGGCAGCAGGGTGCGCGGCGCCACCACACGGACCTCGGAGACCCCCAGGGTGTTGAGGGCCAGGATCTGGGAGCGCGCCACCCGCGAGTGGAGGATGTCGCCGACGATGGCCACCCGCAGGCCGGTGAAGTCGCCCTTGTGGCGGCGGATGGTGAACATGTCGAGCATCGCCTGGGTGGGGTGGGCGTGGCGGCCGTCGCCGGCGTTGATCACGCCCACGCCCGGATCGGCGTGGCGGGCGATGAAGTGGGCGGCGCCGCTGGTGGCGTGGCGCACGATGAACATGTCCACGTGCATCGCCTCCAGGTTGCGCAGGGTGTCGAGCAGGGTCTCCCCCTTGGAGGTGGCCGAGGCGCTGATATTGAGGTTGAGCACGTCGGCGGAGAGTCTCTTCGCCGCCAGCTCGAAGGTGGTGCGGGTACGGGTGCTGGTCTCGAAGAAGAGGTTGGCCACCACCTTGCCGCGGCAGAGCGGGACCTTCTTGATGGTGCGCTCAGAGACTCCTGTAAAGCCCTCGGCGGTGTCGAGGATCTCGGTCAGCATGTCGCGGCCGAGGCCGTCGATGGTGAGGAAGTGGAGCAGCCGCCCCTCTTCGTCGAGCTGCAGTTCGGTGTTGCTCTGCCTCATGGCTCCCTTCCCTGTTCGCTGTTGCGGGAACTGCGGTTCTTCTTGTCGCCGAGCACCAGTCCCAGGGGCTCGGGGCCGATCAGGGTGATGTGCTGGTCCGCTTCCAGCACCGGATGCAGGCCCACCACATCGGGCTGGATCGGCAGTTCCCGGCCGGGTCGGTCGACCAGCGCGGCGAGGATCACCGAGGCGGGACGTCCGTAGTCGAAGATCTCGTTGAGCGCCGCGCGGATGGTGCGTCCGGTGTGCAGCACATCGTCGACCAGCACGATGTGGCGGTCGTCGACCGGTATCGGCAGCTTGGAGGGGTGGACCTCAGGGTTCATGCCGATACGGGTGAAGTCGTCCCGATAGAAGGAGATGTCGAGGGTGCCCAGCGGGTCCTTCAGTCCCAGTTCGCTGTGCAACCGCTCCGCCAGCCAGACGCCGCCGGTGCGGATGCCGACCATCAGCGGGTCCCGCACCCCCCGCTCGTTGAGCAGGGTCCAGATCTTGCCGGCCATCACGTCGATCAGCGAGTCGACGGCCTCGGCATCCATGAAGCGTTTCGTTTCAGTGCTCATTTAACCAGGTTTCCAGAATCAGTTTGGCTGCCACGGCATCGTAGTCCTCCCACCGTTTGGCCTTGTGCCCCAGCCGGTCCCTGGCCTCGAAAGAGGTGTAGCGTTCGTCCGCCAGATGGACTTTGAGGTGGAAGCGTCCCTCGAGTTGGCGGGAGAAGCGCAACGCCGGCGCGGTGGCGTCGGTCTCGCTGTCGTCCACATCGAGCGGCAGACCCACCACCAACGCTTCCGGCTGCCACTCCTCGATCAGGCGGGCGATGCGCTCCCAGTCGGGTTTGTGGTTGACCAGCTGCAAGGTCTCCAGTGGGTTGGCGGTGCCGGTCAGGGTCTGACCCACCGCGACGCCGATCTTACGCGTGCCGTAGTCGAAACCCAGCAGGGTGCCCATCCGCGTGTCCTCTTGTTTACACTCGCGCGCGCTCAAGCGTGTCCGGTGTCGCCGCTCAGCAGATTGAGGTCCACACCCAGCAGATCGGCCGCCGCCTGCCAGCGTTCCTGACTCGGACGGTTGAAAATGATGTCGCTCTCGGCAGGGCCGCTGAGCCAGGCGTTCTGCGCCAGCTCGCTCTCCAGCTGTCCCGCGCCCCAGCCGGCATAGCCGAGTGCCACCAGGCACTTTGCCGGGCCCTTGTCCGTGGCGATGGCTTCCAGGATGTCGAGCGATGTGGTGACGCTGATCTCCGAGTTGATGCGCAGGGTCGAGTTCCACTCGGTGGCGGAGTCGTGCAGTACGAAACCGCGGTCGCTCTGTACCGGGCCGCCCAGATAGACCGGTTGCTCCGCTGCCCTGGGTGAGCTGACCTGGATTTCGAGTTGCTCGAAAATATCCGCCAGATGCAGCTCCATCGGCCGGTTGATGACGATCCCCATGGCGCCGTCACTGGTGTGTTCGCAGATATAGGTGACGGTGTGAAAAAAGTTGGGATCCTCAAGGCGCGGCATGGCGATGAGGAAATGGTTGGTGAGATTGGTCTCGACAGACATGCCTATAGTATCCCGTCGCAGCCGTGTGGCTGCAACCGCTGTCTGCGTCTATTCGGAACCGAACTGGCCACTGCGCAGGAACTGCCAGGTGCGGGTGATGTCGAGGATGTCGGTCTCTTTGCGGATCTCTTCCGGAAAGGGCGAGAAGGGGGCCGCCATGCGCACGATGCGCACCGCGGCGTCGTCGAGGATTTTGTGGCCCGAGGAGTGCAGCACGCGAACGCGCTCCACGCTGCCGTCTGCGTGCACCGCCACGTGCAGCACCAGATTGCCGTAGAGGCTGTTGCGTTTGGCCTGATCCGGGTAGTTCAGGTTGCCGATGCGCTCCACCTTGCGGCGCCAGGCGTCGAGATAGGCGGCATACTTGTACTCCTTGGTACTGGCGCTGATCGCCTTGCGCTTGGGCATCTTGGCATAGGCCTGGGTCTTGCGTTCGAGTTCCGCGGTGAGACGGGCGATCTCCAGATCCTTGCTGGTCAGCAGCTGGCTGGCGCTGAGTTCGAGCGGCAGCTCTTCCGGCAACTGCTCCTGCTCGGTCTTCTGCTCGGAGACGCTGGCGGTGAGCTGCTGCTTACTGGGTTGCGGCTTGGCCTGCAGCGGTTGCGGAGGCGGCATCGGCGGCGGTGACTCCTCGAAGCTGGGTTTGACCGGCTCGCGCTGCTCGCCGCTGCCCTGCTGGCTGGTCTGGGCCAGGAAGTCCGGCTTCTCCTCCTCGTCGGGGGGCTCTACCGCCTGATTGACCACCATCACCTCGAGACTCTGTTGACGATGATCCGGCCGGGTCGGATCAAAGGGTTTGAAAGTGACGCCGAGGATGATGAAGGCGTGCAGGAGTGCCGCCACCAGCAGCGTGACGCCCAATCGATCGGTCTGTGCGCTGATCAGCTTCATCGGCCCAGCTTGGCGGCGATGGCGTCCATCAGCTCGCCGGCGATGTCGAGGCCGAACTGGGCATCGAGTTCGCGGATGCAGGTCGGGCTGGTGACATTGACCTCGGTGAGATAGTCCCCGATGACGTCGAGGCCGGCGAACA
>JBNLGI010000056.1:0-2222 GCA_050305975.1 Sedimenticolaceae bacterium | reverse complement strand
TTCACCTTGCCGTCGGTCATCTTCTCCACGTAGGCGGCGTTGACGCGCGCGGCGCGCTCGAGCAGACGGGAGTGCAGGTAGAAGACGTCACCGGGATAGGCTTCGCGGCCCGGCGGACGACGCAGCAGCAGGGAGACCTGGCGATAGGCCCAGGCCTGCTTGGTCAGATCGTCATAGATGATCAGCGCATCCTCGCCCTTGTCGCGGAAGTACTCACCCATGGTGCAACCGGAGTAGGGGGCGATGAACTGCATGGCGGCGGAGTAGGCGGCCGGGGCGGCGACGATGATGGTGTGATCCATGGCACCGTGCTCTTCCAGCTTGCGCACCACCTGGGCGATGGTGGAGTTCTTCTGGCCGACGGCGACGTAGATACACTTAACGCCGGTGCCCTTCTGGTTGATGATGGTGTCGATGGCGATGGCCGACTTACCGGTCTGGCGGTCGCCGATGATCAGCTCACGCTGGCCGCGGCCGATCGGCACCATGGAGTCGATCGCCTTGAGTCCGGTCTGCACCGGCTGGTCGACCGACTTACGCTCGATAACGCCGGGTGCGACCTTTTCGATCTCGGAAGTCTGTTCGTAGCTGATGTCGCCCTTGCCGTCCATCGGGTTACCGAGGGAGTCGACCACGCGGCCCAGCAGGCCTTCGCCCACCGGCACCTCAAGCACGCGGCCGGTGCACTTCACCGAGTCGCCCTCGCTCAGGTGTTTGTAGTCACCCAGGATAACCGCACCCACGGAGTCGCGCTCCAGGTTGAGGGCCAGGCCGAAGGTGTTGCCCGGGAACTCCAGCATCTCGTAGGACATGACGTCCTCGAGACCATGGATACGGGCGATACCGTCAGTCAGGCTGATGATGGTGCCTTCGTTACGGGCTTCGGTCTTCAGATCGAACTTTTCGATCTTGCTTTTGATCAGTTCGCTGATCTCGGATGGATTGAGTTGCATGATGGCTTCTCGCTTAGATTCCCAATTCGTTCGCCAGTTGCTGCAGTCTTCCGCGGACGGAGCCGTCGATCACCAGGTCACCCGCGCGGATGTGAACGCCGCCGATGAGGTCGGGGTTCTTCTCGCTGCTGATGGTGACATCGCGACCCAGCTTCGCCTTCAAGGCGGCGGCGATGGATTTTTCCTGTTCCGGCTTGAGTGCAAAGGCGGAGGTGACGTGCACGTTGAGGGTGCGCTGTTTCTCGGCCTTGAGCGCTTCGAACAGAGTGTCGATCTCCGGCACCAGGGCCAGGCGGTTGTTCTGCACCAACAGCCGGACCAGATTACCGCCCTCGTCGTTGAGGTGTTCGCCGCCGATTTCGAGCAGAAGATCGGACAGCGCCTTACGATCGACCAGCGGATTGCTGACAACCGGGGCTACCGCCGGATCGGCCACCACCAGCTTGAGAAAACCCAGCATCTGCGACCAGGAGTCGAGGCTGTCGCTCTCTTCGGCGCGGGCGAAGACCGCTTCGGCGTAGGGGCGTGCGATGGTGATTGCATCTGCTGCCATGGCGCTACCCTAGATCTCTTTGGCCAAGGCTTCGACGATATCCTTGTGCGCGTCGGCGTTGATCTCCTTACGCAGGATCTTCTCGGCGCCGGCCAACGCCAGCTCCCCGACCTTGCTGCGCAGCTGCTCCCGCGCCTTGTTGGTCTCCTGCTCGATCTCCGCCTGCGCGGCGTGCAGGATACGCTCACCCTCGGTGCGCGCTGTCCCTTTGGCCTCGTCGACGATTTCCGCCGCCCGCTTCTGGGCCTGGGCTACGATTTCCGCCGCCTGTGATTTGGCATCGTGCAGCACGTCCTTCGCCCGCTCCTTGGCAAGTTCCTGCTCGTGCTGTCCGCGCTCGGCGGCGGCCAGGCCGTCTGCGATCTCTTTCTTGCGGGTTTCCAGGGCCCCCATGATCGGGGTCCAGACGTACTTCATCGTGAACCAGACGAAGACCGCAAAGGAGAGCAGCTGACCTATCAGAGTCAGATTGATGTTCATCCCGGAATTACCTCTCGTTGGACGAGATGATAGTGGGTTCGCTCAAGGGCCCGGATCAGGCGACGGCGAACAGTACGTACATGGCCAGACCCACTGCGATCATGGGCACGGCGTCGACCAGACCCATGACGATAAAGAACTGGGTACGCAGCATGGGGATGAGTTCAGGCTGACGCGCGGCGCCTTCGAGAAAGCGGCCACCCAGTACGCCGATACCTACCGCGGCACCCAGGGCG
>JBNLGI010000055.1:0-50809 GCA_050305975.1 Sedimenticolaceae bacterium | reverse complement strand
TCCACAATTCCAAATCCCCTTTCTTGCCCAACTCCTGTACCATTGCTAGATTAACTTCTTTTTACCGGCACACCTCGGAGACAGCGCGCAGAATCCCGTCGACAAGGCGGCGCGCGAGCGTCTCCCGGTCAGCCCCCTGATACACCTGACAAGACGAAGACTTAAATGCTGTTCCGACGCATACGTGGCTTTTTTTCCAACGACCTATCCATCGACCTGGGCACCGCCAACACGCTGATCTACGCCCGCGGCCAGGGCATCGTGCTCAACGAACCCTCGGTGGTCGCCATCCGCCAGGACCGGGGCCCGGGAGGCGCCAAGTCGGTGGTGGCCGTGGGCGAGGAGGCGAAAAAGATGCTCGGCCGCACCCCGGCCAACATCACCGCCATCCGTCCCATGAAGGAGGGCGTGATCGCCGACTTCACCGTCACCGAGAAGATGCTGCAGTACTTCATCCACAAAGTGCACGAAAGCCGGGTGATCCGGCCCAGCCCCCGCGTGCTGGTCTGTGTCCCCTGCGGTTCGACCCAGGTGGAGCGGCGCGCCATCAAGGAGTCGGCCGCCGGCGCCGGCGCCCGCGAGGTCTACCTCATCGAAGAGCCCATGTCGGCCGCCATCGGCGCCGGCCTGCCCGTCGACGAGGCCCGCGGCTCCATGGTGCTGGACATCGGCGGCGGCACCTCCGAGGTAGCCATCATCTCGCTCAACGGCATCGTCTACGCCAACTCGGTGCGGGTCGGCGGCGACCGCTTCGATGACGCCATCGTCAACTATGTGCGCCGCAACTACGGCACCCTCATCGGCGAAGCCACCGCGGAGCGGGTCAAACATGAGATCGGCTCCGCCTACCCCGGCAACGAGGTGAAGGAGATCGAGGTCAAGGGCCGCAACCTGGCCGAGGGCATTCCGCGCAGCTTCACCCTCAACAGCAACGAGATCCTGGAGGCCCTGCAGGAGCCGCTCTCCGGCATCGTCGGCGCGGTCAAGACCGCACTCGAGCAGACCCCGCCGGAACTGGGCGCCGATGTGGCCGAACGCGGCATCGTGCTGACCGGCGGCGGCGCCCTGTTGAAGGATCTCGACCGCCTGCTGCAGGAGGAGACCGGCCTGCCGGTGATCGTGGCCGAGGATCCGCTGACCTGCGTCGCCCGCGGCGGCGGTCGCGCCCTGGAGCTGATCGACGAGCGGGGTGGCGAATTCTTCATGGTTGACTAGCGGCCTCTACCCGTTCCGGCGGAGCTTTCCGCCGGGCGACATTCGATGAAACGGGAGTGATTCAGCCATCAAACTGATCTTCACAGCGGGACCCTCCATCACCACCCGGCTGGTGGTCGCCGGCCTGCTCTCCATCTCGCTGATGGTGCTGGACCACCGCTACAACACCCTCGAATCGCTACGCTCCGCCCTCTCGGTGGTGCTCTACCCGGTGCAGTACCTCGCCAGCCTCCCCGTCTCCCTCGGCGAGTCTGCCAGTGAGGCCTTCACCAGCCGCAGCGAACTGGAAACGGAGCGAGACCGGCTGCATGCCGAAAACCTGGAACTGCGTGGTCGATTGCAGAAGTTCGAGGCCCTTGAGGCCGAGAACATGCGTCTGCGGGGACTGCTCGACTCCTCCTTCAAGGTGGGTGACCGGGTGCAGATCGCCGAACTGATCGCGGTGGAGCAGGACCCCTTCCGCCAGGTGGTGCTGATCGATAAAGGCAGGACCTCCGGTCTCTACGAGGGCCAACCGGTGCTGGACGCCAATGCGGTGGTCGGCCAGGTGACCCACATCAACCCGCTGAGCGCCAGTGTGCTGCTGATCACCGACGCCACCCATGCCCTGCCGGTGCAGGTCCAGCGCAACGGCCTGCGCACCATCGCCCTGGGCACCGGCCTGATCAACCAGCTGGAGCTGCCCCATCTGCCTAACAATGCCGATATCCGGATTGGCGACCTCCTCACCACCTCGGGGCTCGGCGGACGCTTTCCCCCAGGCTATCCGGTGGCACAAGTGGTGGAGGTACGACGCGAGCCCGGTCGCCCCTTCGCCGCGGTGATCGCCGAGACTTCCGCCCATCTCGACCGCTTGCGTGAGGTCCTGCTGGTCTGGACCCTGAAACCGACACCCCTGGAGCCGGATGAAACCGCGGGTGAGAAGCGGACGGAGCCACCCCCCACAGGCAGCGAGGAGGCCAGCGAATGATCGCCACCGCCCCCCCGGGACGTAGCTACGTCATCTATCTGACCCTGCTGATCGGCTTCATGCTGACGATCATGCCGATGCCGGAGTGGGCGCTGAGCTATCGCCCGCAGTGGGTGGCGCTGATCCTCGTCTACTGGTGCATGGCGCTTCCGGAGCGGGTCGGCGTGGGTGTCGGCTTCGTTACCGGACTGCTGCTCGATGTCCTATCGGGCACGCTTCTGGGGCAGCATGCGCTGGGACTCTCGGTGATCGCCTTCCTGGCCCTCAAGCTGCATCTCAGAGTGCGGGTCATGCCGTTGCGCCAGCAGGTCTTCAGCATCTTCATCCTGCTCCTGGTGGAGCGCCTGCTGGCGCTCTGGACCACCGGCGCCGCCGGCTACCCCACCCCCTCACTCTGGTACTGGATGACCCCGGTCGTCAGCATGCTGCTCTGGCCCTGGACCTACCTCACCCTACGCAAAGTCCGACGACACTTTCACGTGAACTGATGCCTCAACTCTCGATCAAAGATCACCTCTACGAGAGCCAGCTCTTCCTGGGCCGCGCCATTGTCTCCGGTGTCATGGTGATCCTGATACTGCTGATCCTGGCCGGACGTATGTTCTATCTGCAGATAGTCAGTCACGACCACTTCATCACCCTGTCGAAGGATAACCGGGTCAAGCTGCAGCCCCTGCCCCCCACACGGGGCCTGATCTACGATCGCAATGGCATGACCCTGGCACAGAACCTGCCCGCCTACAGTCTGGAGATCACCCCGGAGAGGGTTCCCAACCTCGATGCCACACTGCGCGCACTGGGCGACATCATCGAGATCAGCGATGAGGACATCCAGCGCTTTCGCCGCCTGCTCACGCAACATCGGCGTTTCGACAGCATCCCGTTACGCATCCGGCTGCAGGATGATGAGGTTTCGCGACTGGCGGTCAACCGCCACCGCTTTCCCGGTGTCGACGTCAAGGCGACCCTGCTGCGTGACTACCCGCAAGGCATGGAGACCGCCCATCTGCTGGGCTACGTGGGACGTATCAATCAGCGCGAGCTGGAGTATATCGACCTCTCCAACTACAGCGGCACCAGCTACATCGGCAAGAACGGGGTGGAGAAGAGCTACGAGAGTCTGCTGCACGGCCAGGTGGGACTGCAACAGGTCGAGGTCAACGCCAAGGGGCGTGTGCTGCGGGTCCTGGAGGACCAGGCCCCCACCCCCGGAGACAACCTGCGCCTTTTCCTCGATATGCAGCTGCAGGAGATCGCGCTGGACGCGCTGGGCGAGTTCAACGGCGCCGTGGCCGCCATCGAGATCAAGACCGGCGGCATCCTGACCCTGGTGAGCAAACCGGGTTACGATCCCAACCTGTTTGTCGAGGGCATCAGCAGCGAAGCCTATCAGGCACTCAAAGACTCGATCGACAATCCGCTGTTCAACCGAGCCATTCGCGGCCAGTACCCGCCGGGTTCCACGGTCAAGCCGTTCATCGGCCTGGCCGGACTGGAGTACGGCGTGGTCGGCTACCATCAGGAGACCTACTGCCCCGGCTACTACCAACTGCCGGGCCAGGAGCACAAGTACCGCGACTGGAAGAAGTGGGGGCACGGCAAGGTCACCATGGAAAAGGCCATCGTCGAATCCTGCGACGTCTACTATTACGAACTGTCGCGGACCCTGGGTATCGACCGCCTGCACGAGTTCCTCACCGGTTTCGGATTCGGACAGCCGACACGGGTCGATCTCACCGGCGAACTCAGCGGCCTGATGCCGAGCCGCGAGTGGAAACAGAACAAACGAAACGAACCCTGGTATCCCGGCGAAACCCTGATCGTCGGCATCGGCCAGGGCTATTTCCTCGCCACCCCGCTGCAACTGGCGGCGGCCACCGCCACCCTGGCCAACCAGGGCCACCATATCCGCCCCCGGGTGGTGGCGACCATCGAAAAGCCCGACGGCAGCATGCAGGAGAGCCCCAAGATCATTGACGATCTGCAGCAGTTGGATCCGGTACACTGGAACCAGGTGATCGATGCCATGACCCTGGTGGTGGAAGGGGCTCACGGAACCGCCAGGGCGATCCGCAGTGACCGCTATCGCATTGCGGGCAAGACCGGCACCGCCCAGGTCTTCAGTGTCAAACAGGACGAGGAGTATGATGAGGAGACCGTGGCCAAGCGCAAGCGCGATCACGCCCTCTTCATCGCCTTCGCTCCGGTGGAAGACCCGCAGATCGCCATTGCCGTGGTGGTGGAGAACGGTGGTCACGGCGGCTCGGTGGCGGCGCCCATCGCACGCAAGATCATGGATCACTATCTGCATCAGGACGGCACATGAGAGAGATACCCAAATCGGCCCTCTCCTTTCAGGAGTCGCAGCCGGCCCGGCCCAGCGGCCTGCTCGCCTGGCTGCATATCGATCTGCCCCTGCTCACCAGCCTGGTGCTGCTCTCCGTGCTGGGACTGGCTGTGCTCTACAGCGCCGGGGATCAGGAGATGGCGCTGGTGCAGAAACAGCTGATCCGCCTCGGTGTCGGCTTCCTGGCCATGATCCTGCTGGCTCAGATCCACCCCGATCACCTGCGCCGCTGGTCGCCCCTGCTCTACCTGCTCGGCATCCTGATGCTGCTGGCGGTGATCCTCTTCGGCGAGGCAGGCAAGGGGGCGCAGCGCTGGCTCGACCTGGGGCTGGTGAGATTCCAGCCCTCGGAGATGTTCAAGCTCACGTTGCCGATGACGATCGCTTGGTTCCTGGCCGACAAGCGACTGCCGCCGACCCTGCCCCGGCTGCTGGTATCCGGCCTGCTGACCCTGGTGCCAGTGCTGCTGATCGCCAAGCAGCCCGACCTGGGGACCGCCCTGCTGGTGGCTTCAGCCGGCGCCTTCGCCCTGTTTCTGGCCGGCATCTCCTGGTATCTGATCGGCGCCATCGGACTCGCCATGGCGGCCCTCGGCCCGCTGGCCTGGTATCTGATGCACGACTATCAGCGCCAGCGGGTGCTGACCTTTCTCAACCCGGAGAGTGACCCGCTGGGCACCGGCTACCACATCATCCAGTCCAAGATCGCCATCGGCTCGGGCGGCATCGGCGGCAAGGGGTGGCTCAACGGCACCCAGTCACACCTGGAGTTCCTGCCGGAACGCCACACCGACTTCATCTTCGCCGTGATCTCGGAGGAGTTCGGACTGGTCGGCGTCTCGGCCCTGCTCTGTCTCTACCTCTTCATCATCCTGCGCGGCCTCTACATCGCCACCCAGGCCCAGGACACCTACAGTCGCATCCTGGCCGGTTCCCTCTCCATGGTTTTCTTCGTCTATCTTTTCGTAAACGCCGGCATGGTCAGCGGACTGCTGCCGGTAGTCGGAGTCCCGCTGCCCCTGATCAGCTTCGGCGGCACCTCATTGGTGACCATCCTGATCGGCTTCGGTATCCTGATGTCCATTCACACCCATAGAAAACTGCTGCCGACATGAGACAGTTCATAACGACCTTGACCCTGGCAAGTCTGATCCTGGCCACCTCGGCCTGCGCCACCACGCCCGACAACCGCCCCGAGTTCAAGTCCTTCGCCGCCGAGATGGAGAAAAAACACCAGTTCCCGGCCGACGAGATCGAGGCCCTGCTGGCCGGCACCGAGTTCCGCGACGACATCATCGCTGCCATCACCCGCCCCGCCGAGGCCAAACCCTGGTATGAGTACCGGCCGATCTTCCTCAAGCCCGACCGCATTCAGGGCGGTGTCGAGTTCTGGCAACACAACGAGGCCCTGCTGGAGCGCATCAGCCTGCAGTACGGCATCCCCCCCGAGATCATCGTCGCCATCATCGGGGTGGAGACCCGGTACGGTAAGTTCACCGGTCGCTACCGCATTCTCGACTCCCTCGCCACCCTCGCCTTCGGCTACCCCAAGCGAGCCGAATTCTTCCGCAGCGAACTGGAGCAGTTCCTACTCCTGAGCCGGGAAGAGTCGGTCGATCCCCGCAGCGCCAAAGGCTCCTATGCCGGCGCCATGGGCAAGCCACAATTCATCGCCAGCAGCTACCGACGCTATGCCGTCGACGGCGACGGCGACGGCAAGCGCGATCTGTGGCAGAGTGATGCCGACGTGATCGCCAGCGTGGCCAACTATTTCAAGACCCATGGCTGGCGCCCCGGCGAACCGATCACCCTGCAGGCGACCACCAACAGCCAGAACGATCTGCAGCCCTACGTGGATGCCGGCATGAAACCGAGCATCCCCCTGGAGGAGCTGCTACGCCAGGGCTTGCGCCCTCTGGACGGTTTGGCCCTGCCGGACCCGGAGACCCTGAGCAGCCTGATCAAACTGGATGCGGGCGGAACGGACGAGTACTGGTTCGGGCTGCACAATTTCTACGTCATTACCCGCTATAATCACAGCAACCTCTACGCCATGGCAGCCTATCAGCTGAGCCAGGAGATCCTGAACGCCAAGCAGACCGCAAAGGGGCGACCCTGAGCCATGCCCAATGCCGCGCGTCGCCTAAGATCACTCCCGCCACCAGGCTTGGCGCTGGCATTGAGTCTGTTGCTGGCGGCCTGTGGCAGCGCCCCCAAGCTCGACACACAGCAGGACGGCATCAGCCGGCAGCTGCCGCCACCGGTGGATATTGCCAGCATCCCCGAACCGACGCCCAGGTTGGAGCCGCTCAGCAGCTATGGCAATCCCGACAGCTATGTGGTCTTCGGGCGTCGTTATCACACCCTCAAGGACGGCCGCGGCTACAGCGAAAGAGGCATCGCCTCCTGGTACGGCAGCAAGTTTCACGGACGCCGCACCAGCAGCGGCGAGCCCTACGACATGTACGCCATGACCGCCGCCCACAAGAGCCTGCCCCTGCCCAGCTATGCCCGGATCACCAATCTGCGCAACAACCGCAGCGTGATCGTCCGCGTCAACGATCGCGGCCCATTCCATGACAACCGTCTCATCGACCTCTCCTACACCGCCGCCTGGAAGCTGGGCATCGTCGGCGAGGGTACCGGACTGGTGGAAGTCACGGCCATCGACCCGACAGCTCCGCCGCCCGCGATCGATCCCGAAGCACCCAAACCCAACCCGATCCGCGGACTGCCCGAACTCTTTCTTCAGGTCGGCGCCTTCGGCAACGCCGGCAACGCCGATCGGCTGAAACAGCGAATCGAGGAACAATTACAGGTCAAAGTACTCATAGAGGAGAGCACGGGAGCCGCCACCCCGGTCTATCGGGTACAGGTCGGACCCATAGCCAGCGTCGAACTGGCGGATCACCTGACACAACGACTGGACCAGCTGGGCATCAGAGATCCCCATGTTGTGATTCGCTAGACAGCGCGCAGTTTGCTTCGCGCAGACCCGCTTCAATAAAATACACCCTGCACCCAAAAGACGATCCCAAGAGTCATGACCCCTTTGAATCATTTATTGCGAAGCCTTTTCCTCCTTGCACTGCCCCTGATGGTCGCGCCGCTGCAGGCCGCCGTTCCGATTCCGGCACCACCTGAAGTGGCCGCCAGCGGCTTTATCCTGGTCGACTTCCACAGCGGCAAGGTATTGGCGGAGAAAGACCCCTATCAGCGTCTGGAACCGGCCAGCCTGACCAAGATCATGACCGCCTACACCATCTTCCGGGAACTGAAACAGGGCAATATCAATCTGGAAGACGACGTACTGATCAGTGAGAAGGCCTGGCGCACCGGCGGCTCGCGCATGTTTGTCGAGGTCGGAAAACGGGTCAAGGTGAAGGATCTGATCAAGGGCATGATCATCCAATCCGGCAACGATGCCTGTGTCGCCCTGGCCGAGCATATCGCCGGCAGTGAAGCCACCTTTGCCGACCTGATGAACAACCATGCGCAACGCCTCGGCATGACCCATACCCATTTCGTCAACAGTACCGGCTTGCCCCACGACGACCACTACACCACGCCCGCCGACATCGCCAAGGCCGCCATCGCCACCATTCGGGAGTTTCCGGAGTACTACCACTGGTACAGCGAAAAATCCTTTGTCTTCAACGACATCAAGCAGCACAACCGGAACAGGCTGCTGTGGCGCGACGACAGCGTCGACGGCATGAAGACGGGGCATACCGAAGCCGCAGGCTACTGCCTGGTAGCCTCGGCGCTGCGCGACGGCATGCGGCTGGTCTCCGTAGTCATGGGCACCGACGGCGAGGAGGCCCGGGCCAAGGCGAGCCAGAGCCTGCTCAACTACGGTTTCCGCTTCTACGAGACCCATCAGCTCTACGCCGCCGGCGAGGTCCTCAACCGCGCCCGCATCTGGAAGGGCGCCGACGAAAAACTGCCCCTCGGCCTGGCCCAGGACCTGAACGTCACCATTCCCCGCCACCAGTACCAGAACCTGGAGGCGCAGCTGGAAGTCTCGCCCAAGATCATGGCGCCGGTCAGCGAGGGCGCAGTGCTCGGACAGGTCCACGTGACCCTGGAAGGCGAACCGGTGGCGACTGCCGATCTGATCGCCCTCAAGGGGGTGGAGGACGGCAACCTGTGGCAACAGATCAAGGACAGCGCCCTGCTCTGGCTCGAGTGATCCCATGACCGCCCCGCATGATACCCTGCTCGAATTCCCCTGTGACTACCTGCTCAAGGTGATGGGCCGGGCGGAGCCGGGCTTCGACAGCCTGGTGGTGGAGCTGGTGCGCAGACACGTACCCGACCTGCGTGAGGGCGCCGTCACCAGCCGGCCCAGCAAGGGGGGTAAATGGGTCTCGGTCAGCGTGACCCTGCGAGCCGAAAGCAAAGCTCAGCTGGATGCCATCTATCTCGACCTGACGGCCCATGAAAAGGTCGTTATGGCACTTTAAATTAAATTTTGAATTATGAATTTTGAATTGCGCCGGTCGCTTCGTATGCTGAAGCCATCCAAATCGGCCGTGCGCGAAGCGCACCCCGCCAATTCAAATTTCATAATTCAAATTTCATAATTCATCATGCCCTTCACCGGTACCCTCCATGTCAAACAGCTGGGCCTCAGGCCCTATGCTGAAACCTGGCAGGCCATGCGGGACTACACCGACCGTCGCGACGCCTCGAGTCGCGATCAGCTCTGGCTGCTGCAGCACCCCCCGGTCTTCACCCTCGGCCAGGCCGGCAAAGCCGAACATCTGCTCGAACCCGGCCGCATCCCCGTGGTCCGCACCGACCGCGGCGGGCAGGTGACCTATCACGGTCCCGGACAGTTGGTTGCCTATCTGCTGCTCGACCTGCGTCGCGCCGGACTCGGCGTGCGCGGTCTGGTGAGCCTGCTGGAACAGGCCGTCATCGACCTGCTCGCGACCTACGGCATAGCGGCCGTCGCCCGTCGCGACGCGCCAGGGGTCTATGTGAAGGATGCGAAGATCGCCTCCGTCGGTCTGCGGGTGCGTCACGGCTGCAGTTTCCACGGGCTCAGCCTCAACATCGCCATGGACCTCTCCCCGTTCGAGCGGATCAATCCCTGCGGCTACCCGGGTCTGCAGGTCACTCAGCTCGCCGACTGGATCGCGGACGTCGATTTACCCAGAGTCGAGCTGGAATTCCCGCGACACCTGGCGCGCGGTTTGGGCTACACTCTCGAATTCGAATCCCAACAGAAGGCTGAAACCGTCGTCTCATGAGCCGCACAAACGACCACCTGCCCCCCTCCCGCGCCACTCCGGAGAGCCATCAGCGGGGAAAAGACAAGCTCGCCCGCATCCCCGTCAAAGTGGAAACCCAGGAGACGCTGCCGCGCAAACCCAAATGGATTCGCGCCAAGGCGCCGATGGGCAAGGAGGTCACCCGCATCCGCCGCATCCTGCGCGAAAAGGGGCTCAGCTCGGTCTGCGAGGAGGCTGCCTGTCCCAACCTCGGCGAGTGCTTTCATCACGGCACCGCCACCTTCATGATCATGGGTGACATCTGCACCCGCCGCTGTCCCTTCTGCGACGTGGCCCACGGCAAGCCGCAGCCACTCGATGCGGACGAACCCGTGCAGCTGGCCCGGGCCATCGCCGACATGCAGCTGCGCTACGTGGTCATCACCTCGGTCGACCGGGACGACCTGCGTGACGGCGGCGCCGGACATTTCGCCGACTGCATCGCGGCCGTGCGCGAGTACATGCCGCAGACCAAGGTGGAAGTGCTGGTGCCCGACTTCCGGGGCCGGGTCGATACCGCGCTGGCGGCGCTCGGCAGCCATCCCCCCGATGTCTTCAATCACAACCTGGAAACGGTACCAAGACTCTACCGGGAAGCCCGGCCCGGCGCGGACTATCACGGTTCGCTCGAACTGCTGCAGCGCTTCAAGGCGTGCCAGCCCGGGGTGCCGACCAAATCGGGCCTGATGCTGGGACTGGGCGAGACCGAGCAGGAGATTCTCGAGGTCCTGGGGGACCTGCGCAGCCATGGCTGCGAGATGTTGACCCTGGGACAGTACCTGCAGCCCAGCCGCGACCACCTTCCGGTACGTCGCTTCGTCACTCCCGAGGAGTTCGACGCACTGGGGCGGGAAGCGGAGGCGATGGGGTTTACCAGTGTCGCCAGCGGCCCCATGGTCCGCTCCTCCTATCACGCCGACATGCAGGCCGATCCACTGCTCGGCGAGTAATCCATGGATGTCGCCACCACCCGCCTGATCGAAGCCCTCGTGCTGCCGCCGGGCGGATTGCTGCTGTTGGCGTTTGCCGGGCTCTTTCTCTGGCGCACCAAACTCGGCCGGCGTCTGCTCGCGTTGAGCTTGATGCTTCTGCTTCTGCTCAGCCTGCCGGTGTCCAGCGACCTGTTGAACCTCGCGCTGGAGAGCACGCCGGCGATTACCGCTGAACGCATCAGCCAGGATCGCCCGCAGGCGATCGTTGTCCTGGGCGGGGGCCGCTATCTCGATGCCCCGGAGTACGCTGGCGATACGGTGACACCGCGCACACTCGCCCGACTGCGCTACGCCGCCGTCCTCTCCCGCCAGACTGGACTGCCGGTGATCCCCAGCGGAGGCAATCCCGGCGCCAACGGCGAGGCTGAAGCGGTTATCGCCCGCGATCTGCTGCAGAACGAGCTGGGTGTTCCCGTACTCGCCATCGAGCGCCGCAGCAACACCACCTGGGAGAACGCCCGCTATACAGCTCAGTTGATGAAACAGCACGACATCGAGCGCATCGTTCTGGTCACCGATGCGGGCCATATGAACCGATCTCTCTACGCCTTCGAACGTAATGGCATAAGGCCCACACCAGCCCCGACCAACTTCCTCTCCGTCGTCACCCAGGAAGTCTCTCCTGTCGAACGCTATCTCCCCAGCGCCAGAGCCATCGAAGAGAGCACGGACGCCGTGCATGAGCTGGTCGGCCTCTTGTGGTACCGACTCAAGTAACCCGGGGAGACAAACCAGGGAATCGGTGAGCCGCTGCGAGTAACCTTCGCAGACATAAAAAAACCCAGCCGTAGCTGGGTCTAAAAAATGGTCTTGCGACCTCTCTCTCAGATCAAAAGCGCTTCCGCTTGCCGCTGAAAACCAAGCCCATGAGTCCAAGACTCATCAGTATCAGCACACTGGGCTCGGACACGCTGGTGGTACCGCCCCATATCGCCACATTGGAGATGGCGTCCTCTTTTCTGGGCCAGAATCCGCTCAGGGCAATCTGCTCCAAGCCATCCCAGTCGCCCAGGTCGAACAGATACTGAGCTGGCGAGCCATTACCGTCTTTGACGATCAGAATGCAGGTTGGGCAGTCGGCGGCGGCCTGGTTGGCGATATGATCGATGGTGCCGCTGTTGACCGGCATGTCGAAGTTCCACAAATAGGCGTCCTCCAGGCTACCGTCCTGCCCGGTCGTCCCCTTGTCCGTCTCACCTTTCCAGAGCAGCACCAGATCTTCATAAGCGGTGCTGAAAGCCGTGTTGACTGCGCTCAGTGTGGTGAGGTTCGAGTTGTCTTCGGTGGTGGCGGTAGCGTTGTCCGGAGTCAGCAGAATGACCGCCTGAGCCTGGGAACTGACCAGCAGCAACAGCAGTGCCGGTACCAGCCATTTGATTCGGGTTTGAGTCGTTTTCATGATCTCGATCTTAAGTTTCTTGTTGGATAACCTTTATTTGGCAATCATAGTGCCAATCCAAAAAAGAACATTAAAAACAATCGAGTATCAATTTTGCTTAAAAAAATCAGGGTTTTTTCCTGTCAGAAAGTTCGACACCCCAAAGGTGCGGGAACCTGCTGCAGCCTGCCGTCTCAATGGGCAGCACGCGTGAAATCGGGCAAGGTCCTTTTCCGGCGGTGTACCCGTTCGCGCCCACGTCTGCTGCGCACTCTGTCTTGTGATGCGACTGTCGCGCGACAACTCATCTAAATACAAACTGTTACAAAACAGCACCTGGCGCTCTGCAAGTACATGGGATCGCGATTCTTACCGCATACGACCGTCGCACTGGGGATCTCTTCCGCTGAAGGAAGCCGGTTCACTTTAAGCCGGCCTTAAGAATATGTAAAAAATTCCGATGCAACCCCTGGACGCTCAATCCAGGGATCAGAGATGGGTGTCATAGCGCTCCATCAGATAACAGAGGCAATCCTGTCGGATCACCTCGATGTCCTTGGTCAGCATGGAGGGCATTACCATGCGCTGCAGACAGAGCCGCCCGTCCCTGAGCGCCAGATAGTCCTGCAGCACATCCCGCCCCTGCTCGTCACGCACATCCAACAGGGAGAGTCCGCTGCCGTTGATCCGCCCGAGGGGCGTACCCGGCGTCAACTCCTGGAAATTGAGGCGGTCAAGATCGGGTTCAAAGACGATATCTCCGGCCTCAGGCGCGAAACCGATCTCCGCCAGCGGCGATACGGTAACCCGGGCCACGGTATGAAACAGGTCGATATCCTGGTGTGACACCGGATGTTGCGGGTGCTCGGACAAGTGCATACAGGCGTCGAGATATTGCTCCGCATGCTCGACCCCGTGCGCCTGGCCAACCTTGCCGCACTCCAGAGTCACTGCCGGACAGAGATCGGCCAAGGCCATCGACTGCACCCCCTGGGGCCGCAGGAAATAGACCACGGTGCGACCGAACAACAGGGCCAGATGCAGAAACGGCGTGTCCAGCCGGTTGACACAGGCATAGTGGGGATTGAGCCCGGTGTTGTTATGCACGTCGATGCTGGCGAAGGGTTTGCGTTCACGCATGATCTCCACCACCTGCGCCATCATGCGGGCCTCGGGGCTCTGCTGCTCCTCTCCGCCCGGCCAGACCCGGTTGAAATCAGGCTGACCGGGTAACCGGCGCACACGAAAGGCCGCCGCCTCCACGTTCCCGATGAAGAGGCTGATCGCCCGTGGCAGCGCCTGCCCCCCCTCATAACGCGCCAGCAGTCGGCGCATCGCCTCCCAGCCGACGGTCTCGTTACCGTGCATCAGCACGGAGACGAACAGCGGTGCCTCACGCTTTCCGGGCAGATGGATCAAGGTCGGTCCTTTCAGCCGCTCGGACAGGTGTTCCGCTTCGACCTGGAGCAGCCCTTCGGGCAAATCGTGGATTTCACGCAGCATCTTCACATTCCCAGCTTACAGCGGCCAGTCGTGAACGGCACGACCACTCTCCTGATGACTTAGATACTCCTGCATCAATCCGTGAAACTCCCGTCCATGACGGGCCACCCAGCCGCGCTGCCAGGCAGCGCCGGTCCGACGTTTGGCCACCCTCCGCTCGATAATGCCGAGCCAATGATCGATCTCTTCCGCGTCCACCTGTAGACGTTCGAGCCCAATCCTGGCCACCGGCAGCAGCCGTTCCGCGACCAGCCGTCCCATCTCCACCCGCTCGCTGCCGAACCAGGCCACCTCCGCAGACAGTCCCGCGCGGGCGGCGGCGTAGAAGTTGCCGCGGGCACGGTCGAATTTCAGACGTTCGGTCGGTTGCGGCTCCTGTTCCAGCAGACCGGTCACCAGACCGAAATAGAATGCGGCGTTGGCGATTGAATCGGCGATGCTGGGGCCCGCCGGCACCACCCGATGCTCGATCCGCAGGTGCGGCTCCCCCCCTTCGTCAAAGCCGATCAGCGGCCGGTTCCAGCGCCAGATCGTACCGTTGTGCAAGCGCAGATGCGGCAGTCGCTCAGAGGGCTCGTCCATCAGCAGCGGTAGCAGCACAGGATAGCGCAGCAGATTGGCGGTGAAGTTCTCCATTATCGATTCGTAGACGTAGCGGATACCGAAACTGACCCGCTTGGTCAGGTCCGAACCGCCGACGGAGATCGACTGCTCGAACAAGGGAATGCGCGTTTCGTCCCACAGATCGCGTCCGAACAGGTAGGGCGAATTGGCGCAGACGGCCACCATCGGTGCAGAGACGATCTTCGACAGGTTGTAGAGCGCGGCCGCCTGCTTGGCGTCCGCCTGCAGGTGGATCTGGAACGAGGTGGCGGCCGACTCCAGCATCACATCCTCATGGATCAGGTGCAGCGCCTCCCGCCCCTCGATGTCGAGCCGGATGGGCTGGCCGTTGCGCAGTCGAAAAATCTGCTCGTTGAGCGCCCGATAGCGATTGAGCGGCGACATGTTCGACAGGCTGAGCGCCGATTGGCACAGGGTCGGCAGCACGCCGATCATAGCCATACGCAATCCCAGCTCGGCTGCACGCCGGTTGCACTGTCCCCAGAGGTTTTCCAACTCCTGCGCCATCCGGCTGAAGACATCGCCCTTCAGTGGTCGGGCGCGGCTATTGAGCTCCAGATTGAAGGTGGCCAGCTCGGGCACCACCAGTGGCTCATCGAAGCCTTCCATGAAGACCTGATTCTCGGTCGCCGGATTGCCGTTTTCCTGCAGCAGGCAGGCTTCCAGCTCCATCCCGGCCAGGCTCTCCCGCTGCGAAAAGCGGCCCTCTTCGAACCACTGCGCCAGCAGTTTGGTTTCGTCTTCGAGGCGTCGCGCGAACTCGGTGAAATCCGCTTCGGTAAAACGGCTGGAGGGTATCTCCTGTCCCATCGCTTCATGCGCCTCGAAGTTGACTGTCCAGGGCCTGCAGACGTTCCGGGGTTCCCACATCGACCCACAAACCCCGATGGCAGATGCCGCTCACTTTGGATTCGGCCATGGCCTTTCTCAATAACGGCGCCAGTGGAAAAGCACCTGGCTGACAGCCCGCAAACAGCCTCGGATGGTAAACACCGATGCCACTGAATGTGAGGCGCTCTCCCTCGTTATCGGACACGCGTCCACCCTGCAACACGAAATCCCCCCGCGGATGGTGAGGTGGATTGGGCACCAGCACCAGGTGTGCCAGCATGCCTGCCGCCAGCCGCAGCCGGCTGTAATCGACATCGCACCAGATGTCGCCATTCACCACCAGAAAAGGATCCTCTCCTAATAAGGGTAGCGCACGAAAAATGCCTCCGCCGGTCTCCAGTGCGCGGCTTTCGGCCGAATAGCTGATCTTCACGCTCCAGGCCGATCCGTCGCCCAGCTCCGCCTCGATCATCTCCCCCAGATGGGCGTGATTGATCACCAGCTGCCGGATTCCCGAGGCGGCGAGACGCTCGATGTGATGAACGATCAGCGGCTTCCCGGCCACCGGCAACAACGGCTTGGGCAGCCTGTCGGTCAAGGGCCGCATCCGCTCGCCGCGTCCGGCCGCCAGTATCATGGCCTTCATCTCATTCTTGTTCCTACGCTCAGTCGCTCGCGCGTTTATGCAGCCCTCATGCTAGCAATGAATCCCTGTCGCGTGCCATGCCGTCCAGGCAAAAGAAAGGGGCCGCTTGGCCCCTTTGTATGAGATATCGGCAGGGAAACCTGCGTCAGCCCTTCATGGCCTCGAAGAACTCTTCATTGGTCTTCGAGATCTTCAGCTTGTCGAACAGGAACTCCATGGCCGCCAGCTCGTCCATCGGATGCAGAATCTTGCGCAGGATCCACATCTTCTGCAGCTCGTCCGGCTTCATCAGCAGCTCCTCGCGGCGGGTGCCGGAGCGGTTGATGTTGATAGCTGGAAAGATGCGCTTCTCGGCGATGCGACGGTCCAGATGGACCTCCATGTTGCCGGTGCCCTTGAACTCCTCGTAGATGACGTCGTCCATGCGCGAGCCGGTGTCGACCAGGGCGGTGGCGAGGATGGTCAGGGAACCGCCCTCCTCCACGTTGCGGGCGGCGCCGAAGAAGCGCTTGGGACGCTGCAGGGCGTTGGCGTCGACACCGCCGGTCAGCACCTTGCCCGAGGAGGGCACCACGGTGTTGTAGGCGCGTGCCAGACGGGTGATGGAGTCAAGCAGGATCACCACGTCGCGCTTGTGCTCGACCAGGCGCTTGGCCTTCTCGATCACCATCTCGGCCACCTGCACGTGGCGCGTGGCCGGCTCGTCGAAGGTACTGGAGATGACCTCACCGCGCACCGAGCGGGCCATCTCGGTCACCTCTTCCGGCCGCTCGTCGATCAGTAGCACGATGACGTAGCACTCGGGATGGTTGTGGGTGATCGATTGCGCGATGTTCTGCAGCATCATGGTCTTGCCCGCTTTCGGCGGCGAGACGATGAGACCGCGCTGGCCCTTGCCGATGGGGGCGCAGAGGTCGATGGTACGGGCGGTGATGTCCTCGGTGCTGCCGTTGCCGATCTCGAGATGGAACCGCTTGTTGGCGAACAGCGGGGTGAAGTTCTCGAACAGGATCTTGCTCTTGGCGTTCTCCGGCTTGTCGTAGTTGATCTCGTCCACCTTGAGCAGGGCGAAGTAGCGTTCGCCGTCCTTCGGCGGGCGGATCTTGCCGGATATGGTGTCGCCGGTGCGCAGGGCGAAGCGCCGGATCTGACTGGGTGAGACGTAGATATCGTCGGGGCCGGCCAGATAGGAGCTGTCGCCGGAGCGCAGAAAGCCGAAGCCATCCTGCAGGATCTCCAGTACGCCGTCGCCGTAGATGGCCTCGCCCTTCTTGGCGTGTGCCTTGAGGATGGCGAAGATCAGATCCTGCTTGCGCGAGCGCGCCATACCTTCGATGTTCATCTCTTCAGCGAGATTGGTCAGGTCGGCGACCGGCATCTTCTTCAGTTCAGTCAGATTCATAGTGGTGTAGGGATTGTGGTTTCAGAGGTTCTCGGGGACAGGGTGTACACCTCAGAAGGGTGTAGTCGGATTAAATGTTCTGCTTTCAGGGCAGACGTGAAGCGGTTCGGGATGGCTTGGCGCCCGCAGACGGCGGGCGGCGATGGCGGCTCCGCGCCTGCGGTTGTTATTACAGGTTACTATCGATAAAAGCGACCAGTTGCGATTTAGAGACGGCACCCACCTTGGTGGCCTCGACCTCGCCATTCTTGAACAGCATCAGCGTTGGGATGCCGCGAATGCCATAGCGGGGAGGCGTGTCAGGGTTCTCGTCGATGTTCAATTTGGCGACTTTCAAACGGCCGGAATACTCTGTGGCGATTTCATCCAGTACCGGCGCAATCATCTTACAGGGACCGCACCACTCCGCCCAATAATCAATCAGTACTGGCTCACTGGACTTGAGGACGTCCGATTCGAAGGAGTCATCGGTAACATGAACAATCTGCTCACTCATTGATTGAGTATCTCCGACCATATTTGGGAGTAAATTTGGGGCAGATGCGGACGCCATCCGCATGCCTCTGTATGAATCCAGAACGATTCCATGAGTCAATGAAATTGAAAATATGGGAGGGCGTCTGGACGAGAATGGATATTCAAGCCTAAAACATTCCGTATTTCAAGACCTCAGAGCAATTTCGGCCATTATTTGCCGACTATGCGGATACTTCGGCGCCCAGTCCGTTCAAAAGCGGCTCGATCCGGCACAGATGAGCGATCGACCGCATGGCCTCAGGCAACCCCTGCACGGCCACTTCGGTACCGACGACGGCCGCTCGCGCCTTCCACTCCAGCAGCAGGGCCAGCCCGGCGCTGTCAGCGGCCGTGACCCGGGAGAGGTCGATCTCCAGATCCTGGGGCTTGTTGAAATAGGTCTCCGACTGGCGCAGCAGCTGCTTCGCCGTGGCGTAGGTCATCTCACCTTCGACATGGAAGCGGAAGGCCCCGTCTCTCACGATCTGCGCTTCGGCCACCCTGGGGTCACTCCTGAACGGCGGCGTTCTCTTCCGCCTTGCTGAAGAGGAATTGACCGATGATCTCTTCCAGCACCAGCGCCGACTGGGTGATCATGATCTCGCTGCCTTGCTGCAGATTCTCCAGGCTACCGCCGGGATCAAACCCGACATACTGTTCACCCAACAGACCCGAGGTATAAATCTTGGCGATGGTATCCTCGGGAATCTTGTCGTAAGCCGGCTCGATCTGCATGGTGACCACGGCTTCAAAGCTCTTCTGATCGTAGCCGATGTCGACCACCCGGCCGATGCGCACGCCCGCCATCGACACCGGAGACCTCACCTTGAGGCCGCCGATATTGTCGAAGCGTGCCTTCACCTCATAACCGTCGCTGGTCGTGATGCTGGCCAGGTTACTCACCTGCATGGCGAGAAAAAAGAGCGCAACCAGGCCTGCCGCCATGAAGGCGCCGACAGCGATTTCCACCAGTCTACTGTTCATCTCATTCTCCAAACATCAACGCGGTCAGCACAAAGTCGAGCACCAGCACCGCCAGTGCGGAGTGGACCACCGTCTGCGTGGTGGACCGGCTCACCCCGGTCGAGGTGGGCACCGTGTCATAGCCCTGAAACAGCGCGATCCAGGTGCAGACCACGCCGAACACCAGGCTTTTGATGACCCCGTTCACCACATCTTCGTTCCAATCGATCTTGGCCTGCATCTGGCTCCAGAAGGCGCCGTCATCCACCCCCAGCAGACCCACACTGACGAAGTAGCCGCCCAGCACGCCCACGGCGCTGAACATGGCCGCCAGCAGGGGCATGGAGATGAAACCGGCGAAGAAGCGGGGGGTGAGTATGCGGCGGATCGGATCGACCGCCATCATCTCGAGCCCCGACAGCTGCTCGGTGGCCTTCATCAGACCGATCTCCGCCGTCAGCGCGGAACCGGCGCGACCGGCGAACAGCAGTGCTGTCACCACCGGCCCGAGTTCGCGCACCAGGGAGGCGGCGACCATTACGCCCAGGCTGTCCTCGGCGGCGAACTGGGAGAGCACGTAATAACCCTGCAGGCCCAGCACCATGCCCACGAACAGCCCCGAGACGACGACGATCACAATGGTGCGCACACCGATGCTCTGGATCTGCGTCACCAGCAGACCGAGGCGCGGCAGCAGGCTGGTGATACCGGCCAGAATCTGCAACAGCAGCAGGTGGCCGCGTCCCAGCCGCTCCAGGGCCTGGATGCCTTTGCGTCCGAACAGGGCCAGGGTATCGAACATCACTTGGCACCCCGCATACTCAGCAGGTCCTCCGGCAACGACGGCGCCTCGTAGTGAAAGCCGACCGGCCCGTCGGGCAGGCCACTCATGAACTGGCGCACCGCCTCCGACGAGGAGGCCTCGATCTGATCCGGAGTACCGTGCTCGAGCACCTTGCCGCCGTTGATGACATAGATGTAGTCCGAAATACCCGCCGTCTCCTCCACATCGTGCGAAACCAGAATGCTGGTCAGACCCACCGCGTCGTTGAGCCGGCGCACCAGCTGCGCCAATACGCCCATGGAGATGGGGTCCTGGCCGGTGAAGGGCTCGTCGTACATCACCATCATGGGATCGAGGGCGATGGCGCGCGCCAGGGCGACGCGGCGCGCCATGCCCCCGGAGAGCGCGGAGGGCATCAGATCCCGCGCACCGCGCAGGCCCACTGCCTCCAGTTTCATCAGCACCAGTCGGCGAATCATCGTCTCCGGCAGGTCGGTGTGTTCGCGCAGGGGATAGGCCACGTTGTCATAGACCGTGAGGTCGGTCAGCAGCGCGCCGGTCTGAAACAGCATACCCATGCGCATGCGTAGTTTGTAGAGCGCCGAACGCGACAGCTTGTGCACATTCAGCCCGTCCACCTCGATACTCCCGCGAGCGGGCTGCAGCTGTCCGCCGATCAGCTTCAACAGCGTAGTCTTTCCGGTGCCGCTGGGGCCCATGATGGCCGTCACCTTGCCCCGGGGGATATCGATATCCACGCCATCGAATATGACGCGCTCGCCACGAGCGAAGTGAAGATCACGGATTTTTATCAGCGGCTGGACGTTGTTCACAGTGGTCTGTTGCGGGATGGCGGGCGTGTTGCCCCGGAAACCCGGCCATTGTGTCGGCGGGACCTGGGGGCGTCAAGCCAATCCCTTTAAATGTGGTGACTGGGCCGGGGGTGTGACAATCCGGTAAATCGTTGCGGGCCGACCTCGGCGCGTCGCACTCTGCCGCACCCCTCCTGCGCTTCGGATTTGCGGACTCCACTCTTCGGACGTATAGGTGAATCCCGGGTGCCGACTCAGGCATAATCCCGGGAACGAGCACGGGGAGAGGAGATGGCGGAGATTCTCAAATTCAAACGACCCAAAGCCGCCGAGCGGCATAAAGGCAAGGGGCTCTGTCGCGAGGGTTTCCACAAGTGGGAAGTCGACAAAGCCTCGGTCTTCGACGTCAAGCAAGGCCGGCTGGTGACCCGCTACCGCTGCCGGCGCTGCGGCAAGCTGCGCACCAGCGCCGACTGATTCAGATCAGCAGGCGCTCGACCACTTCGCCACCGACCAGGTGCTTTTCGAAGATCTCGTCCATATCTTCCCGGTCCACGTAGGTGTACCAGACCTCATCGGGGTAGACCACCATCACCGGTCCCAGAGAGCAGCGGTCGAGACAACCCGCGGTATTCACCCGGATACCGCCGGGCCCAGCCATCCCCGCCTCCTTGACCCGCTTTTTCAAATAGTCCCGCATGCGCTTGGCCCCATGCTGGGCGCAGAAGGGGCGGCCGTCGTCCCTTTCATTGACACAGAAGAAGAGGTGGTATCGATAATATGACATGATGGCTGACTTCCCGCGGTGATCGCTGAACCGTTAACCGCTATTATAGGGGCTGATTCAGCCATACCACCTCGTCCATCGTAACGTGACCCCCGAACACCTGCTGAAAGAGGCGGACCGCTGTGTGAAGTGCGGTCTCTGCCTGCCCCATTGCCCGACCTACCTGAAATGGGAGAGCGAAGCCGACTCCCCGCGCGGACGCATCAGCCTGGTCCAGGCCCTGGCTGCCGGCGAGCTGCGTGACAGCCCGGGAGTGGAGCGCCATCTCGAGCGCTGCCTCGGGTGTCTGGCCTGCGAGGCCGCCTGCCCGTCGGGTGTCCATTACGGCCAGCTCATCGATGGCGGACGCACCCTGCTCAACCGGCAACGCCCCTTACGACAGCGTTGGCGGCGGCTGTTCGATCTGCTCAGCGACCGTCACCGGCTAGACCGCTGGCGCTCCTGGTACGGCCTGCTGCGGCGTCTGCGGCTGACCCGCCTGGCGGCTCTGCTGCCAACGGCCAACTGGCGCCGCCTGGCCAAAATGGGCGAGCAGCTATCCGCAGAAACAGACCCTCTGACCGGGCTCCATCCGGCGGCGCGACCCACCGGCAGGCTGGTGCAGCTCTTCATCGGCTGTGTCGGCAGCCAGACCGAACAGGCCCTGATCCGGCAGGCGATCGCCCTGCTCTGCGGTCTCGGCTTCGCGGTGGAGATCCCCGAGGCACAGGCCTGCTGTGGCGCCATCCACCGCCACAACGGATATCCCGAGCAAGCCGATACCCTCTGCAGCGACAACCGTCGCCTGCTGCAGGGCAGTCGCGCAGAGGCGTTGATCACCCTAGCCAGCGCCTGCCAGCTGGAGCTCTCCGTCCATCTCGACAGCCCGCTGCCGGTAACGGCCCTGACCGACTTCCTGCTCAGCCTGCCAGCCGGCTCGCTGGCGCCCCTGCAGCCCCTCCGGCAGCGGGTGGCGCTGCATATCCCCTGCACCGGCCGGGGGGATCGCAGTCGCCAGCTGCTCGAACGCATCCCCGACATCGAACTCATCGAACTGCCGGAAAACGCACTCTGTTGCGGAGCGGCGGGCACCTATCTGCTGACCCAGGCGGAGACCTCCATCAGCCTGGGCAGCGCCAAGATCGAGCACCTGCGGGCCAGCGGCGCGGAAATACTCGTCACCAGCAATACCGGTTGCGCCCTCCAGTTCCGCCAGCTGCTACGGGAGGCCGGGCTGGGGGTGGAGGTGCTGCATCCCATGCAACTTCTTTTCAGACAGATGAAGGCTTGAAGCCGTCCCCTGCCGGCGCTAAGGTTTGGTCATGACACAGAGAGATTTCACCCCAACCGACCGCCTGCTGATGGGTTTCGACCAGGCCCTGCGCACCCTCTTCGGACGCCCCCTGGTGACCGAGCGCAGCGACCCCGCAGACAACTTTGCGGAGGCCGAACTGAGTGATCACGAGCGGGATCTGACCGGCCGCCTGATGCGCATCAACCATACCGGCGAAGTGTGCGCCCAGGCGTTGTACCAGGGGCAGGCGCTGACCGCCAAACTGCCGGAAGTCCGCTCGAGCATGGAGCGGGCGGCACAGGAGGAGAACGACCATCTGGAGTGGTGCGAAGCGCGCCTGAAAGCGCTCGACAACCGTAAAAGCCTGCTCAACCCCTTCTGGTACACGGGCTCCTTTCTCATCGGCGCCGCCGCCGGCCTGGCGGGCGACAAATGGAGCCTGGGCTTCGTGGCGGAGACCGAGCACCAGGTCGAGGACCACCTGGAGAGCCACCTGAAACGGCTACCCTCCCAGGACCAGAAGAGCCGGGCAGTGCTGGAGCAGATGAAAGAGGATGAGGTTCACCACGCGACCGTGGCGCTCGAGGCGGGAGGAGCTGAGCTACCCGGGCCGGTCAAGCTGGCCATGAAGCTCACCTCGAAGTTGATGACCAAGTCGGTCTACTACCTCTAGGATAGCGCTTTTGAAATCCGCACCCTAACCCGCATGCGGGGTGTGCTGGACATATTCGGTCTCGACCACCTGGTCTCTGTCCGTGGCGCTGACCTGAACCGCCAGGGTCATGCCGAGTCCGATCACCACCAGGACCAGCAGAACCGCAAAGAAGTCGGGGGCGCGATGGGGATGATGTCTGTTCATTGCCTACCAATCCATTCAATCAGTTAACTCAAACTATTAATCCTGCTCATCAACTCAACCTTGAACCTGTTCACGTTACTGTACAGTTTTTGCACAGTCAGGGGGTGGATTGTGAATCCGATGCAGTTTCCGAGGCACCTCGTTCCTTGAGAAAGCCCTCGACCGCCTGATGTCCGCCCCGTTTGGCCAGCGCCAGAGCGGTGGCTCCCGAGGCATCCGCCTTGTTCAGCGCGGCACCCCGCTGCACCAGCAGCCGCACCACCTCCAGATGGCCATAGGCCGCCGCGTCCATCAGTGGGGTGCTCCCCATGGGACCGGTGACATTGGGATCCGCACCGGCGGCAAGAAGCACCCGGACCGTTCTGCTGTTGCCGTTGAAGGCCGCCAGATGGAGCAGCGATCGACCCGCACTATTGGTGCTATTGACGTCACCGCCCTGGGCCAACAGATCCCCGACCCGCTGCACTTCACCCTGCGACACAGCGGCCACCAGGGCCTGACCGGTCGGGGTCGCATCGGCCGCCAGGAGCATACCCGTCGCGAGCATCAGCACGATTGCCGTTGTCAGCTTTTTCATCTTGACATTCCGATTCCTTTCCATATCGGTAACCGTGTTGTCGGCAGATACCTTTAATTCTTGATATTCCCTAACCATTGCGCTCGACCCTCCCGCTCAGTAATCTTGAGGTATCCAAAAAACGACCCGAGACAGACCATCCATGCAACAAGAGCGACTCAATCACATCGAAGTTCAGGTTGAGACCAACTACATGGAATCGCAGTCACAGCCTGACGAGCAGCGTTTCGTCTTCTCCTACACGGTGACCATACGCAATGAGGGCAATATCCCGGCCCGACTGATGAACCGTCACTGGATCATTACCGACGCCAACGGCAAGGTGCAGGAGGTGCGTGGAGAGGGCGTGGTCGGCGAACAGCCCCACCTGAAACCGGGTGAAACCTTCCGCTACACCAGCGGCACCGTGCTCGACACGCCGGTCGGCAGCATGCAGGGCAGCTATGACATGGTCGACAGCCTGGGCAACCATTTCGACGCCATGATCCCGCCCTTTTCGCTGGCCCGGCCCGGCAGCCTGCATTGAGGTCTGTCAGGACCTATTGATACCCAGGAAGACCCAACCACAGGGAGAGCCTATGCCCCAGGCCCAGCGCTTCACCGAACCGCTCTGGCTCGCTGGAGGGGTGCTTCTGCTATTGATCCTCAGCGGCATCGATCCGGTGGCGGACCGCTACACCTGGTTTCTGGAGACCGCGCCGGTCATGATCGGTCTGGTGCTGCTGAGCCTGACCTGGCGACGCTTCCCGCTGACCCTGCTGCTCTGCCGACTGCTGGCGCTGCACGCCGTGATCCTCATCATCGGCGGCTACTACACCTATGCGGAGGTGCCGCTTTTCAACTGGCTGCGGGACGCTCTCGAGCTCTCCCGTAACCACTACGACCGCATCGGCCACCTCGCCCAAGGCTTCATTCCCGCCATCCTGGCGCGGGAGATCCTGTTGCGTCGCTCCCCCCTCGAGAACGGACGCTGGCTGTTTTTCATCGTGGTCTCCATCTGTCTCGCCTTCAGCGCCTTCTACGAGCTGATCGAGTGGTGGGTGGCACTGCTCAGCGAGCAGGCTGCCGACGCCTTTCTCGGCACCCAGGGCGACCATTGGGACACCCAGAACGATATGTTTCTGGCGATGATCGGCGCCGTACTTTCGCAACTGCTGCTGTCGCATATGCACGACCGGCAGCTGGCCAGGCTGGAGAGCGTCTGATGGCCATCTACGTCATCGGTGACGTCCAGGGGTGCTACGACGAGCTGATGAGGCTGCTCAAGCAGATTGAATTCAATCCCGATAGCGACCGTCTCTGGTTCGCCGGCGACCTGGTCAACCGCGGCCCCAAATCCCTGGAGGTGCTCCGCTTCGTCAAATCCCTCGGTGACCGGGCGGTGACGGTATTGGGCAATCACGACCTGCATCTGCTGGCGCTCACTCAAGGCAACCGCAGCCACTACAAGCACGGCACCCTGGATGAGGTGCTGGCAGCGCCCGACCGCGACGAGCTGATCGATTGGCTGCGCCACCGGCCGGTGATGTATCATCACGAGAAGCGTGGCTACAGCCTGATCCATGCCGGACTGCCGCCGCAATGGGACCTGCCCACCGCGCGGGCCTGCGCGCATGAACTGGAGGCAGTCCTGCGCGGTCCCGGCTTTCACGATTTCTGCCACCAGATGTACGGCAACCAGCCCGACCTCTGGCGCGACGATCTCGCCGGCATCGAGCGCCTGCGCTTCATCACCAACGCCTTCACGCGCCTGCGCTTCTGCACGTCCGACGGCCGGCTCTCGATGCGTGACAAAGGGGCGCCGGGCACCCAGTCGAACGGCTCCCGTCCCTGGTATGACATTCCGGGCCGCGCCACCCGCAACGACCGTATTCTGTTCGGCCATTGGTCGACCCTGGGTTATCGCCAGGTCGGCAATGCCTGGTGTCTCGACAGCGGCTGCCTCTGGGGCGGCAAGCTCACCGCCCTGAGACTGCGCAAGACCCAGAAACCCAAGCCCCTGCAGATCAGCTGCCCGGGCGCCCTCAAACCCGGCAAGAAATAGTCACCCCACCGCGAGTAGCTTACCGGGTTGACGACTCAGCCGGTAAATCCGGAATCGGCGTGTTACCCTGAACAGACGACACAGCTGCGCCAAGCAGTTGCACCGAGGGAGGAGAAGATGCGTGCACATGACATCGAATATCGGATCATCGGCCACGATATGCAGCTGGTCGAAATCGTCCTCGATCCCGGCGAGACCGTCATCGCCGAAGCCGGGGCCATGACCTACATGGAGGCGGCCATCAGCTTCGAAACCCGCATGGGCGATGGCGCCGATCCCGAAGAGGGGATGTTCGGCAAACTCTTCAGCGCCGGCAAGCGCATGCTCACCGGTGAGTCGATCTTCACCACCCACTTCACCAACGGCGCCGCGGCGGGCAAATCCCGTGTCGCCTTCTCCGCCCCCTACCCCGGCACGGTGATCGCGCTGGACCTGAACCGGCTCGGCGGCAAGGTGGTCTGCCAAAAAGACGCCTTCCTCTGCGCTGCGCGCGGCACCAAGCTCGGCATCGCGTTCAACAAAAGGCTCGGCAGCGGCCTGTTCGGCGGCGAGGGATTCATCCTGCAGAAGCTGGAGGGCGACGGTCTCGCCTTCATTCAGGCCGGAGGCACGGTGATCGAGAAGCGCCTCGACGACGAGACACTGCGCGTGGATACCGGATGCCTGGTCGGCTTCACCGATGGAATCGAGTACGACATCGGCATGGCAGGCGGTTTGAAATCGATGCTGTTCGGCGGCGAGGGCGTCTTTCTGGCGACCCTCAGCGGAACCGGGACAGTGTGGCTTCAGAGCCTGCCTTTTTCCCGCATGGCCGATCGTATCCTGCAGCACGCCCCCCAGGGTGGCGGCAAGGAGCGGGGAGAGGATTGAGCACGTTCAGGCGCTGAAGCGACGAACAGGCGAAGAGTCGACGACGAGGATCGAAGCGCTCAGATACGACCAGCCTTTGCAGGCCAAGAGCTCTGAGCCTAAAGGCACTTATTGAACGGGATGGGAGCCTTCCGCTGGTAAAAGGTGGGGCAGGGCCCCACCCTACATGCCGCAACAAGTGGGTAGGGCAGGGTCCTGCCCCACCATAAGGCGGCTGTGTGCCAGGTCGTTTCAAACCTTTCGGGGAAGCTGCATTCTCCTCAGACCGTTTCCGGCCCGTCCGGCTCAAGCCCTGATCCGCTCCAATTCAAGAAAGGTGCAGGCATAGGCGTTGCGCTCGTCGGCCGCGTGGGTCTCGCGGCTCAGCTCATGCCATGCAGCGTAGTCGATCTCGGGAAAACGTGTCTCACCCTCCACCTCGGCGTCCACCAGGGTCAGGTAGAGCCGGTCCGCGCGCGGCAGCATCTCCTTATATATGGAGCCCCCGCCCACGATCATCACCTCCGAAACCTCGCCGGCCGCCTCCAGGGCTTGCTCCAGGGAGTGCACCAGCTCGCACCCCTCGGCCCGAAAGTCGGGATCCCGGGTGACCACGATATGGCGTCGCCCGGGCAGCAGACCCGGCAGTGACTCCCAGGTCTTGCGACCCATCACCATCGGCTTGCCCATGGTGACCGATTTGAAATGAGCGAGATCGGCAGGCAGGCGCCAGGGCAGCTGATTGTCACGACCGATCACGCCGTTCTTCGCCATCGCCACGATGAGGGATATCAGGGGTCCCCGCTGTGACATCAGACCGCCACCGGCGCCTTGATGTGTGGATGGGGATCGTAGTCGACCAGTTCGAAATCCTCGAAGCGAAAGCCGAAGATATCGTCGACCTCCGGATTGATGCGCATGCCGGGCAGGGCGCGGGGTTCCCGGCTCAGCTGCAGATCGCACTGTTCCAGATGGTTGGCGTAGAGGTGGGCGTCGCCGAAGGTGTGCACGAACTCGCCCGGTTGCAGCTTGGTCACCTGGGCCAGCATCATGGTCAGCAGGGCGTAGGAGGCGATATTGAACGGCACCCCCAGAAAGATATCGGCACTGCGCTGATAGAGCTGGCAGGAGAGTCGCCCCTCGGCCACGTAGAACTGGAACAGACAGTGGCAGGGCGGCAGCGCCATGTGTTCGATATCGGCCGGGTTCCAGGCGGAGACAATCAGGCGGCGGGAGTCGGGATTCTGGCGAATCTGTTTCACTAACTGACTGATCTGGTCGATATGCCCGCCGTCGGGCGTCGGCCAGGAACGCCACTGGTGACCATAGACGGGTCCCAGGTCGCCGTTCTCATCGGCCCACTCATCCCAGATGCTGACGCCGTTCTGTTTCAGGTAGCCGATGTTGGTATCGCCCTGGAGAAACCAGAGCAACTCGTGGATGATCGAGCGCAGGTGGAGTTTCTTGGTGGTCAGTACCGGGAAACCCCGGGCCAGATCGAAGCGCATCTGATAGCCAAAAACGCTGCGCGTGCCGGTACCGGTACGATCCTCTTTCACCACACCGTGATCGCGGACGTGTCGCATCAAGTCCAAATATTGTTTCATGCCGTTGCTTCCGAAGCCCCTTTACGTCGATAAGCCAGAAAGAGCAGCAGCATACCAAACAGAATCATGGGTGTACTCAGCAGCTGCCCCATGGTGATCCAGCCGAAGGCGAGATAACCGATATGGGCGTCGGGAAGGCGCACCAGCTCGATCAGGAAGCGGAACACGCCGTAGCAGAGCAGGAACATTCCCGAGACCGCCATACGCGGCGGTCGCCTGGCGGAGAAGAGCCAGAGGATCAGGAACAGGACCACCCCTTCGAGCAGAAACTCGTAGAGCTGATTGGGGTGCACCGGCGTGGAGTAGAGCGTGCCCGACGGCAGCCCGAGACGACTGCAGAGGCCTGCCGCGACACCACAAGGCACCTGCATGCCCCAGGGCAGGCTGGTGGGACCACCCCAGAGCTCCGCATTGATGAAATTACCCAGACGCCCGGCGCCCAGCCCCACGGTGACCAGGGGGGCGATGAAATCAGTGGCCTGGAAAAAGGTCCGGCCGTGACGCCGGGCGAACAGCCACATCGCGAGCAACACGCCGAGCAGGCCGCCGTGGAAGGACATGCCACCCTCCCAGACCCGGAACAGATAGAGCGGATCGGCCAGCAGCTTGTCGAGACCATAGAAGAGGATGTAGCCGAATCGTCCGCCCAGCACCACGCCCAGGACGATATAGAAGACCATATCGTCGACCTGCTGGGGATTCCAGAGCGCGCCAGGCTTGGCGGCCCTGATCCGCCCGAGCCACCAACCGCCAAGGAATCCGATCAGATACATCACCCCGTACCAATGGATCTTCAGCGGCCCGACCGCCAACAGCACCGGATCGATTTCAGGGTAGGTGATCATGGTGGCGCATGGTAGCACAGGAATGACATTCACGAATCTGCCAAAAAATCGTAGAGATGCGGAATCACGTCGTTAATGGATGGTAGTATGCTGTGAAACCGATCACATTCCTTTCCGATTACGGAATTAATTTCGCAAACCGGGTGACGGATATCTGCCGGGTGTCAAGTTTTTGGAACCAGCGCCGCTATCCCGTACAGACGATGCATCACCCAACAGCATCCGGAATAGGGAAGGACTATGAGCTACGCACACGCACAGAAATTTGAAACTTACATTCCGCGTAAAATGGATACACTAGGCTCTCGGCTGAGACGTAAAAGACGGGAACGGGGATGGACCCAGGAGGAGCTGGCGCTGCGTGCCGGCACCAACCAGGCGGTAATCCAGAAAATCGAGAACGGCAAGAGTCTGCGCCCGCGCAAGATCGATGAGATCGCCCAGGTGCTCGACGTCAATCCGGCTTGGCTGATGTTCGGCGACGAAGCCTCACCCACGGTGCTCGACGAAGAGGCGACCGAAGTGGCCAAGGCATGGAATCACCTGCCCGAGCCGATCAGAAGCCGCATCAAGCGGAATATCTTCGAGCAGGTCCTGCTCCACTCGAGCAAGAAGTAGCCCATTTCAGCCGCCCGGATGCAGTGCGTCATCCGGGCGGCGTAAACACCTTCCGCTCCAGAACAGCCACCTTGGGTGGCTGTTTTGTTTTGCCAACCCGAGCCAACCTCTCCCGCAGCCAGCAGCGAACGCTAGATCGACCTCCAGCCCATAAAAAAACCCGGCTCGAAAGCCGGGTCTACAGACAATCCAACACAACCTTCTACGTCAAAACCTGTATGAGACACCGAAGGAGAGGACGGGATAGTACTTGTAATTCCTGATGTCATCCTCGAAGCGCTGCTCTTCCAGGGCGATATCGGCGGGATCAACCAGTCCGGCGTTGACGCCGGTGGGGGTCAGGCTCACGTTTCCGGAGCCCTGGTACATGATGCCCAGATCCACATTGAAACCCCAGCCCCTGTCGGCGGCCAGGGCGTTGCCCCAGCCCACACCCAGATAGGGAGCCGTGTTGTCGAAATCGAGCTTGGCATCGAGTCCGATACCGGGATAGAAGGTGTCGCCCACGGTGATGCCGGTGGCGGTGGATGAACCACTCAGCTCATTACCGTTGTTCATCAGGCCCGCAGTGAACCGGAAGGCGTTGCCGAAGGGGTGCCAGTCGGCCAGCAGGGAGATCGACTGCCACTCCAGATTCAGGTCGTACTCGATGTCGGAGATGGTCTCGGTACGGTCGTAATCGAACTTGTTGAGACCCAGACGGGCATTGAAATGCTCAGTGAGACCGAAGGTGCCTTCGACACCCAGACCCAGAGTGCCCAGTTTGGCGGTCACCGCCATGTCCATGGCACCGGCATTGGCCGACACCAGACCCAGACAGGCCGCCCCAAAAACTAGTTGAAACCGCGTATTCATTGAATTGCCTCGCCTAACCCGATTCTTCACAGGCCACTTCTTACTCTAGAACGGCAGCGCGGCTGGTTTCTTTAGATTCCTTCTCAAAATGCCCGGTGTATCCGGCGATATCGCATGTTTTGCGGCTTCCATGCCGGTGCGAGCTGCTACGGCCGGTTGACTAAGTACGCCATCGCTCTTCCGCCTCATCATCGCTGACCCGGGCATCCACCCAGCGTTCTCCTTGGTCGGTCGTCTCCTTTTTCCAAAAAGGTGCCTGTGTCTTTAGATAGTCTATAACAAATTCACAGCCTAGGAAGGCCTGTTTGCGATGTCGTCCCGCCACCGCCACCACCACAATGGTATCCGTTGGCCGCATCTCCCCGACCCGGTGCACCACCCGGCAGGCGTCAAGATCCCATCGCGCCATCGCCTCCTCGGCGATCTTCTGCAGTGCCTTCTCGGTCATCCCCGGGTAGTGTTCCAGATAGAGGCTCTCGACCCGGTCGCCCTCGTTGATATCCCGCATCAGACCGATGAAACTGACCACGGCACCAACCTCCGGATTGTCGGCCCTGACCAGATCCACCTCCCGATGCGGGTCCAGCGGTTCGGACTGCACACGGACATGGATCATGAATCAGCCTCCGGTCACCGGCGGAAAGAGGGCGACCTCATCCCCGTCCGCAAGGCGTGTGGCGCGATCGGCCAGCTCCTGGTTCACCGCCATCATCACGCGCTGGTCTTCGGCGAAAAGACGCGACCAGGCACCGCCACGGCCCCGCAATTCGCTGAGCAGGGCATCGATCGTAGCGACCTGCGCCGCCTCGATACGCTCTCCGTCCGAACCCAGCTCCTCGCGAAAGCGGGCGAAATATTTCACATCAATCATGCAATCAACTCACTGAAGGGAATGAACTCTATGCTATCTCCCGGCGCAATGGCTGTCAGGGCGGGCAGCACGGCAAAACCGTTGGCCCAGGCCACGGAACTCAGAACACCAGAGGATCGGTTCGGGTAGAGCCTCACCACCGCGCGTCCCTGCTCATCGATCTCGAGCCGTCCCCGCGCATACTCGCGGCGTTTGTCGTCCGCGCCTTTCTCGAAAGCGGCAATCGCCCGGTGTGGGGTCGGCAGCACACCCTGCCGCACCCCCTGCAGACTCAGAATGAACGGCCGCATGAACAGCGTGAAGGTCGCGAACAGCGAAACCGGATTGCCGGGCGCACCCAGAAACGGAGTCTGCGCGACCTGGCCGAAGGCGAGCGGTTTGCCGGGGCGAATCGCCACCTTCCAGAGGTCGAGCGAACCCAACCGTTCGACCGCCGGCTTGACGTGATCCTCCTCCCCCACCGAGACACCGCCCGAAGCAATGATCAGATCAGCCTCCGCGGCGCCGCGGCTCAAGGCATCGCAGGTGGCCTGCAGGGTATCTTCCACCATGCCGAGTTGGATCACTTCACAGCCCAGGCGTTCCACCAGACCACCCAGGGTGAAGGTGTTGGAATTGTAGATCTGGCCGGGCCCCAGTTCTCCACCGGGCATGACCAGTTCGTCGCCGCTGGAGAAGATCGCCACCTTGAGGCGACGATAGACGACCACCTCCGCCAATCCGACCGAAGCCACCAGTCCGAGATGCTGCGGCTGCAGGCGGATACCGCGGGGCAGCACCTCTTCGCCCTGCAGGATGTCCTCTCCGGCGCGACGGATGTTGGCGCCAGGCGCGGGCACCTCGGTGATCCTCACCCGCTCGCCTTCGACCGCGCACACCTCCTGCATCACCACCGCATCGGCACCGGGAGGTATCGGCGCGCCGGTAAAGATGCGCGCCGCCGTGCCCGGCTCCAGGTCGGTCCCGGCAGTGCCGGCCGGAATCCGCTGTGCCACCCGCAGGGGTTCCCCCTCCTTCAGCGATTTCAGGTTGACAGCATATCCGTCCATGGCGCTGTTGTCCCAGGGCGGCACATCGACCCGGCTGCGCACCGGTTCGGCCAATACGCGACCCAGGGCCTGGGCCAATGGCAGACGCTCAGTCTCGGTCACGCTTGCGGCCCGGGACAGGAGGAAGTCGAGGGCCTCGTCGAAAGGCTTGAGCGTCGGTTGATGAGAGTCGCAGCCGCAGTCCGTCATACAGGCTCCTATTTCTCCAGCAGCCGGGGAAACATCTGGGCAAAGTTACAGGGTCGGGTACGTATGTCGAGCTGGGCCTTGAGGATCCTGTCCCAGCCGGTGCGGCAGGCGCCGGTGGAGCCCGGCAGACAGAAGATCAGGGTGCCGTTGGCCAATCCCGCAATTGCCCGCGACTGGATGGCGCTGGTGCCGATCTCCTCCAGGGAGAGGATTCTGTAGAGTTCGCCGAAACCCTCGATCTGCTTGTCGAACAGGGGCAGCATCGCCTCCGGCGTGCTGTCGCGACCGGTGATGCCGGTACCGCCGGTGGCGATCACCACATGCACCTCACTGTCGGCGATCCAGCGCGAGACCACGGCGCGCAGTTGATAGATATCGTCGGGCACGATGCTCTTCTCGACCACCTTGTGGCCGGCTTCCAACGCCCGCTCCCTCAGCGTATGGCCCGACTTGTCGGTCTCTTCCGTGCGGCTGTCGGAGACCGTCAGAATGGCCAGGTTGAGGGGAATGAAATCGCTTTCAGTGAAGTGTCCGGACATCGCTCTGCCTATTTAAAAACGGTAATCGAAGGTCTGCTCGAAGCGACGCGCAAAGACATCCCTCGAGACAAAGTGGTTCTGGGTCCCGGCATGTTCGATCTTGATCGCCCCCATCAGGGCGGCGATACGGCCAGTGGTCTCCCAATCCATACCGTTCATCAAACCATAAAGCAGTCCGGCCCGGTAGGCATCGCCGCAACCAGTGGGATCGACCAGCGCCTTGGCCGGGGCCACCGGTATCTCGTAGCGCTTGTCGCGGGTGACGATGAGCGAGCCCTCGCCGCCGCGGGTGACGATCACCGCCTCGACCATCTGCGCCAACTGTTCCAGATTCTTGCCGGTGCGCTCCATCATCAACTGCGCCTCGTAGTCGTTGAACGCCAGCCAGTCGGCCTGCTCCGCGAACTGCAGCAGGCTAGCGCCATCGAACATCGGCATGCCTTGACCCGGATCAAAGATGAACGGCACCCCCGCCTCGGCGAACTGAGACGCATGCTCGATCATGCCCTGACGTCCGTCCGGCGAGACCATCCCCAGGGTACAGCCGGCGATGCGCGAGACATCGATCTGATGGGCCTGGTTCATGGCCCCCGGGTGGAAGGCGGTAATCTGGTTGTCGTCCTTGTCGGTGGTGATATAGGCCTGCGCCGTATAGCTGCCGGGGATCACACGCAAGTGTTCACGGCTGACTCCGCACTCGTCCATCCAGCGGGCGTAGGGCTCGAAATCCACACCAATGGTGCCGACCGGCTTGCCCTCGCCACCCAGCATGTTGAGGTTGTAGGCGATGTTGCCGGCACAGCCGCCGAACTCGCGACGCAGATCGGGCACCAGGAAGGAGACATTCAGGATATGCACCTGCTCGGGCAGGATGTGGTTCTTGAAATGGTCGTGGAAGACCATGATGGTGTCGAAGGCGAGGGATCCACAGATCAGGGCTGACATAACCAAGACTCTCTTTTCAGCTTAAGGTTGTTGGGTGCCTGTGGGTGAACGACGCCGGTGCAAGCGGGGATTGTCATCGGGTGCCGACTTCGACAAATCAGGCTCAGCCCCGCTTCCACCAATGAAGTTGCGGTGCGGCAAGCCGCACCCTTCGGCTCGATCACAGGTAGGGTGCGTCTTGCCGCACCGAAAAGCCCGCCAATCTTAGCAGGAAACCGGTTCCGACGTATTCGGTCTCAATCCCGGCCCACCCGGTAGGCCAGATCGAGCTCGCGCGCGGCGCGCACATCGTCGAGTCGTCGCACCGGCATGCTGTGAGGCGCCTGTTTGACCATTTCAGGTTGTGTCTCGGCCTCTCGCTGGATGTTCTGCATGATCTCCACGAAACGGTCGAGATCCTCCTTCGCTTCGGTTTCGGTCGGTTCGATCAGCAGGCACTCGGGCACCAGCAGGGGGAAATAGGTGGTCGGCGCATGCACGCCGTAGTCGAGCATGCGCTTGGCGAAGTCCATGGTGTTGACCCCCAGCTCCTTGGCCTGTCGCTTCAGGGTCAGAATGAATTCGTGACTGGCGCGACGCTTCGGGTAGGCGGCGTCGAAACCCGCCTCCATCAGCCGCTTCAGCAGGTAGTTGGCGTTGAGGGTGGAGTATTCGGCGACCCGCTGCATGCCTTCCCGACCCAACAGACGGGCATAGATGTAGGCGCGCAACAGCACCCCGGCGTTGCCGGCGAAGGCGGAGAGCCGGCCGATGGTGTCGGGACGTTCCTTCTCGGTGAGCCAGAGATAGTCGCTGCCGTCATAGTCGACCATCGGTACCGGCAGGTAGGGCGCCAGGCGCTGACTGACACCCACCGGCCCCGCGCCGGGACCGCCGCCGCCGTGGGGGGTGGAGAAGGTCTTGTGTAGGTTCATGTGGATGACGTCGAAGCCCATGTCGCCGGGACGCACCTTGCCGAGGATGGCGTTGAGGTTGGCGCCGTCGTAGTAGAGCAGGCCGCCCGCCTCGTGCACCAGTCCGGCGATCTCCTTGATGCGGCGCTCGAAGACGCCGACGGTGGAGGGGTTGGTCAGCATGATGCCGGCGGTCTGTGGCCCCAGCGCCTGCTTCAGCGCCTCCACGTCGATATCGCCGTCGCGGCCGGTGGGGATCTCGCGGGTCTTGTAGCCGCACATCACCGCCGAGGCGGGGTTGGTGCCGTGGGCCGCGTCGGGAACCAGGATCTCGGTCCGGGCGCTGTCGCCTCGGGCGTCGTGATAGGCGCGGATCATGGCCACGCCGGCGAACTCGCCCTGGGCGCCTGCCGCCGGAGACAGGGAGACCGCTGACATGCCAGTGACGTGTTTCAGTATCTCCTGCAGCTCGTAGAGACAGGCCATGAAACCCTGGCTGTGGCTATCGGGCGCCAGCGGATGACGGGCCAGGAATCCGGGCAGCATGGCCAGGGAGTTGCAGGCCCGCGGGTTGTACTTCATGGTGCAGGAACCCAACGGGTAGAAGTGGGTATCGATGGAGAAGTTCTTCTGCGACAAACGGGTGTAGTGCCGCACCGCCTGCATCTCCGACACCTCCGGCAAGGCGGCCGGTTGCCGTCGCAGCTGTGCTGACGGAATCTCCGACAGCTCCGCCATCTCGATGTTGGACTGGGCGGTGGCGCGTCGCCCGCTTCTGGATTGTTCGTAGATCATCTTACTCAGGTCTCGACCGGACAGACTGCCGGTCCTCGGCTAGGTGTTCGAATAAAGGCTGGCGCTCATCACCAGTCCGGCTTCAATTGACAGGGGGTCTGCACCTGGGAGGCGATGACCCGCTCCAGCTTGCTGCGGAACTGCTCGATCTCCTCGTCGCTGCGAAGTTCGGTGGCGCAGACCAGCACCGCGTTCTCCAGTTCGGGATAATCATCACTCAGATCGAAACCGCCCAGCACATTGTGCGCGGCCAGCATGCGCAATGCGTCCCTGGCAGGTATTGGCAGCTTCACCACACGCTCGTGGAAAACCGGGCTATCGAATACCGCCTCGACCCCCGGCAGGCTGCACAGGGCCCCGGTCAGCTTGATGGTATTAGCATGGCTGGCCGCCGCCATACGCTGTAGCCCCTCACCTCCCATGATCGCCATGTGGATGGTGGCGGCGGTGACCATCAAGCCCTGGTTGGTGCAGATATTGGAAGTCGCCTTGGAGCGGCGGATATGCTGCTCGCGGGCCTGCAGGGTCAGGGCATAGCCCGGCTTGCCGTCGAGATCGACGGTCTTGCCGATGATGCGGCCCGGCATCTGCCGCACCAGACTCTCGCGGCAGCAGAGAAAACCGAAGTAGGGTCCGCCGGAAGCCAGCGGCGCACCTAGAGGCTGCCCCTCGCCACAGCAGATATCGGCGCCCTGGGCGCCCCATTCGCCGGCCGGCTTGAGGATCGACTGCGCCAGCGGATTCACCACCGCAATGGCGAGCATGCCGTTGGCCTGCGCCCAGTCGGTGAGGGCATCGACCTCCTCCAGCACGCCGAAGAAGTTGGGCTGGGGGATCACCAGTGCGGCGAAATCCTCTCCCGCGAAGGCATCCAGGGCCTGACGGTCGAGCTGTCCCGAGGCGGCATCGTAGGCCACCTCCACCAGCTCGATATCCTGATTGCGCACGATGCTGCGCACCACCCGCCGGTAGAGCGGATGCAGTGTGCGCGGCACCAGGATGCGCTTCGACTTCGACTTGCGGTTGGCGCGTACCGCCATCAACACCGCCTCCGCCAGGGCCGAGGCGCCGTCGTAGAGCGAGGCGTTGGAGACATCCATGGCAGTCAGCGCCGTCATCATCGACTGGTACTCGTAGAGCAGCTGCAGCGTACCCTGGCTCGCCTCCGCCTGATACGGGGTATAGGCGGTATAGAATTCACCGCGAGTGGTCAGCTGCCAGACCGCCGCCGGGATATGGTGATCATAGGCGCCGGCGCCGATGAAACAGAGCGGCTGTCCGTCTTCGCGGGCGCGCGCCTGCATCAGGCGCGAGACCTCCATTTCCGGCAGTCCGCTCGGGATGGCTTCGAGTTCGCCGCAGCGCAACTCCGCGGGAATCTCGTCGAACAGGGCATCGATGCTGTCGACGCCGATGGCGCCGAGCATGTCACGGATGTCGTCTTCAGTATGGGGAATGAATGGCATGCTCGCCTCGCGTTATCAGTGCTCTTCCTCGGCGACCAGCGCATCATAGGCATCGGCGTCGAGCAGGGCATCGAGTTCGCCCGCATCGGCCAGCTTCACCTTGAACATCCAGCCCTTGCCGAAAGCGTCTTCGTTGATGGTCTCGGGGGCGCCGTCGAGCGCCTCGTTCACCTCCACCACCTCGCCGCTCACCGGACTGTAGACGTCGGAGGCCGCTTTCACCGACTCGACCACCGCGCAGTCGTTTCCGGCCTCCACCGACGCGCCCACCTCCGGCAGATCGACGAAGACCAAGTCGCCCAGCAGCTCCTGGGCGTGCTCGGTGATGCCGATGGTGACGGTACCGTCGCCCTCCTCCCTCAGCCATTCGTGGGATTTGGTATAGCGAAGTTCGCTGGGTGTGTTGCTCATGATCCTGTCCTGTCTGGAGTTGAATAAAAATGTGTCGAAAAGCCAAGGGGACTCAGAGTTCGATCTGCGCTTGGCCGTTGCGCACGAAGGGCGGCTTCACCACCCGCGCCGCCACCCGTTTGCCGCGGATATCCACCTCGCAGGTCTCGCCGATATTGGGCTCGACCCGGGCAAAGGCGATGGAGCGATCCAGAGTCGGCGCGAAGCCGCCGGAGGTGACCTCGCCGAGCGGACGCTCGCCGTCGAACAGCTTCAAATGGTTACGCAGCACGCCACGACCGGTCAATACCAGACCGACAAAGCGCTTCAGCCGGGCATCCCCGCGCTGGGTTTCGAGCACATTACGGCCGATGAAGTCGCGATCGGCGGGTTCCCAGGCGATGGTCCAGCCGAGCCCCGACTCCAGGGGCGAGGTCTCCTCGTCCATGTCGGAGCCGTAGAGGTTCATGCCGGCCTCCAGGCGCAGGGTGTCGCGGGCGCCCAGACCACAGGGGGCGACGCCGGCCTGATTGAGTCGGTTCCAGAAGTCGGCGGCCTGATCGGCGGGCAGCATGATCTCGAATCCGTCCTCGCCGGTGTAGCCGGTACGGGCCAGGAACCACTCCCCGTCGGCGGCGGCGTTGAAGGGCTTGAGATCGACAGCGGCCTGCTGCAGGGTAGCCGAAAGCAGGGGCAGCGCCTTTTCACGGGCGTGCGGGCCCTGCACGGCGATCATCGCCAGATCGCGTCGCGGCGTGATGTTGAGATCGAAACCGGCCGACTGCTGCTCGAGCCAGGCCAGATCCTTGTCGGTGGTACCGGCGTTGACCACCATGCGGTACCAGGCATCGGTCAGATAGTAGACGATCAGGTCGTCCACCACCCCGCCGCGCTCGTTGAGCATGCAGGAGTAGAGCGCCTTGCCGCTGACCTTGAGCTTATCGATATCGTTCGCCAGCAGACGGCGCAGAAAGGGTCTGACTCCGGCACCCTTGAGATCGACCACCGTCATGTGGGAGACGTCGAACATGCCGGCATCCCGCCTGACCTGGTGGTGCTCCTCCAGCTGGGAGCCATAGTGCAGGGGCATCTCCCAACCGCCAAAGGGCACCATCTTGCCCCCCATGGCCTTGTGGGTCTCGAAGAGGACGGTCTGTTTCATCATGAACTCCGGGTTTATGGGCAACTGACGCCGATCACCGTTCGCGCGTCAACCGCCTCCAACAAAAAAGGCGGCGCGGAGGATCATCCCCCGCGCCGCCCCTCTGTCCAAAACCTGAGAGTTTGGCACCAGCCGGCGCCTGCCCCGTCGGTGGGCGTCCCAACGGAGGGGAACGCCGCTCTCCAGAGTCGACCTAGTCCGTCATAACGAACTGGCCCTCACGGTCCTTTTGCCTGAGCGATTCCGGGCGGGATTGCGCCTTCGGCGTCGGCCCTCCCACCCCAGTCAGGTGAGCTGCCGATCTCTCCCACGAGGGGCGGGTCGAGTCGAGACTATAACCCGCCCGGGGGGGAAAGCCAATGCGGAAAAACCTCAGAGTCTCTGGTCATCCACGATGACCACCGTGTTGGCGGTCAAACTGTCGGCGCCGCAGACACCGCTGACCGAGACCGATTGCCCGCTCTCGATGAGTCCACCGGGCGAAACGTCCACCAGGGTATCGGTGATAACGACCGTGGTCACCGACACATCGGCGGCCAGCAGCACTGCCAGGTCGCCGCTCACGCCGCACGGGGTGGTGCCGGGCTCGGGGATCAGGGTGAAGCCCCCGGTCGAGGTGGAGCCAATGGTGCCGCTGGCGGCGGTCATCCCCTGCATGTCGGTATCCACGATGACCACGGCCGCCAAGAGGTCGCCTTCGGTCGTCGTCACACCGTCCAGCTTCAGCATGCGTCCGGTCGTAATCGCCGTGTAGTCGAGCAGCTCACCCTCCTTGGAGAGGATGCGGGTGCCGTTGTAACCGTTCGAAGCCTGCAACACGACCGACATGGGGCTGGGGTTACCTGCGTTGAGCATGAACCCGTCAATCGTCGCATCGGTGGCGGCAGAACCGTAAACCTGGGCGAAAGCCCCGCTCTCCACTGCCAGGCCATCGAGTGCCAAGCGTGGGCGATGATCGACCACCACCGCACCCGATTCACCGATCAGCACCGTGCCCGTGGGCACGACCAGCAGGGGATCGTCGCAGGCCAGATCGTCCGAAACAGGTGCTGCCGCCAGCGGATCCCAGATGCGGCAGAAACCGGCACCCGGCCAGGAGTCGCTGGGTACCTCAGGCGCCTCGAGATCGATCGCCAGCATGTTCACCAGACCCACGGCAGCCGCCGGCTGGCCCAGCTTGTTTTCCATCAACAGGTTGACCAAGGGTTGCGCATTGCCCTGCTCGGTCAGGTTGTCGAAATAGGCTGAATCCGCACCCAGCTCGATCAGGGCGCAGTCGGCGCCGTTGACCCGATGGGTCGGCAGCGCGTCACACAGCAACACGTTCTGCGCCACCGCGTCGAAGTCGGCGATCACACCCTCCAATCGCACCAGCTTACCGGTGAAGCTCCGGTTGATGACGTCGATGAAGACCACGGGACGGAAGTTGTAGTCGGTCTTGTTACCCGTCTTCACGATATGGATCGAGTTGCCGGCGTCCATGTCGAGCTGAAGGGACACAGAAGCGCCCGGTGCCACAGTGAAACAGTCGCGCGCCAGCAGATCGAGCTTGCCGTTGCCCGGCAGTTTCGGATAGTAGCTGGAACTGTCGGCGGCCAGCACCAGCTCAAGACCCCGCGGATTGGTCAGTGTCAGCCTGACTTTGCAGTAGGTCCCCACCGGCACGTCGTCCCTGAAGGTGAAGGGTACCGACTCGTTACGCAGCTTCAGCAGATCGACCGTTTCGGCCGGCCCTTCGAACAGGGGCACGCGGCCGCCGTCGCCACCGATCAGCTCCACCCGTTCAATGGTCGCGTTGATCTCCGAAAACAGTGATGGATCGGCCGGCGCATCGGTCAGCATCAGAGCAACGGCGCCGGTCCTGCCCGCAGTGGCGGGCGAGGAGGATGAACCGCCACCGCCACAGGCGGTAAGCAGGCCGACAACAAGCAGCAACAGGGGCACCAGCCCCAACAGGGTGGGTCGTTTCGACATGACGATTCTCCTCGGAGATCTTTCTTATATATATACAAACAATATAAGACAGCCAGTGCTCGTCAATCACCTTGATGTGTGTGAACCAATGCAACAGAGGTCACAATTTTACACTCTACAAAATTTGGGGTTTTTCATGCTAAGGCGTGTGCAATCAGCCACTTCTGCACCAGACGGATGGTGACGGGGAAGCAACCCTGACTGGCAATCTGGCGACTTTAATTCGCGCCGGGATGGTAACGGGCAAGCTCGGGCAGTTCACCGCTCAAGCCCATGGCGCGACGCACCAGCAGATGTTTCAGCGGTCCGGAACGATCCGCCAGAGAGAGCCCAAGATTCCGCAGCAGACGCAGCGGCGGAATCTCATTGCTGAAAGTGCGCTTGAAGGCATCCATGGCTGCCAGCATCGCCATATTGCCGCCCTTGCGCGCGCGCTCGTAGCGCCTCAAAGTCGACAGACTGCCGATGGGACGTTGCCGTTTCCGCGCCTCTATCAAGGTCTCCGCCAACGCCGCCGCATCGAGAAAACCGAGATTGACCCCCTGCCCCGCCAGGGGATGGATGGCATGGGCCGCATCGCCGATCAGGACGAGCCCAGGCCGGATATAGGTCTCGGCATGCCCGAGACGCAGGGGAAACACCCCGCGCGGACCCACCGCCTCCACCTCGCCCAACATCCGTTCGCTGGCTTCGGTCAGGGCTGAACAGAACGCCGCGTCATCCAACGCCATCAGTTCAGCCGCCTGTTGCGGCGAGGTGGACCAGACAATGGAACAGCGTCCGTCATCGATAGGCAGGAATGCCAGCGGACCGGTCTTCATGAAGCGTTGGCGGGCGGTATGGCCGTGATGCCCGCTCGGCGTGACGGTGGCGACGATGGCATGCTGGTCGTAATCCCATCCCTTGGTGCCGATGCCGGCCATGGCGCGTATCTGGGAATCTCGCCCGTCGGCCGCCACGATCAGTTCGGCCTGCAGGCGGCTGCCGTCACTCAACCGCAACGCGGGCCCCTCATCCAATAACAGCTCGCTCACGTTGGCGGGACAGCGCAGGGTGACATTGGGCAGCTGTTCCAAGCGCTCCCACAGCGCCAGCTGGGTGACCCGGTTCTCCACGATATGGCCCAGATTGGCTTCGCCGATCTCCGCCGCGCTGAAGTGAATCCGCCCGGAGCCGGCCGCATCCCACACCTCCATATCGGTGTAGGGACTGACACGCAGCTCGCTCATGCGCCGCCAGGCGCCCAGGTTTTCAAGAATACGTTGCGAGGCCCGCGTCAGCGCGGAGACACGCAGATCGACTTCGTCCTGCGGCCACTCGCGCTGCGGCGCCTTGCGTTCCAGCAGGGTGACCGAAAAACCCGCTTCGGCGGCGGCACAGCCCAAGGCACTGCCGACCATGCCACCGCCGACGATGATCAGATCGCACGCTTGCTTGGATGCCGATTCAGTCAAGTGACACTCCCCGTCCGAGTCGCGGCAGGCGACCGTTGATACCCATGAACTGCCTCGCCACCAGATGCTTCAGACTCGGCAGGCCATCCAGACCCAGCAGTCCCAGATTTCGCGCCAGGCGCAACGGACCCAACGGATTGGCAAACAGTCGGGCCAGCGAGTCGGTGATCCAGGCCACCGCCTGCTGATCGCGGCGTCGCCAATCGGCATAATGCTTCAACAGCGCCATATCACCGAGATCCTGCTGAGCGTGCGCCGCATCCCTTATAAGATCCGCCAATACCGCCACATCGCGCAACCCCAGATTGAAGCCCTGCCCTGTAACCGGATGGATGGTGTGCGCCGCATTGCCGATCAGGGCCACACGGGACCTCACCTGCTCGGCGGCCTGACGCAGACGCAAGGGATAGGCAAAGCGTCTACCGATCGTTTCCAGCCGTCCGAGACGGTAACCGAAACGACGCTGCAGACCCTGCAGAAAATCCTCGTCATCGAGCGCCATCAGCGACTCCACTTCATCGTCCCTTGCGGTCCAGACCATGGAGATACGCCCCTCGGTCATCGGCAGCATGGCCAGCGGACCGCTATCGGTGAAACGTTCGTAGGCGACACCGCCATGCTGTTGGGACGCCGTCAGGTTGGCGATGATGGCGGTCTGTCCGTACTCGCGTTCGCGCAGCGCGATGGACAACAGCCGGCGCACCTGGGAATCACCCCCATCCGCCGCCACCAACAGGCGTGTGGAGTAGGTCTTGGCGACATCGCCCTGCCGCAGGTCGACCTGCACCCGGTCGGGCTCGATCGTGAAGGCCGTCAGTTTGGCGGGACAGATAAAAGCAACCCCGGACTGATCGGCCAGGTCCTGTTGCAGGACTTCACCCATGGCACGGGCCGTCACCACATAACCCAGGGCCTCCACCCCCTCCTGCGCATGGTCGAGATGGGTGAATCCGAAGTGGCCGCGGTCGGAGATATGGATACGCCGTATCGGCTCAGCCGCCCGCGCCATGGCAGTCCAGACGCCGATCCCTTGCAGGATCAGACGACTGCCCCAGGACAGCGCGATCACCCGGTCATCGAAACTGGGCTGTGAATCGCCCTCCAGGGCGAAGGCTTCGACCACGGCGACGCGCAGACCCAGTCCGCTGACGGAGCGCGCCAGGCTCGCCCCCACCATTCCGCCGCCGACAACCAGCAGGTCGAAATCAGGCTGCATGCGATCCCGCCATGATGCTCTCAATCTCATCGACGGTCTTCGGCGCGTCCTTGGTCAGCACCTCGTTGCCCTCCTTGGTGACCAGAACGTCATCCTCGATGCGGATACCTATACCCCACCACTTCTTGGCCACCCCCTTGCTGCCGGAAGGTATGTAGAGGCCCGGCTCGATGGTCAACACCATGCCGGGCTCCAGCAGCCGCCACTCGCCGTCCACCTTATAGTCACCCACGTCGTGCACATCCATGCCCAACCAGTGACCGGTGCGATGAGGAAAAAAGAGTTTGTACTTCTCATCCTTGATCGCCTTCGCCAATGTGCCTTTGAGGATGCCGAGCTTGATCAGGCCCTTGGTGATGGCGCGCACTGCCGCATCGTGGGGATCGTTCCAGTGGTTGCCCGGCTTCACCTTGGCGATCGCCGCATCCTGCGCCGCCAGCACCAGCTCGTAGAGTTGGCGTTGGGCATCGCTGAAGCGGCCGTTGACCGGATAGCTGCGGGTGATGTCGGAGGCGTAGCAGTCGAGTTCGCAGCCGGCGTCGATCAGCAGCATCTGTTTGTCCTGCAGCTGATCCTTGTTGTCGATGTAATGCAGGGTGCAGCCGTTCTCGCCCGTGCCGACGATGGGGGGATAGGCCTGGGCCCTGGCGCCCTTGTGGGCACACTCCTGAATGAACACCGCCTCCAGCTGATACTCCCAGACACCGGGCTTGCAGGCCTGCATCACTCGCTTGTGCGCGGCGGCAGAGATACGCGCCGCCTTACGCATGAGCTTGAGTTCGGAACGGCTCTTGTACAACCGCATCTCGTGCAGGTAGTGATCGACAGCAATGATCTCCATCGGCCCCTGCAGACCGCTGCGCGATTCGCAGCGGATGCGGTTGATCCACTCGGGAAGACGCTTGTCGAGCTCCGGACTGCAGCCCATGGCGTAGAAAACCCGTTCGCAACGCTCCAGCATGCCGGGCAGGATGTCATCCATGTCGCCGATGGGAAAGGAGTCGTCCGCGCCATAGATTTCGCAAGCGCCCTCCTGCCCTGCCCGCGAACCGTCCCACTGCTCCTTCAGCGGATCGCGCTCACGATTGAACAGCACATACTCGCCATGCTTGCGCCCGGGGATCAGAACGCAGACCGCTTCCGGCTCGGGAAAACCGGTCAAATAGTAGAAATCACTGTCGGGACGGTAGGGGAAATGGACATCCCGATTGCGTATCAACTGCGGCGCTGCCGGCACTATGGCGATACTGTCCGGCCCCATCATACGCATCAGCTCCCGCCGACGACGCTTGTATTCACTCGCCACCATATTGTTATCTGGCACCCTTCATGTCGTTTTTTGGGAGCTTTAGGCTGCCTTCGATCATGGCGCTGCTCAGCACCAAGGGCTATCCCCTTGGCAAGAGCTTTAGCCCAGAGAATGGGCAGGCCTGGAGCCCCTAACCGATTGATTAAAAATGACAGGCCGCTGTGTGCCTGCCTGCAGACTACGTTATCAAAACTTGCAGCAACTGTACTATAGCGGCACTTTCGATAGCGGACAGCAGTGGCTGGACATGTCACACAAGTTTGCGGGGGGGCGTCAACTCTCCCGCACCGAGGCCAACTCCTCACGAATCAACAGTGTCGCCACACGCAGAAATTCCTGCAGTTCCATGAAGGCGGACTCATTGCTTTCACCCTCATCCAGGGTATCCAGATCGAGCCGGGTAAACTCCGAGATGTCGTTCAGCGCCTCTTTGGCGTCACCCACCAGCTGCTGTTCCGCCACACCGGCCATACCGAGACCGTAGAGAAAGCCTTCGCACCAGTTGACCAGCGCCTGTGCACGCTCAGCCAAGGTGGCGGCGTCCTCCGGCAGCAGCAGCGCGAACTCCAATCCCTCGTCGGCCATCTGGTCACGACTTGCGATATAGAGCTGACCCAACATCTGCCTCGCCTCGCGCACCAACAGATCGTCCGATGGTCGGTCATGGAACAGACTCTCGATCCACTCCACATGGGCCTGCGTGGTGCCGGCGCAGATCAAACCGCAGATGACGCCATGGGTCTCGCTGGCCCCCTGATCGAGGCCGATCGATTCCACCGCCTGATCAAAGCGTGAATAATTCGGCAAGGCGTTGCTCTCGGTCATGAACTTTTCTACCAGATCTCCTATGATTAGACGCGAATCATAACACGCCGCTGTAGAGATTGACCCACCACAATCAGCCCACTATATTGAAGCCCATGAACGAGAAAGAGAAAGCGGACGGCGCCGATCTCGACCTGCGCAAACTCGAGCAGAGGGTCGAAGAGCTGATCCACGCCTGTTCCTACCTGAAGGACGAGAACAAGTCGCTGCGCGCGCGACAAGACAGTCTGGTTGCCGAACGTGCGGCACTGATCGAGAAGACTGAACTGGCCAGAACCCGTGTCGAGGCTATGATCACCCGCCTCAAATCGATGGAATCGACTCAGTGAGCAGTAATCCGCTACCCGTCACCGTCTATATCCTCGACAAGGAGTACCGTATCTCCTGCCAACCTGAGGAACGGGAATCCCTTTTGCAATCGGCCGCCTATGTAGACGGCCAGATGCGCGAAATCCGTCAGACCGGCCGTGTCATCGGCACCGAACGCATCGCGGTCATGGCCGCACTCAACATCGCCAACGACCTGCTGAATATCCAGAAGCACAAGGATGACAGCAGTCAGACCATCACCCGCCGCATCAAGAGTCTTCAGGAAAAGATAGAAATCGCCCTGAACTCGACAAACCAGCTGGAACTTTGATCCAAATCGGTTTAGCCTAGAGGTATGACATCCCCTGCGGTGTTAGTTAGCCACCCGGGTATTTTCTTGAGCCTAATTTCTACCCTGGGGTCATGATGAACGTGCCGGTGTGCATGTCCGCTCTCAAGCGGAAAGCCTGAAGCACCTCTGTTGTCCCCACTTGAACCGACTGGTTCAAGAACAAAGGTCGGCGACGGCACAGGTGGGGGATGTCACTTCATTGCCCTTGACTCCCGCCCATGCAAGAAGCTTCGCAACTTCGCCGAGAGATCCGCAATCAGCGTCGGCAACTCTCCACTCAAACGCAGCTGCAGCACAGTCGACAGCTGCAGCGGCTGGCCAGCAACTTCAAACCGTTCAGACACAGCCGCCGCATTGCCTTCTACCTGGCCTCCCGTGGTGAAATCGACCCCTATCCACTGTTGCTAAGCGCAATCAGGGCCGGCAAACAGGTCTATCTTCCCGTTTTGCGCAGTCGGCCATCGAACAGTTTGTGGTTTGCCCCCTATCGTCCGGGAGATCAGCTGGCAGATAACTGCTATGGCATACCTGAACCCCTGCCGCACAGCCGTCACATCGTAATGCCCTGGTCTCTCGACTTGGTCTTCGTTCCCCTGGTCGCCTTCGATGAATTCGGTAATCGTCTGGGCATGGGAGGCGGATATTACGACAGAACCTTCGCCTATAGGCGCACACGCAGTCATTGGCACGGCCCCAAGTTGATCGGTCTGGCGCATGAACTACAGCACGTCGGAAAACTAAAGCATCAAGCCTGGGACATACCGCTCGATGGTGTGATTACCGAGCATTCCATCTATCACTTTCAACGCAAACACAACACATAACAACATGGCTCAAGAGCCATCTGGTGCTTATTCATACTTAGCGCACACCTCTATCAAGCAACAAATTGAATTAATTAACAAAAGAACGCTTGTATTTCTGGATTTTTTTTTAAGCTGAATTATACTCTGAACATTCAATGGGTAGATGTCTCGGGAGGACACTCACAATGGCTAAGAAAAAGGCAGCCAAAAAGAAGTCAGCAGCAGCGAAAGCCGCAACCACCACCAAGAAGGTAGCAGCCAAGAAAAAGGCTACACCGAAGAAGGCAGCAGCAAAGAAGAAGGTTGCTACCAAGAAGAAAGCGGTAACCAAGAAAAAGGCTGCACCGAAAAAGAAAGCCTCCGCAAAGAAAAAAGTCGCTAAGAAGAAGGCAGCACCTAAGAAAAAGGCAGCGCCTAAGAAGAAGGCGGCTCCAAAGAAGAAGGCAGCTCCAAAGAAGAAAGCGGCTCCGAAGAAAAAGGCAGCTCCGAAGAAAAAGGCAGCTCCAAAGAAGAAGGTCGCCAAGAAGAGCCCGGCCAGGCCTCGCAAGGTGACACCGCGGAAAAAGAAAACCGCTTAAGCACAGACAAAAAGAAACCCCGCCAGGCGGGGTTTCTTTTTTTTACATCTCAGACCTCAACGTCCACGCTGGCAAAGAGTCTGTAGGCCGGATTACTCGTCTCATCCCAGAAGGGATAGTCCAGCTTCTTCAAAACCTGTGTAAAGCGCCCTTTCTGTTCAGGTGGCACCTGGATCCCCATCAACACCCTGCCATAGGCCGCACCGTGATTGCGGTAGTGGAAGAGACTGATATTCCAGGATTTCCCGAGCTGACTCAAAAAATAGAGCAGCGCCCCAGGACGCTCCGGAAATTCAAAACGAACCAGGTTCTCATCCACCACGCCACGCGCGTGTCCACCCACCATGTAGCGGATATGCAGCTTTGCGGTCTCATTGTCGGTCATATCCACAATGGAATAGCCCTTGTCACGAAACCGCGACAACAGCGCGAGACGCTCCTCGTCGCCACCGGACAACTCGACACCGACGAAGATCTGGGCCACCGAAGAGTCACTGTAGCGATAGTTGAACTCGGTAATGCTGCGCTTGCCGATCAATCGACAAAACCGCAGAAAACTACCCGGTCGCTCCGGTATCTGCACTGCGAATAGCGCTTCACGACGCTCGCCGAACTCGGCCCGCTCCGCCACGTGACGCAAGCGATCGAAGTTGATATTCGCGCCGCTGTTGATGGCGATCAGCGACTTGTCCCGCAACTCTCGCTGCTTGATGTAGCGTTTCATACCCGCCACCGAGAGCGCACCCGCCGGCTCGGCAGTGGTTCGGGTTTCGTCGAACACATCCTTGATCGCGGCACAGATCTCATCGGTACTGACCAGGACCACCTCATCGACCACCTTGCGCGCCAGACGATAAGTCTCCTTGCCGACCTGCCTTACCGCGACACCGTCGGCAAAGATACCCACCTGTTTCAGCTTCACACGACGCTTCGCTTTTAGCGCGCTATAGAGTGAAGGCGCGTCGATCGGCTCGACACCGATCACCTTCACAGCGGGATAGACATACTTCAAATAGGCGCCGACACCGGCGATCAAACCGCCGCCACCCACCGGTACGAATACCGCATCGGGAGCAGCGGGGTGCTGCCGCACCAGCTCCATACCGATAGTACCCTGGCCCGCAATGACATCCGGATCGTCAAAAGGATGGATGTAGGTCAGCCCCTGTTCGATCGCCAGCTCCTGCGAACGCGCGTAGGCCTCGTCATAGGAGTCGCCCGCCAGTACGATCCTGGCACCCAGATTGCGCACGGACTGGACCTTGATCGGCGGGGTGGTTTTCGGCATCACGATCAGCGCCTGGATCTTCAGCTTCTGTGCGGCCAGCGCAACACCCTGTGCATGGTTTCCCGCCGAAGCCGCGATGACACCCTTTGCCCGAGCCTCCTTCGACAGATTGACGATCTTGTTATAGGCACCGCGCAATTTGAAGGAGAAGACCGGCTGCAGATCCTCCCGCTTCAGATAGACCCTGTTTTCAAGGCGTTTTGACAAAACCGCGGCGTAATCCAGCGGCGTCTCCCGGGCCACGTCATAGACACGGGCGCGGAGGATCTTCTCTATGTAGCGTTGAGGCATTAAAACATCCAGTTAACTTTGTGGCGGCAGTGACTGACATTGATACGTCGCCTGGGTATTATTACGCACACTCGGGTGAAACCGAATATCTACATCACAGAAATTGCCGCCACAGAGCACGAGGCATTGCGGTAAGCCTCCGGCATCAGAGGCCAGATTTCGCCTTCATTGGCGGCGATCAGTGTTCTTCAGCGACTGTCACAGGTCAGGCTCCTGCCACGAACTCAGGGCAGGTTTCGGTGTCTCGAACCAGGCACCAGTCCAAATAAGGACCGATTATTACAAGAGAGGATTCCATGACGGCAGACGAACTCAAACAACAGGCGGCAAGGGCGGCCCTGGACTATGTCAAAGGCGGCATCATCGGTGTCGGCACCGGCTCGACAGTCAACCATTTCATCGACTATCTGGCCAGCATCAAGGGTCGTATCGATGGCGCGGTCTCCAGCTCAGAAGCCTCCACCGAGCGCCTGAAAGGCCACGGCATCCCCGTGCTCGATCTCAACGCCACCGGCGAGCTCGAGGTCTATATCGACGGCGCCGACGAATCGGACCACTACCTCAACCTGATCAAGGGCGGAGGCGGCGCACTGACACGCGAAAAGATCATCGCCGGGGCCAGCAAAAAGTTCGTCTGCATCGCCGACGAGAGCAAACTGGTGGATATCCTGGGCGCCTTCCCCCTGCCGGTGGAAGTCATCCCCATCGCCCGCAGCCATGTGGCGCGGCAGCTGGTCAAACTGGGCGGAACCCCGGTCTGGCGCGAGCACTTCGTCACCGACAACGGCAACCTGATCCTCGACGTCCACAACCTGGAAATCATGAAGCCGATGGAGATGGAACAGAAGATCAACGCCATCGCCGGCGTGGTCACCACCGGTATCTTCGCCCTGCGCGGGGCCGATGTTTTGATACTCGGTACCGAGAGCGGTCCGAAGACAGTCTATCCCAAGTAAGCATACATCCTGTCACTGAAACCGAAGATATCGATGAGATATCTTCGGTTGGCCAAATGCTCAGACCGCCCCCGGTTGAGCGTACAGCCTGGATGGAGCAAGGCGAAATCCAGGGGCATCGCCCAATTGCCGTCCCTCCCCGGATTCCACTTCGTTGCATCCGGGCTAGCGATGGGCAGTGGACCGCGGCCGAAGGCGGGCTGACCAAGCATTCGATCCAAATCCATTCGGCACATGATATGAAGCCTGGGTGGAGCCAGGCGAAATCCGGGAAGCACAGCGCTTCTTCCTCATCCCCGAATTCCACTTCGTTGCATCAGGGCTACCCCGCACGCTCCAACTTACGTTTCCTTACATGCTTTTCAGAGACAGGACCGGCAAAAAAAAACGGGGCCCGAAGGCCCCGTTTTCACTTCAGTCATTGTCCAGAGACAATTAGAAGTTGTGCTGCATACCGAACATCATGACGTCAGAAGACATACCGCCGGCGAAGTCTTCCTCATAGGTGCTGAAGGAAGCATAGGCGCTGGTACGCTTGCTGAAGCTGTGCTCATAGCCAATGGTCAGCTGATCGGT
>JBNLGI010000054.1:0-13633 GCA_050305975.1 Sedimenticolaceae bacterium | reverse complement strand
GGCGTTGCGCACTCCCATGAAGTACCAGATGATCAAGGAGACCAGGACGATACCCGCCAGCATGTTCATGCCGAGGGTGGAGAGGCCGTCCTTGATGTAGACGGTGGAGTCCTGGGTCAGCGCCAGCTCCACCCCCTGCGCGGCCAGTCCGGGGCGGAACTCGTCGGCCACCGCCAGCACCTGGTCGCGAATGCGCATGGCGTTGCCGGCGTCCGACTTGAGCACCTTGAGACCGATCGAAGGTTTGCCGTTGACCGAGGCGATGACGATCGGATCGCGGTAGCCGAGACCGATATGGCTGGCCAGCGCCTGCAGCCGCAGCAGGCTGCCGTCGGCGTCGCGCCGCACCACCGTCTGCTGCACCTGCTCCAGGCTGCGGAAACGCTCGTCGAGCTTGACCAGGAACTCGCCGCTGTCGTTGGTGTATTTGCCGGCGGGGATGATGTGGTTGGTGCTGCCCAGGGCGGCCGCCACCTGATCGAAGGTGACGCCGTAGAGGCGCAGCCTGGCCGGATCGAGTTCGACATGGAACTCCTGGGTCTGTTCGCCGGTCACATCCACCTGCTTTATGCCGGGAATCTTCAGTAAGCGGATCTTGATCTCGTCGGCCATCAGCGCCAGCGCCCGGTTGCCGTGCTCACCGGCGAGACTGAGGGTCAGCACCGGCAGCCAGTCCTGCACCTTGGCGTTGAGCAGGCTGGGTGGGTCGACCCCCTCGGGCAGCTCGCCGAGGATGTTCAGCACCTCGAAACGGACCTCGTCGAAGAGGGCGTCGTAGTCGCTGTCATCGACGAACTTGAGACGGATATTCGAGCGCCCGCTGAAGGAGGTGGCGTTGATCCACTCCACGTCGTCGACCCGCTCCAGCGCCTCCTCGATCTTGCGTGTGACCAGGCTCTCCACCTCCACCGGGGAGGCGCCGGGGTAGATGGTGGAGATGATCACCTCGCCGAAGCCGAAGTTGGGATAGCGCTCGGCCGGCAGGGCGAACAGGGTGATGAAGCCCACCACCATCAACACCACGAACATCAGGTTGTAGAAGACGCGCTGTTTGAGAGAGAAGGCAACGACACCACGCACGGGTGGTTACTCCGGATGGCGCTGAAAACGGTCGCCGGCCTTGACCTCTGGCGAAGCCACCCGCACTACGGCTCCCTCGGGACCCTCCTCGCGTCCCAGGTAGACCACCCCGACCTCCTCGCCGTCGGGCCGCCTCAGCCAGAACTGTTCGTAACGCTTCAACAGCGCCGACTCGGGCATCACCACCGCCCCGCTATTGAGCGGGATGGTCAGGGTGAGTTCCGCGCGCAGGCCGCCGCGCGGGTCGTCGATGCCCTCAGCGATCTCCAGTTCGACCTGGATTTTGTGCGAGGCCTGGTCGAAGGCGGGGGAGACCCGCAGCAGACGTGCGGGCAGCGTCTCACCCCGTTGCGGCAAACGCAGAGAGAGATCATCGTCCAGACCTTGCAGAGCTTGGTACTCGGGCATGCTCAGCGCGAACGGCACCAGCAGACTGCGGTAGTCGCCGATCTCCACCACCGGCTGACCGGCATTGATCCACTCCCCGGGCTCCACCTGCCGACTGATGACACGCCAGCCGGCGGGGCTGCGGATACAGTGGCGCACCTTGCGCTCCCTCAAGGTCTGCCCGGCGATCTTCAGGGCCTCCAGCTGCACTTCGGTCTTGTCCAGGTTGCGTACGGCCGCGTCGAGCTGGCTCTCGGACGAGCTCTTCTGCGCCAGCAACTGACGGATGCGTCTCACCTCCTTGCCGAAGTAGTCCAGGTCCACCCGCAGCGCCTCCTGTTCCGCCCGGTTGGCGGCCAGTTCCAGGTCGATGAAGGTCTGATCGAGACAGGCGAAGGGGAACTCCTCGCGGGTGAGGTCGCCGACATCGCCATTGACCTCCGACACCCGTCCGCCGGTCTCGGCCGACAACAGCAGCCGCGTGCGCTCGCGGGTAAACCCGGTCAGCGTCTCCTGCCGATAGGCGGCTTGCGCCGTCACCAGATCCTCGCCCGACCACGCAAGGCCCGTGATCAACGACCATCCCAGAAGCATGCATCCAGCACGATAGAACATGAGGGGTAAGCGTCCTGTCGAGTCAATCCCAGACTCAGGATAGCCCATTCGGGGCTGCAGAGATAAACCGACCGGACCAGGAATGGGCCGGATTTGCCGACTCATTCAGGTTCGACTACTTCTGGCAGCGGCCTCGCCGATGACATGAGATGACGCGGCTGAGCCGACATCCGACTGTGCCGGGACAGAAAAACCGGTCCGAACTGAGCCTCTTGTGACGACAGGCAGGGACAGAGAACCCATCCCTGCGACAACCGACCCGATCAGCGCCGGAACTGCACCACCAGATGCTCGAGCCGGTCGATGGCGGCCACCATCTGTGCGCTGGCCTCAACACTGCGTTGGGCCCCTTCCGAGGTGTGATCGGCCACTTTGTTGACGTTGACGACGTTCTGATTGATCTCTTCCGCCACCGCGCTCTGCTCCTCCGAAGCGGTGGCGATCTGGTGGTTCATGTCGTTGATGTTGTCGATCACCCCGGAGATACGCTCCAAAGCACCGCCCGCCCGGGCCGCCAGATCGACGCTGTTGTCGGCCTCGACCCGGCTCTGCTCCATCACCGCCACCGCCTGCCTGCTGCCGGTCTGCAGGCGCTCGATCATCTCCTCGATCTCCCGCGCCGAATCGGTAGTGCGGCTGGCCAGGGTGCGCACTTCATCGGCCACCACGGCAAAGCCGCGTCCGTACTCACCGGCCCGCGCCGCCTCGATCGCCGCGTTCAGCGCCAACAGGTTGGTCTGCTCGGCGATCTCCTTGATCACATCGAGCACCTTGACGATATCGGTGCTCTGCTGGGAGAGTCGGACGATCACCTCCGCAGCCCGCTGCACATCATCGGAGAGGGCGTTGATCGAGCCGATGCTCCGTTCCACCACCTCACGGCCCGCGGCGCACTCCCGCTGGCCCGCGACGGTCGCCTCCGCGGCCAGTACCGTATTGCGTGCGATCTCGCGCACGGTGGCGACCATCTCGGTCATGGCGGTCGCCACCATGGTCAGCTCCGACTGCTGCTGCTCCACCCCTTCGCTGGCCTGTTCCGAGGTGGTACGGGTCACTCCGGCGAGCTCGGAGAGCTTATACGTGGTGTCCGAAAGACGCCCGACGATGGCGTTGACCTGGGAATCCTGCATCTGCAGCGCCAGCCGGATCTGGCCGATCTCGTCATCGCGCCCCGTGTAGATACGGCGCATGGCCGGTTGATCGTAAACCTCACGGGCTTCGGCCACGACCTTGCGGAACGGCCTCATCAACACGCTATTGACCGCTATGATCAACAAGGCGGTAAGCGCGAATCCGAGACCGCTCATCGATGCGAACAGGGGCAGCATGTCAAGCAGCAACGCCGGCGTCATCGATAGCAGATTGCCCACGATCAGCTTCTGGCCGAGGCTGACCCGGCCCGCCAGACCGAGCTTGAAGTCCTTGCCCTCGAGCAGCCGCTTGTAGATCGATTCGGCCCGTTCGATCCATTCCCGCCTGGGCTTGGTGCGGACGGACTGATACTCGACGGTTTCCCCTCCCTTCTGAATCGGCATGACGAAGGCGTCGACCCAGTAGTGGTCCCCGTTCTTGCAGCGGTTCTTGACGATGCCCATCCACGGACGACGCGACTTCACGGTTGACCACAGGTTCTCGAAGGCCGCCTGCGGCATGTCGGGATGGCGTACGATGTTATGGTTCCTGCCGCACAACTCCTCGGCGGTGAAGCCGCTGATCTCCAGGAAATCCGGATTGATGTAGCTGATGGCGCCTTTCAGGTCGGTGGTGGAAAGGATGTTATGGGTGTCGAGAACATCCCTTTCCCTGTTCGATACAGGTTGGTTGATTTTCATTCGCGCGCTGCCTTTATTGTTGGAATCCGTTATGAATCGGGCGGAGACAATTGCACCGATTTAGCGACGCGGGAATGAATATCTTTAGGGAAAAATGCGCGTAAGTGCCTATTTTGATTCAATTTTTCGAAATCGAACCGAAAGCGAAGCGTAGGCAAATTGGTTCAGAAAATATCACGCGACCAATGGCATACGAAATACCTAATGGGTGGTATCAGCCCGCAGGATAGGCCTGCTCCAGACGCTGATAGACCTCTTCGCTGAAGCCGGGGCTGTCGGCATCGAGACTGGCGAGGATATCGGCCAGGTGCTCGTTGTCCTCGCGGCCGTTCCAGAGTTTGACGTAGCTCCCCTCCTTGTAGCCGTGATCCTGGCGGAAGAAATTGAGCACGTTCTTGCCCACGTAGGTCTTGAAGAGTTCATCGAAACCCAGATCGGCCGCCTTCATCACCTCGGCGAAGCGGCCGATGTCGGCCGACTGGTGCTGGATGCTGGCCATGGCCAGGTGTTCGATCGAGCTTCTGAAATCGATGTCGCCGACCTGCCGGTTCAAACCTTCGAGCGCCAGTTCCGCAGCCTTCTCCATGGAGTCGTTGTGCAGGATCAGATCACTCAAGGCGAAGTGCCAGATATCGACGATCTCCAGATGCACCTGCGCCATGTCGGGCTTCTGGTGCTTCCACCACTTCCAACCGTAGTGGTCGAGCATCTCGGCGCACTCGGTCCAGATCGCCCGGTACCAGGGGTAGCCCGCATCGCGCCAGTCGGGATTGACCTTGCGGTTCATGGCGTCCTGGAGTTCGAGCATGGTGAGGATTTTCTGTTTCATGTTGGCTTGTTTCTCTGCGAACCATTCGTCGAGCAGGGTCACCACCGTCTCCAGGTAATTCGGGCAACGGTTCTTGAACAATCCCAGCTCACGGGCCTGTTGATACTCATCGTCGATACTCAGATCCTTCTCCAGCAGCTCCCGGCACTGGTTACTGCCGTGGCGCTCGATGAAGCGCTGCTGCAGTTGTCGCGTGGCGGCATAGGTCGCCTCCTTGGCATTCTGACCACCCCGGATGTGAGGGCCCTGTTCCAGCCCCAATACCAGCGCGGCGCCGGTCAGGGTACCACAAACTCCGCCCATGCGGCCCACGCCGCCGCCGAGCCCGGTGGCGATGCGCAAGGCCAGCGACTCGTCGAGGCCGTAGCGACCGGCATACAGGCTCAACACCGCCTGTGAACAGTTGCAGCCGTTGCAGAAGCGTTCGATGGCCTGTTGCGCAGTGGGATGGTCGGATTGAAGCGATTTGTCGTCCACCATATGAATGGATCCAGTCGAGCAAGAAGCAAAGAAAGCTGAACGATCCACGTGAGGGAGTCAAGCCTTTCAGTCGGCAGGCAGAAAGGTGGCTAGACGCCTGCCTGGTGTTCTCTCCAGTTCCGCCAGGACTGACCTCCACAAGCCAGAGCACCGGAATCAGCGCGGCCCACCCGGGTGCCACTACCCGGTTCAGGCATCCATGCGCCGATGCCGCTCGCTCTGCAGCTCACTGGGATCTCCGGCGGTGTGGAACCCAATCCAATCAAGGACCGGTAAGATTTCTGCCACATTAAGTCGATTTTCTCAAGATTTGAGAAAAACGGACGCCATATATGCTTGATGGGCCCCCTCGGTTAATACGCATTTCCCAATCGGCGTCACGGGTAATCAGGTGCATGGACTGATCATTCAGGCCTTATCATGCGGCTACGCTGCGCTCAATAGGACACAGCGATAGCAGGCGGCAGCCTTAAACCACCTTGTCCACCACTCTATGAAGGGCTTTTTATGCTATTTGACTCAACTTGGCCATTTCCCTCAATGCCGGGTTAGGTGGAATTGATTGAACTCTGGCCCATAAGCTCCAGTCTGCATTGTTTGAATGGCCTGAAGAGCCGATGCTGAACAACAACGACCACACCACCGAAAGCAGGGGCGACAGCGCGCTGTTCCGCCTTCTGCTGGAATGCGCGGATGATCTCTTACTCGCGACGGATGCCGACTTACGCCTGGTCTACGTCAGCCGGAGCCTTCTGCGCGTCACCCCTATCCCCGAGGAGCTGCTGCTCAACCGCACGATCGCCGAGTGCGGCCTGTTCGCTCACCATGCGCATACGCTTCACGAGCGCCTGCTGCGGGCGAAACGCTCGGTCGAACAGCAGCAGCTCGAAATCGACTGGACAGACGAAGACAGCCATAGAATCTACAGCTTTCAGATACAGGCCAACCTCCACGAAGGCCGGGTGCGCTACCTGATCGCGCGGGCCAGGGACGTCAGTGAACAGCGGCGCATCGAAAACGATCTGCGCGAACGCGAACGCGAATTTCGCACCCTGGCCGAGAACTCCCCGGACAACATCATCCGCTATGGCCTGGACCTGCGTGCGATCTACTGCAACCGCGAGATCGAGGAGCGGGTCTTGAAGGTCTCACCCCAGCGGATCGTCGGACGCAGGCCAAGTGAAGCGGCACCACCCGGTATGCGCGGAGTAGCCGCCTATGAGGAGCAACTCGCACGCACCCTGGCCACGGGGGAGAGCGGCATGGCGGAGCTGATCGTGCCCAACCCTCAAGGCGAACTCACGGTTCACAGCATCATGATTGCCCCCGAACATGACGCCAGCGGCGCGATCTGCGGTGCCGTCGCCGTCGGTCGTGACGTCAGCGAGCAGGTGCGGGCACAGCAGGCGCTGCTGGCGAAGGAGCGCGAGTTCCGCACCCTGGCCGAGAATGCCGGCGACAACATCGCACGCTGGGATCCCCAGGGTCGGCTGCTCTATGCCAATCCGGCCATGTCTCGGCTCAATGATGTGCCCTTGGAAACGCTGATCGGCAACCGGCAAGGAAAGGATCAGCCACCCCCTCCCATCCCAAGCGAAGTTTGCGCCCCCCTGACACAGATCCAGGAGACCATTAAACGGGTAGCCCGGGAAGGCAACGAGGTGATGCTGGAGGTCAATATCACCCCGCCCGGCGCCTCCCGCACCGAGGTCCACCAGATCCGCTTCGTGGCCGAGCGTGACGAGTCCGGCAGGATCTGCAGCGTGCTCGGATTCGGCCGCGATATCAGCGAGAAGCTGGAACAGCTGGAGTTGATCGAATCGCTGGTCAGTACCGATCCGCTGACCCGTCTGGCGAATCGGCAGGCACTGCAGGAGCGTGCCCCCGGCATGCTGAAGGACGCCAGCCGCCAGAGGAAACAGGTCGCCGTCATGCTGCTCGATCTGGACGAGTTCAAGTCGATCAACGACGGCATGGGTCACAGCGCGGGCGATGAGATGTTGTGCGAGGTTGCACAGCGGCTGAGCTGCTGTCTGCGGTCCAACGACCTGCTGGTGCGCCTCGGGGGCGACGAGTTCGTCTTCGTCGCACCCGACCTCGGAAGTCCCCACGATGTGGAAGTGATCGTCTCCAAGCTGCACGAGCAATTGGCGCCCCCGCTCCACATCGGCCACCGTGATGTGCGCAGTACCGCCAGCATCGGAATCGCCCTCTACCCGCAGGATGGCGAGCAGATCGAACAGTTGCTCGCCCACGCCGACACGGCCATGTACCAGGCCAAACGTACAGGGCGCGCCCGTACCGAATACTACCGGGATGAGCTGGGCGACGCCGTACGCCACCGGTTGGCGCTGGAAGACGCTTTGCACAAGGCCTGTGACGGCAACGGTCTGGAGTTGTACTACCAGCCGCAGTTCAACCTGCTCGAACCGGAGTCGGTGGTGGGTGCCGAAGCACTGCTGCGCTGGCACCATCCAACACTCGGTTTTCTCTCCCCCGATCAGTTCATCGCATTGGCCGAAGAGACCGGCGCGATCGTGCCGATAGGACGCTGGGTTCTGCGCAGCGCAGCGCAAGCGGCGGCGCGCTGGAATCAGGGTCGTGAACGGCCGCTGCACCTGGCGGTCAACGTCTCCACGCGTCAATTCATCGAGGACGACCTGCCGGCCCTGATCGATGAGGTATTGACGCAGACGGGCTGCAGTCCGCACTGGCTATGGATCGAGATCACGGAGAGCGCGCTGCTGCAGGACTCCCCACGCGTGCAGCAGACACTGGAAGCGTTCCGCCAGCGGGGTGTGCGCATCGCCCTCGACGACTTCGGCACCGGCTATTCGGCGCTCAACTATCTGACGCGCTTCCCGGTCGAATGCCTGAAGATCGATCGCAGCTTCGTCCATGGCATCGGCCGCAGCCACCGCGATGATGAACTGGTCAAGGCCTTTATCGCGATGGCATCGGCCTTGAACCTGACCACCGTCGCCGAAGGTGTCGAAACGGCAGAGCAGACAGACTTTCTACTGGCGCAGGGGTGTCCCGTGGTGCAGGGATTCCGTTTCGGCCGTCCCGTTTCCGAGGCCCGCTTCATGGCAGAGTTCCTGCAGGATGATCTCGACATCATCCCCGCAGCCTCATCGCCCGGCATGGGCTGACCACCCCCAGCAGCCGGTGCTACAGACCGGACAGCACCTCCGCCAGAACCCGACCGTCAACCGGTTGCAGACCATGACTGACCGGCAGGGTGAGGACCTGGGAGCGGTCCTGCAAGGCTTTCACGTTGTTCATGTCCTGGCTGAAGGCGGGCACCAGTTCATCACCGGCGCCGATGGGCCCGGGTCTCACCACCGAGACGTAGGCGATGTCGGGGTGGGGCTGACGATTGAGCCAGAACAGCAAGTTACCCGGCTGCTCCGGGGTGAGGTCGAGCAGCACCTCCCAGGAGTCACGCACCACGCCGTAGAGCTCGCCGGCGAAAAACTCCTTCACCACGCTGATCGGGAAGGGATCGTCGGTCTCGTCCAGCGCCTCGACGGCGCGCAGGGTGCCGAGATGGGGTGTGGCGATGGTGATCAGCGCCTGGGGATTCTTCACCCCGCCCTGCACCAGCAGCATGCGCGCCACCACCCCGCCCGCCGAGTGGCCGACCAGGATCAGCGGCTCGTCCGCATGACGCTGTTCGATCGCCGCGACCATGCGGCGCAATAGATCGGTCTGCACCGCCACCGGCGCCATGGAGGGGAGTTCGACGGTGTAGAACTTGTCGCCCTTGGCCTGCGCCCTGACGGGGATCAGTCCACGGGGCGAGAGCACCCCCGCGCGCTGCCAGCCGTTACGCTCCAGAGCCGGGGTAACGCCGCTGATATCCCAGGACGCGGCGCTGCCAAGGTAGCCGTGGACAAGCACCAACACATCGGCCCGAACGGCGGTGGAGAAGAAAAGCAACAAGGTGATCAGATAACGGTTCATAGCGAACTCCTCGCGCAAGAAAATTGATGGGCCTGGTACTGGTTTTGAATGAATGCGTTCGCTGCGCTCACGTTACACTCCCCCTCTTCCTGGCCCTCTCCCGCAAGGGGAGAGGGAATCTGCCGGAGAACCAGGCGCCTCTCGAAAGCCCCTCTCCCCTCGCGGAAGAGGGGTTGGGGAGAGGGGGATCTAAAAAAACCTGCGCAAAGCGCACATCACCATAATTTCAATACTCAATACGCCACAGCATCACGCCATGCTCTGGTAATAGAGATTCTGCGGATGCTTAGCCTCGGTGAAGAAGTGGTAGCGCTCCAGCACCAGGCCGAGGTACTGGATCACGAAGGCGGCGATAGGCAGCCGGGTCGACTCCAGGGAATAGGCGAGCACGATAAGCACCACCGGCAGAATGAAGACCATCAGCAGAAAACCGTAGCGCACCATCAGCAGAAAGCCTTCAGACTTGTGATGAAAGAACTCCCGGGTATTGAAGGAGCCGCCCATGAAGCCCTGCGCCTTCTGTTGCAGCTGGCTGTGATGCACGCCGATGGCCGATTGCAGATCGACCTTGCAGCGGGTGCTGGTGTTGCGATAGAGCGAGACGCCGCGGGTGATGGCGCCGAGCAGGGTCGCGATCACCGCCCAGGTGCCGTAGAAGGCGACCAGATTGGTCTCCTGGTAGGCGGAGAAAGCGGCCGCCAGCATGAAGCCCGAGGCGATACCGAGGAACAGGAAGTTGCCTACCGTCAACGGCGAATGCCAGGCCTTGATGAAGCGCAGACTGGCATAGATCATCGCGGTGCAGAGGAACAGCAGGAAGCTGGCGACGGTGCCCAGGGCGCCGATGATCAGGGTGAAGTCCACCGGCAGGGTCTCGGAGACGACGAACAGGGGTTGCGTCCAGCCCAGGTAGTGAAACAGGCCGTAGAGGAAGGTCAACGCCATGGCCGCGGGTAGCGCGATCACCTCGCGCGAAAGCCAGGAGGTACGCCACTGGGTGGCGGCGCGCCAGGCCCGCTCGGGACGGCCCAGGTGGAACACCGAGGCGACCAGTCCGCCGATCAGCAGCGCCAGGGCGGTCAGGCTGCCCAGGGCATAGAAGCTTTCGCTCTGCGCCGGCAGCAGGTTGGCCAGGGAGTAGAGCTGACCGGTGTAGAGAGCCAGGAACAGGCCCTGGCCGGCGCCGATCAGGGTCGTTAAGAAGATTACCGAGAATGCGGGATGCATCTTTTTTCTCCGAAAACAATTTTTAATTTCGAATTGTTAATTTTGAATGGGGCGTGCGCTTCGCTCACGGTTATTGAATCCCCCTCTCCCCAACCCCTCTCCCGCGAGGGGAGAGGGGCCTTTCAGAAGGCGCCCAGTTTCCCGGGCTGATTCCCTCTCCCCTTGCGGGAGAGGGCCAGGGAGAGGGGGACCAAATCCAGCATGCGCAATGCGCACACCGCCAATTCAAAATTCAACATTCAAAATTCATAATTAAAAAAATCACCATGCGACGTCATCCAACGTCTCCCCCGCCTCCGGCGTCGGCAGCTGCTCTTTCTTGAGCGGATTGTCGGCGCGCACCAGCTCGTCCTCGTGGATCTGGATACGGGTCTTGCGCCGCGGCAGGTAGTGGTTGGCCGGTTTGGTGCCCCACTCCGGCTGCAGCGGATAGCCGCCCTCCTCCCGGATCGCCACCGAGACCACCGAGTTGGGATCATGCACGTCGCCGAACAGGCGGGCATTGGTCGGGCAGGCCAGCACGCAGGCGGGCTTGCGCTGGGACTCGGGCAGGCTCATGTCGGTGATGCGATCGATACAGAGCGTGCACTTCTTCATCACCCGCTGCTTTTCGTCGATCTCACGGGCGCCGTAGGGGCAGGCCCAGGAGCAGTATTTGCAGCCGATACACTTGTCGTAGTCGACCAGCACCACGCCGTTGTCCTCCCGTTTGTAGGAGGCCCCGGTAGGACAGACCGGCACGCAGGGCGGATCCTCGCAGTGCAGGCACGACTTGGGAAAGTGGTAGGTCTCGGTGTGGGGGAAGACCCCTGCCTCATAGGTCTGCACCCGATTGAAGAAGGTGCCGGTGGGATCCTCGTCGTAGGGACGCTGGTCGGTCATGGGACCGGCCCAGCCGGAGGTGTTCCACTCCTTGCAGCTGGTCACGCAGGCGTGGCAGCCGACGCAGACGTTGAGGTCGATTACTAGCGCTAGTTGTGTCATCTCTTGTCCTTCGGAAGTTTTGAGTTTTTAGTTATGAGTTTTGAGTTGATGTGTTCGCTTCGCTCACGGTTTTGATCTCCCCCTCTCCCCAACCCCTCTCCCGCAAGGGGAGAGGGGCTTTCAGAGGCACCCAGCTCGCCGGGCAGATTCCCTCTCCCCTTGCGGGAGAGGGCCAGGGAGAGGGGGAGATCAAGACCGTGAGCGAAGCGAACGCCTCAATTCAGAATTAATAATTCAAAATTCAAAATTGGAAAGAAACGAATGACACAACTAGCGCTAGTAATCGACCTCAACGTCTGCGTCGGCTGCCACGCCTGCGTGACCCGCTGCAAGGAGTGGCACACCTCCGGCTGGGCCGGTCCCATGACCGACCCGCGTCCCTACGACGAGGATCCCACCGGGACCTTCTTCAACCGGGTGCAGACCTACGAAGCGGGGGTCTTCCCCCATACCGAGACCTACCACTTTCCCAAGTCGTGCCTGCACTGCGAGGATCCGCCCTGCGTGCCGGTCTGCCCCACCGGCGCCTCCTACAAGCGCAAGGACAACGGGGTGGTGCTGGTCGACTACGACAAGTGCATCGGCTGCAAGTACTGCTCCTGGGCCTGCCCCTACGGCGCGCGCGAGATCGACGAGAAGCAGCGGGTGATGAAGAAGTGCACCCTGTGCGTCGACCGCATCACCGACACCAGCCTGCCCGAGTCGCGGCGCAAGCCGGCCTGCGTGCTGGCCTGCCCGACCAATGCGCGGCTCTTCGGCGACATCCACGATCCCAATTCGGTGGTCTCGGTGGCGATCCGCGAGCAGGGCGGCTACCCGCTGCAGCCGGAGTGGGGCACCAAGCCGGCCAACCACTACCTGCCGCGGCGCAAGACCCGCATCCAGATCCACGAGGACGAACTGGTGCGCGCCGACAATCCGCTCAAGAAGGAGCAGTTGCCCAAGCCGGAGGCGGGCGAGACCCTGGACGACGTGGCCTGGTGATGTTTTTGATTATGAATTTTGAATGTTGAAATTTGAATTGGTTGAGTGTGCTGTGCACAGGGCCTTTTAGTCCCCCTCTCCCCAACCCCTCTCCCGCGAGGGGAGAGGGGCTTTCAGAAGGCTCCTGGCTTTCCGGGCGGATTCCCTCTCCCCTTGCGGGAGAGGGCCAGGGGGAGGGGGAGATAAAAGTCGTGAGCGAAGCGAACACCCCAATTCAAAATTCAAGATATTTGGAGAATAAAGATGCATCCCGCATTCTCGGTAATCTTTCTGACGACCCTGATCGGCGCCGGTCAGGGCCTGTTCCTGGCCCTCTTCACCGGCCAGCTCTACTCCCTGGCCAACCTGTTGCCGGCGCAGAGTGACCACTTCTACGCTCTCGGCAGCCTGATGGCGCTGCTGCTGCTGATTGGCGGTCTGGTCGCCTCGGTGTTCCATCTGGGCCGTCCCGAGCGGGCCTGGCGCGCCGCCACCCAATGGCGCACCTCCTGGCTCTCGCGCGAGGTGATCGCGCTGCCCGCGGCCATGGCGCTGACCTTTCTCTACGGTCTCTTCCACTACCTGGGCTGGACCGATCCCCTGTTCGTGGTCTCCTCCACCCTGCCGGTGGACGCCACGTTGATCGTCGGCGCTCTGGGCACGGTCGCCAGTTTCGTGCTGTTTCTTTGCACCGCGATGATCTATGCCAGCCTGCGCTTCATCAAGGCCTGGCATTCGCCGCTGACGGTGGGCAACTTCCTGTTCCTGGGGGTCGCTTCGGGCTTCATGCTGGCCGCCGCCTTCTCCGCCTACCAGGGCACCAACCTGGTCGCCTTCTACGGTACCTGGGCGGTGATCGCGACCCTGCTCGGCGCCGTCACCCGCGGCATTTCGCTCTACCGCAACACCAGCACCCGCTGCAAAGTGGACCTGCAGTCGGCCATCGGCGTGCACCACAGCCAGCTGCACCAGAAGGCGCAGGGTTTCATGGGCGGTTCCTTCAACACGCGGGAGTTCTTCCACCACAAGTCGGAGGGCTTCCTGCTGATGGTGCGCTACGGTTTCCTGCTGATGGTCTTCGTCCTGCCGGTGGTGCTGATCGTGCTCGGCTACGCGCTGGAGTCGGCGCGGCTGCCCATCGCCGCCTTCGTCATCCAGTACCTCGGCCTGGTGCTGGAGCGCTACCACTTCTTCACCGAGGCGAAACACCCGCAGAATCTCTATTACCAGAGCATGGCGTGATGTTATCGAGTTTTGAGTTTTTGAGTGG
>JBNLGI010000053.1:0-11443 GCA_050305975.1 Sedimenticolaceae bacterium | reverse complement strand
GCGCGACGTGGACAACTACATGCGCGACCCCTATCAGTACTGGCGCTTTACCGTGGACACGGAGAAGGCGGTACGGCGCGGCATCTCGGTTGACACCATCAACCGCAATCTGGGTATGGCCCTGGGGGGATCGCCGCTCGGTGATGTGAAGCAGCGTGCCGGTCACGAGCCGATCAATATCAAGATGCAGGTGCCGCTGGCCGAGCGTTCCGAGATCACCCGACTCGGCGATCTGCCGATCCCCGCCGGTTCCGGGGTGAATCTGCCCTTGCGGGAGCTGGGCAGATTCGAGCAGGTGTGGGAGGACCCGATCATCTACCACAAGGATCTGCGCGATGTGGAGTACGTGGTGGCCGAGGTCGGCGGCAAGCTGGCCGCTCCGGTCTATGGCATGATCCAGGTTCAGGACCTGTTGAAAGAGCACGAGTACGTGGCGCCGGACGGTGTGGCGGTGGAGCCGCACTGGCTGGGCGCGCCGCCCAACGACTCCACCACCGCGATCGAGTGGGCGGGCGAGTGGACCGTCACCTACGAGACCTTCCGCGACATGGGCGCCGCCTTTGCCGTCGCCCTGGTGCTGATCTACATCCTGGTGGTCTGGGAGTTCGGCAACTTCCGGATTCCGGCTCTGATCATGGCGCCGATTCCCTTGACTCTGCTGGGTATCATTCCGGCCCACTTCATCTTTTTCCAGATGGGGTGGGGTGGCGAGTTCACCGCCACCTCGATGATCGGCTGGATTGCGCTTGCCGGCATCATCGTGCGTAATTCTATTCTGCTGGTCGACTTTTCCATCCATCAGATCCAGCAGGGCGCCTCGGTGGTCGAGTCGGTCATCATGGCGTGCAAGACCCGGACCCGTCCCATCATGATCACCGCCCTGGCCCTGGTGTGCGGCTCGTCGGTTATCTTTTTCGATCCGATCTTCCAGGGCATGGCCATCTCCCTCGCCTCCGGCGTATTGGTCTCCACCGTGCTGACACTGATCGTGATCCCGCTCGGCTGCATCGCCGCCAGCAAGGACCTGCTCGAGGTGGCTGCCGCAACCGCGCCAGAGGGCGCGCAGATCGCAGAGCTGGAACGGGAGCAGGAGCCGAAAGCGCTCGCCAAGGCTCCCGCAGAGCCGGCCCCCGCCCCCAAGAGCGACTCCGAACCCAAAACGGCCGCTGACAGGCGGCCGTCACTGGCGGCCCGGATCTGGGGGGGTGCGATCGGCTTGATGACGCTGGTCTTCTATCTCTTCCGCGGTTTGTTCCTGCTGTTGTTCCAGCGTCTGGGCCGGGCCGCAAAGCCCGCTGCCGGTGAGCAGGCCGATACCCTGCCGCAGGCCGCTGAGGGCGCGGGTGGCGACCAGGGGCCGAGCGGCGCCCCTCCCGCCGCACCGGCACAGAGTGGAGGCCAGGCCGAAACGCCGACATCGATGGCGGCGAAACCGCCGGCTCAGGCCGCATCGAGCGCTACGGTCGCGACAGGCACGGAGGAGGCCGAAAGGGAGATCGTTGAAGCGGACATAGGAGATTCGACGAGCGCTGAGTCGGAGGCAGAGACGGCACTGCAATCGAAGACGCCCGAGAGTCGGGAGAAGGCAGCGGCAGAACCCGCCATTCAACGACAGACTGTGAAGAAGAAGGCGGCTCCGAAGCCGAAAAAGCGTCCTTCCGCTCTCAAGAAGCAGGCCAAGAAAAAGGTCGCGAGCACCAGTCCCAAGATTGAACGCGGCTCCGAGGCGAAACCGGAGAAGTCGGCTTCGGGCGCTAATGGGGGCGAAAAGTCCGTTGAGCAGCGTGACGAGGTGGCGGCGAAACGCAAGGCGGTCTCGAACGTGTCGCCGTTTCCCGTTCGTAAGCGGTCGCCGCGCCGGGGCATCCGTCTCAAATAGCGTGTGCCGCCGAGGATCAGAATGGCGACGCCTTGCCCTCAAGGCATTGGTCTATAGTTAGCCAGAAGCGTCATTGATATGCGGTGTTGTCGCCTATGCGCCTGTTCGTCTGTACACTCTCTGCCTTGATTCTGGCGGTATATGGCGGCGTGGTATCGGCGGAGGATGCCTACAGCGCGTACCCGAGAACCCTCTACCGGACTCCACAGTTCGCTCCAACTTCACCACCCGGCAGCGACCACTACCGTTGGCGTCCCCTTGACCAGGGCAGTGGCCCTGAGACTGAGAGGCGTGAACCGCAAACGAACCGGATACCGGCAGTCGAGGACTATACCGATCAGCCTTTCGGCTTACCGCCAGGCACCTATCGGCCCATTGAGCAGCGACATACCATAACTCCGCACCTGGAGGGTTATCGATTCCGCCCCATCGTCCCCGAGGAGCAGGTGCGAAACCGGACGCGTAACGAGCGCCAGGAACAGATCCTTTCAGATCCGAATCACCCGCAGTCGGGGGGGCAGGAGAGCGCCTACGAAGGCTATCCGATGGGCGGGCAGCCTCCCACTTATTATTTCCGCCCCGATCCAAGACTCGACAAGCCGACGCGGGGTGCGCCATCGAGGTATGCCTTTCCAATGGGTTCAGAAGCGCCGAGATTTCGCTCCCAATAGGTTGCCGGAGGAATACGCGATTGCATCGGGCAGAAGGAGTCGGGATCGAGGAAACATGGTCGAGGTAGGTTTTTTAGGTGGGATTTTGCCGTTACACTGTGAAGCTGACCGTTCTTGCGGGCCCTAGGCAAAACAGTAGCCGGGCTTACAGTAGAGAACACTGAGCGGGAGATTTTTTAATGAGACATCAAGGCTGGATGCTTTTGTTTGCTGGTTTGATTGCGGCCCCACAGTGGTCCCTTGGCGCCGAGGTGTGGAGGACGCCCGCAGCCTATCCGGAAGGCGTTGCCTCCCATGGGGCCGGTATGCCGGCACTCTCCCGCTATCCCTCCCATGCCATGCCGGCGGAGCGACCGGCGATACCGCGCTATGCCGAAACGGCCAGGTCGATGCGGGAACAAGGTTTTCGATTTCGCCCGTGGGATGGCACCAATGCCTCACAATTGCCGCAGCGTCCCGTCTATCCACGGCCCGCTGATTCCTCCCACTGGGGAGGAGCCCGGGTGAATGGTGGCCCGGCATACGTTCCAGCGGTTCCGGCTGAGAATCCTCAGCAATTCCAGCCCTGGTCCACAGCAGGTTGGCGTCCGTCTGGAACGCCGGTTGGGCGTATGCCCAGGCGCACGGCGGATCAGCCTTGGTCTGCTCAGGGGTACCGTTTCAGGCCGCTGGCGCCGGCACGACAAAGCCAACTCGATCGTCAGATACGCTATCGCTCCCTGCAGGTGCAGATACCCGATCGCTATGTCTTTCGTCCATTGAATCCGGTTGCCCGCACTGCCACGCCCCCGACTCCCCGGCAACCCGCATGGTCGTATCCTCCGGTGGCCTATTCGATGGGATACAACGGATATACGCCTTATGCGTCAATGCCTCCAGGTTCCTGGAATCCCGATGTTTATGCGGCGCCTGCTTATGCCGCTTTGCCCTGGGGGGGCATGCCGCCAGCCTATGGCCGGCCGCTGCGGATGCCGCAACAGCACTACCCTCCACCCGCCTATGCTCAGGGCATGAATCCTATGCCCAGGTTTCGTCCCGACCGCCCGCTGGGGCGTGACCATTACGGCCAGAGGGGACACGGGCAGAGGTATGCGCGTCAACATCCCGCCTGGCGACGACCCATGACTCCACAGGCCCCGTATTGGGCGTATCAGAGAAGAATCCCCCTCTATGCCTACAACGGCTACGGCTGGGATCGGCGTACCGAACAACGGCAGACGATCCCACCTGCTCGGCTCAATCGCTACGGCACGGACTGGTATGATGGTCGGGCGGATAGTGAAGGGGCATGGTATCGCCTGGCTGTTGAGGCTGCGCCTGCCATTTCCCAATCATGGGAGGGTGATTCGGGTTTGATCAGGGATCGATACTAGGCCGCTGCCATTCTCAGAATAACAACAGATAGGGGAGTGTATGATAACGGTTATCGGTAGTTTGAAAGGAGGTTCTGGCAAAAGTACAGTCACCTTCAACCTGGCGGTCTGGTTGGAGATGGCCGAAGCCGAGGTGTTGGTGGTGGATGCCGATCCACAGGCGACACTCAGCGATGTGGCCGAAGTTCGCATGGAAGAGGGTTACGAGCCGTTTCTCAACCTGAAAGACTCCTCGGCACTCTCCCGCAAGAAACTTCAAGGCTACGACGAGGTGCTGATCGATGTGGGTACCTCGGATATAGAAGCGATGAAAAGGGCCCTGGCGTTGGCGGACAGGGTGATCATTCCGGTGCCACCGTCCCAGGCCGACATCTGGTCGACACAACGCTTTCTCAAGTTCCTCGACGATGCGGTTTCTGGGGAGCGTCCTGAATTGCTCTCTTTTATCAATCGGGCGGATACCCATCATGCAATCCGGGAATCCGATGAAGCGGCCGCGGCGCTTGTGTCACTTCCGGGGATAAGGTACATCAAACACAGACTTTGTCAGCGTACGGTGTTCAGGCGCTCCTTCAGTGAGGGCTTGGCTGTCTACGAGTTGGATCCACGAGGGAAAGGCAGTAAAGAGTTCTACGCCCTGACGGCTGCTCTCTACCCGGATTATGTAAGCCAATAGTCGCTGATGGGTAGGTGGAATACGGCGTGATAGACGCCGGAGTAGATAATAAAGATTTGCAACTGGAGAGAGAGATGGGGTTTATCAAAAACATTTTCGCGCTGATCGGACTGCTGGCGGTGATCGCGGTAGTGGGCGTATATGTCAAATTCAACAAAACGCTTGAAGGCTTCGATCCTCAAGCACAAGAGGTGTTCACGGAGTTCGCCCAGCATCTGGTGACATCCAATAGTGCTGCAGAAGCGAGTATCTGGAAAATTCCCGTGGCGGATGGTCTTTCTCCAGAGGAAGTGGAGCAGACTATGAAGTTCGTCGCCAACGAGCACAACATGTCCAACGTCGGAGAGTTGCCCCTGTCCAAGGATATCGAAGCCAAGTTGGGTGAAGCGTACCGTTTTGTGAAAATCTACCTCTTTTGCAATTCGCTCACCGCGGCCAAGATGCTGGATTACTCCGATGCCTACTCCGCCTACCTGCCATGCCGAATCACGTTGATTGAAGATCATGATGGCAAGCTCTGGCTCATCACTCTGAACATGGACATGATGATCTATGGTGGAGAACCTCTGCCGCCGGAACTCAAGGAGGAGGCGATCAAGGTCAAAGAGTACATCCTCGATATCATGAATCGGGGTGCGAGCGGCGAGTTCTGATCCGGGATTTCCTCTTGAAATCGGCTGCAGGGAGGCTAAATCGCTCGGCTTCGGCGGGCTCTAGAGAGTTGTTTCGCTGTTGCCGGGCGGGTAGGGAATCTTTTTCCGCCAGGCGCTCTGGGCAGTTCAAGACACGTAGATCGGAATTAACCTCAGTTTTTTCAATGAAATAATTCAGACGAATTTGGACAAATCGAATTTTGCTAATGGATTTCCTTAATTGTGGTGTATGTTTGTTGTGCTAATATTCAAGATGGCCTGTAACAAGCAGGTGGTGACCGGGTTAGTATCGGCATGACAAAAAAAGAAAGCACCACGACAAACGATCTCTTGGCGGAAGCTGCCGATGCTATCGATGACAAGGGCGGCCAAGCCTATTCGATGGATCGTCTCTCAGTCGCTTTCGAAACCAGCGCCAGGCGCTGGGAGCTGATTGTCTATCCGACCTTGTTTGCCTTCATTCTGCTGGCAGCCTACGGTTTTTATCTGATTTTCAGCCTTGCCAAAGATGTCCACTATCTGGCCAAGAGTGTGGACACCAATATGAGTCTGATTTCCAGCAATATCGTGACCATGACCGACAGTGTCAGCCAATTGTCGGCCAATGTGCGTACCATGGCGGTGAGTGTGGATTCCATGGCTCAGGATGTTCGGACGCTCGAGCCGATGTTGACCAGCATGGATTCCATGGAGGAGTCGATCAAGGCAATGACCGTGTCGACCCACTTCATTCAACGCGACATGCGTGTGATGAATCACAATATTCATGACGCTTCGCGACCCATGACCATGTGGAACAACTTCATTCCCTGGTGATCGGACAGCACCCCGCTGTCGTCTCTCTGTTTCCTGATCTTCAGATCTTCATTCGCCGGGAAAGTCGTAGGTGATGGTCTGTGTCGGCTCCTGAATGAAGTAACCGCGGATGTAGTTGACTCCGATTGTCCAGAGTATCGCCAGACTGCTCGCCTCCTCGACACCGGAAGCGATGGTTTTGATGTTTCTTTCCTGGATGCCCTCGTTGAGATGATTGAGGTTGTCCTGCTTGACCTGATCCTCAGAGAGTCCCTCCAGAAACGAGGCATCGAACTGGATATAGTCGAGGGGTAATTCATTAAGGAGGGATTCGGGTTTCTTGGTCAGACCGAAATGATCGATACAGAGCTTGCATTTGATCTTTTTTAAACCGTCTGACAGCTTTTTCAATTGGTGCAGATGTGAGCGCGCATCACTATCGTTGACCTGGAATGTAACCCAGGGACCTTTGGCTTCATAATCCCGCAGGCAGTCACAAATGAAGAGCAACAGGGTGTCGTCATCCAGCGAGGCTCCGGTGATGTGGATGAAAAAGTTGATCTTCTGTCCCTGTTTACGCTGATTGGCCAGCTCCTTGATGGCATTGCGAATGACCCAGCGATCGAGCTCCAGGGTTTTGCCTATGGCGGCTGCCTGACTCATGAAATGATCGGGCTGTATCTCTTCTTTGTTCTCGTCCATGAGTCGCAGCATCACGGCATAGTTCTCCCGCGTGTCGCCATGCAGACTCACGATCGGCTGATAGACCAGGTAGAACTGGTCATGTTCCAGGGCAAAACGTATCAGGTGGTCCAGATGCGCTTCGCTGGCGCTGGTGGTGTCTTCAGCCACGACCTCTCCGGTCTTCATGGCATAGAGACTGATGCCTTCGCTGCGCGCCCTTTCGCAGGCGTTGTAGGCCTGGGTTATGAATTCGTGTCCGCTGCTGATCTGATCCGATGTGAACGCGATGCCGATGGTGCAGGAAGGTTTGGGTTCCAGTGTATAGTCGCGATAGTCGTGATCTCTTACCTGTTCGAAGATGCGTTGCGCGAGTTGCGTGGCTTCATCCGGGCGGTCGCCAGGGGCGAGGATCGCGAAGGTGTGATCGCCGAAACGCGAGAGCAGATTTTCGCGACCCACGATGCCCCTCAACAGGCCTGCGATCTCCAATAGCAATGCATCGCTGTACTTGATGCCGGCCTTGTTGCGGATCTCGCTGAAATTGTCCAGAGTGATATAGAGCAAAGTCTGCTTATTATTGCCGAAATCACATTGATTTCGCGTCTCGCTCTCCAACAGGTTGAGGAAATATTGCCGGTTATAGAGTCCGGTCTGCACATCCTGGGTACTGAGCAGTCGGAGTTTCTCTTCCACTTCGCGTGATACCGACTGATCCCTTATCACCACCTGTGTGCAGGGTTCGCCGTCGATGCTGGCGGGTGTAAACAGCAGCTCCGCATTGAACTCCTTGCCGTCGCTACGCAGGCACTTGGTCTTCATCTCCGTGGAGTGTTCGCTGTCGGCGCTGATATCACGCAGCAGTTTCTTGAAGGACTTGTGTTCGGAAGGGGCGATCATATCGAGGATCGGCAGACCCTCGATCTCATCCTCGCCAGCCAGCCCGAACAGTTCCATGTAGGCCTGGTTTGCGGTCACATGCATGCCTTCGTGGACATAGGCGATGGCGTCCCGTGAATTCTCGGTGAGGGCATTGCACCGCTCTTCGGCCTCCTGCAGCTGGCGTTCGATCTGCTGCATCCGCCGCAGCATTTTGAGATGCCTGTATTCGCGCAAAACCACCTGAGCCAGGTGCGCGGCATCTTTTCTCACCACCAGGTCGGCTACGCCCTGACGCATCAGTTCCAGCCGTTTCTCCTCATCCGGTTCCTCTGCGACGGCGACGACCGGCAGATGCGGATTGGTGACACTGAGGACACCGAACAACTGGCTGACGCCAAACTCGTTTCCTTCCAGGGTGTAGATGAGGATGTCGAGAGAACGCTGGGTCTTGAGTGTTTGGCCGAGCTGTTCGGCGTCATGGTCGATTCGAATGGCATGAGCGGCGACACCCGCATTCCTGATCTCGTCCAGATAGGCTTCAATCTCGGGAGTGGTATTGCCGATGACCAGCAGGTCTATAGCGTCGTCAGACATTCTGCTTCATCCTGTGTCTTTGATTTATTGTGTTTTTATCGCGGTCCTGCATGACCGCCGCGAAACCTGAAACACGCACCCTATTATGCCTATCAGGATAGTCCATGGTGGTGGTTCGTTCCGTGGTTTCGCTCCAGCTTCTCGTAATTTCAGGCGGCCTTGGCCGATTGTCTGCGCAGCCTGACGGCATCCGCCAGGTCTTCCAGCAATGGTACGCTGTCGTCCCAGCCGATGCAGGCATCGGTGATGCTTTGACCATAGGTGAGCGGCTTGCCCTCAATCCGGTCCTGACGCCCGGCGGCGATGAAACTCTCGATCATGGCGCCCATGATGCGCTGATCGCCGCGAGCGATCTGACTCGCAACGTCGCGGCCGACCAGCAGCTGCCGCGGATGTTGCTTGCGGCTGTTGGCGTGGCTGAAGTCGACCATCAAGCGTGGCTTGAGTCCGTTGCTTTCCATCTCCTCGGCGGCGATGTTGATGCTCTCGGAGTCGTAGTTGGGGCGACTGCCGCCACGCAGAATGACGTGGCAGTCTTCGTTACCGTGGGTGGAGAAGATGGCGGAGCGCCCCTCTTTCGTCACCGACAGGAAATGGTGCGGCCGCGAAGAGGAGCGGATCGCATCGAGGGCCACCCGCATACTGCCGTTGGTGGCATTCTTGAAGCCGACCGGACAGGAGAGGCCTGAGGCCAGTTCGCGATGGGCCTGACTCTCGGTGGTGCGGGCGCCGATGGCGCCCCAGCTGATCAGGTCGGCGATGTACTGGGGACTGATCAGATCGAGGTATTCGGTACCGGCGGGCAGGCCCAGGTTGTTGATGTCGAGCAACAGTTTCCGGGCCAGGCGCAGGCCGGTGTTGATCTCGAAACGGTCGTCCAGGGTAGGGTCGTTGATCAGTCCCTTCCAGCCCACGGTGGTGCGCGGTTTTTCGAAGTAGACCCGCATCACGATTTCGAGGTCGGCTTTGAGCCGTTCGCGCACCGGCTGCAGCCGACCGGCGTAGTCCAGTGCGGCTTCGGGGTCGTGTACGGAACAGGGTCCGATGATCACCAGCAGACGGTCGTCCTCATCGTGCAGGATACGATGGATGGCCTGTCGGGCGTCGTAAACGGTGGTGGCGGCCTGTTCGGTGATGGGCAGCTCTTGGTGTATCTGCGCCGGCGGGCTCAGTTCCTTGATGGCCTTGATACGGAGGTCGTCTGTCTGTTTCATGCTGGGCGACGGGATTGTGGCTTAAACAGTCAATTATACATGCATCGTATCGGTCCGGGAGAACTCTTTCCTGGCCAGCGTTCAACCCGCAAACCCTGTCTGGTTCATGGATACCCATACCGCGCGATTGTGTTGAAATCAAACACTTAGTCAACTGAACAGACCGGCTGGCGGGGTATGTGCCGAGTACAGGGAGTGTTGTTACAATTCAGACACTCCCTCAATACCCGCAAATGGATCCCATGGACAATCAGAAACGCTATCCCGGTATCGACAAAGACCCTCACGGGGCGATGAATCCCACTGGCAACATCATCCGTGACGCCTGGCTGTTCGGCTTGATCCCGGAGACGGAGACCTGCGAGGGCTGGACTGTGCAGGGTATCGACAGTCTCTATGAGCAGGTCTCGCGGGAGTGGGAAAAGTACGGATACCGGGTTTCGGCATTGCCGCCCGAGCTGCTGGAGCGACACCAGCGGATCTATAACGAGGCTGTCGAACGGGCCAGGTCCCTGGGCTGGAATCCGGAACTGGGCGATGAGGACTAGGTGTCGGGGCCGGCTTTGATCAGAAGAACCAGTCAGGAGACCTTCTTTCGCCCGGCTGAACTCGCGCGGGAGAGTCTGACGATCCCGGCCCCGCTCTACAACCGTTGCCGATTGCTGCATGCCCGATCCGAATTGCCGCACCTGTTCGTGCCGATCCGCTCGATGCAATTCCTTGCCATTGTGGATCGCCGGGAGATCATCTTTATCGATCACCAGGGTGGTTATGCGGTACAGGACGGTGTGGGCGGTCGCCTGATCGTACTCGCCTGGCAATTCGCCTCGGCTGAACCTAGGGCCTCCATCAACGAGCCGGTTCCGATCACGCTGGTGCACTACAGAGAGGATGTGAGAGCCCTGCATCGGCGTATCATGAGCGAATTTCCGCTGGCCCTGGAACGTCTCGGGGAGAAGATGGAGGGGGGTGAGGGAGTTACCGGAGAAGGGCGGATCCTGCCGTTTCGATTGCCCGCTGATTGATTAGACTAAATTGTGAATTGTGAATTAGTGGTGCTCGCTTCGCTCGCGCTTTTATTGAAAGGCGTGTGTGGAGCACACTCCTCAATTCAACATTCAAAATTAATCATTCAAAATTCTATTTCGTCAGCGCCATGAACAGTCGCGGCAGCTGCTCCGGCAGGCGCTCCACCCGCTCGATGACGGTGTAGTGGTTGCCGAAGATGTCGCGCACGTAGCTGTCGGCGTGGGGATCGAGGTTGATGCAGTAGGTGTAGATGCCCTCCTGGTCGGCCTCCTGTACCGCCTTGCGGCTGTCTTCGATGAGCAGGCGGTCGTCGTGGACGTCGATGTCTGAGGGCTCGCCGTCGGTGAGTATCAGCAGTAGTTTCTTGTCTGCCTGACGTGCCCCCAGATAGTGGCTGGCATGGCGGATGGCCGCACCCATGCGGGTCGACCAGCCCGCCTGCAGGGCGGCCAGCCGGCCCTTCACCTCGTCGTTCCAGCGCTCGCCGTAGCCCTTGATGTGCTGGTAGCGCACCTCGTGGCGGGTGTTGGAGGAGAAGCCGGCGATGGCGAAGCTGTCGCCCAGCTGCTCGATGGCCCAGCCGAGCAGGGAGACAGCCTCCTGGCTCAGCTGCAGAATGCTCTGTTGGCACCCCTCGGGGATCTGCTCCACCGATTCGGAGAGATCCATCAGCAGCATCACGGCGATGTCGCGACCGTCGTTGCGATGGCTCATGTTGATACGGGGATCGGGTTGGGTGCCGCTCTTGTACTCGATCAGCGAGCGGATGGCGACATCCAGGTCGAGCTCGCTGCCCTCTTCCTGATAGCGCACCCTGACATACTGTTGGGGCTTGAGCTGATCGAGCAGCCGCTTGAGCTGTTTGGCCAGGGCCTGGTGCTTGTTCAGCAGGGCGTCGATCTGCGCCGCGTTGCCGGGTGGATGCAGGCTTTCGTAAAGGCTGACCCAGTCCGGATTGTAGGTCTTGCTCTTATAGTCCCACTCCGGGTAGTGGCG
>JBNLGI010000052.1:0-17879 GCA_050305975.1 Sedimenticolaceae bacterium | reverse complement strand
CAAGCCCATGTCGGAGATCAATGTGGTGCCCTATATCGACGTCATGCTGGTGCTGCTGGTGATCTTCATGATCACCGCGCCGCTGCTGACCCAGGGGGTCGACGTGGAGCTGCCCCAGGCCGACGCCGAGCCGCTGAAGCAGCAGAACGAGGAGCCGGTGGTGGTGACCGTCGACAGCAAGGGCGATTTCTACATCGACGTGGGGGAGGGGCGTGACCGCCCGGTCTCCGCCGACGACCTCGTCCAGCGGGTGAGTTCGGTGCTGAAGTACAAGCCGAAGACGCCGATCATGGTGCGCGGTGACGCCGGCGTGGCCTACGGCCGTGTGGTCGAGGCGATGGTGTTGTTGCAGTCGGCCGGCACCCCGAGTGTCGGTCTGATCACGGAACCGCCGGAGTCCTGATGTTTTCGATCATCAAACGCAGTCCTCTGGCAGTGACTCTGGCGATCCTGCTGCACCTGGCGATCGTCCTCTTCCTCATCTTCGGCATGGAGTGGGAGCTGTTTCCGAAGCGGGTCGAGCCCAAGGTCAATGTAGTCCAGGCCCACACCGTGGATGCGGAACAACTGCGCCAGAAGGAGGCCGAAGAGAAGGCCAGGGAGCGCAAGCAGCTGGAGCAGGAGGCACAGAAGCGCAAGCAGGCGGAAGAGCAGAAGCGCAAAGTCGCCGAAGAGAAGAAACGAAAGTCGGAACTGGAGGCCAAACAAAAGGCGGAGGCGGAAGCCAAGCGCCAGGCCGAGGTCGAGGCCAAACGCAAGGCCGAGGCGGAGACGAAACGCAAGGCCGAAGCGGAGGCCAAACGCAAGGCGGAAGCCGAGGCGAAACGCAAAGCGGAGGCGGAAGCCAAACGCCAGGCCGAGGCCGAAGCCAAACGCAAGGCGGAGGCGGAGGCCAAACGCAAGGCGGAAGCGGAAGCCAAGCGCAAGGCCGAAGAGGCGGCCAGGCTGGCGGCGGAGCAGGCCGAGCGCGAGCGGGCGCTGCAGGAACAGCTGGCGGCGGAACAGAACGCACGCGAGATCGATCGCTACGTGGCGGTGATCAAGCAGCAGGTGGGGCGCAACTGGCTGCGCACCGGCCTGCCGGGAGAAGATCAGCTCAGCTGCCGGTTGCGGGTGCGTCTGATCCCGGGTGGCGAGGTGATACCGGGAAGTGTGAGCATCGTCAAAAGCAGCGGCAATGCCGCTTTCGATCGCTCGGTGGAAGCGGCGGTCTACAAGGCGTCGCCGCTGCCGGTGCCGAGCGGTCCCCTGTTTGAATCCTTCAGGAATCTCACGTTAGACTTCAAACCTGGCAAATAACTGATTGTTAAAGAAATGAAAAAGATTTTTATCGCGTGCTTTCTCTCGCTGGCCTGGCTGCACACCGCACTGGCCGACCTGACCATCGAGATCACCGAGGGCGTGGAGGGCGCACTGCCGATCGCGATCGTGCCTTTCGGCTGGCAGGGGCCCGGCACTCAGCCGGTGGACGTCTCCGGCGTGATCGACGCCGACCTGCAGCGCAGCGGCCGCTTCAAGACCATACCCCAGGTCGATATGCTGGCGCGCCCCACCACGGCCGAGGCGATCGAGTTCAAGGACTGGCGGGCACTGAATGCGGAGTACCTGGTGGTGGGGCAGATCCGGCCCCAGGGTACCGGCGGTTATGAGATCCGCTTCCTGCTGTTCGATGTCTACAAGGGCGAACAGCTGACCGGCTACACCATCCCCACCACCCTGCCCAACCTGCGCGCCACCGCTCACCGCATTGCCGATCTGATCTATGAAAAGCTGCTGGGCGTGCCCGGCGCCTTCGCCACTCGGGTGGCCTACATCACCTCGGTGACCCAGGCCGACGGCAAAAAGCGCATCGATCTCAACGTGGCCGATGCGGACGGCTACAATCCGGAGACCATCGTCAGCTCCAGCGAGCCGCTGATGTCGCCGGCCTGGTCGCCCGACGGCCGCAAGATCGCCTATGTCTCCTTCGAGGGGGGACAGTCGGCGATCTACGTGCAGGAGGTCTACACCGGCAAGCGTCAGAAGGTGACCGGCTTCAAGGGCATCAACGGCGCACCGGCCTGGTCCCCCGACGGCACCAAGCTGGCCATGACCCTGTCCAAGGACGGCAATCCCGATATCTTCGTCTTCGATCTGGCGACCCGTAAGCTGCGCCCGGTCACCCGTCACTACGCCATCGACACCGAGCCGGCCTGGTCGCCCGACGGCCGCGACCTGGTCTTCACCTCGGACCGGGGCGGCAAGCCGCAGATCTACCGCGTCTCCGCCTTCGGCGGCCGCGCCGAACGCGTGACCTTCCAGAACAGCTACAACGCCCGCGCCTCCTACTCCCCGGATGGCAAGCTGCTGGCCCTGGTGACCAGCGATGACGGCAACTTCCGGATTGCGGTGCAGGATCTCGCTTCCGGCGTGATGCAGGTGCTGAGCCAGGGCAGCCTGGACGAGTCGCCCAGCTTCGCGCCCAACGGAAGCATGATCATCTACGCCTCCAAGTCGGGGTATCGCGGCGTGCTGGCGGCGGTCTCCGTCGACGGCCGGGTACGCCAGAAACTCGCCCTGCAGGAGGGCGATGTGCGTGAGCCCGTCTGGTCCCCATTCAAAAAATAGTGTTCGACTCATGAAGGAGAAACATCCCATGAACAAACAGCTGACCCTGTGGGTCTCTCTCATCTTTTCCCTGGTCGTCCTGGCGGGCTGCTCCTCGACACCGAGCGGCGACCGCCAGACCGGCGCCGATGTCTCTGAGCAGTCACTGGGTGCCGATGGTAGCGGTGCCAGCACCTCCGCGGCCAGCGCCGGCGAGGCCTGGCAGGGCGATCCACTGGAGAATCCCAACAGCCTGCTGGCGACCCGCGTGATCTACTTCGATTACGATCAGAGCACCGTACGCGCCGACTATCTCGATGTGATCAGCGCCCATGCCGACTACCTGGCGGCCAATCCCCAGGTGGTGCTGCGTCTGGAAGGGCATGCCGACGAGCGGGGTACCCGGGAGTACAATCTGGGACTGGGTGAGGGCCGCGCCAACGCGGTGCGCAGTCTGATGCTGGCCCAGGGCGTGGCCGACAATCAGCTGGTGGTGGTGAGCTACGGCGAGGAGCGTCCCGCCACCTACGAGCACAACGAAGAGGCCTGGGCGCTGAACCGCCGGGTCGAACTGGTCTACTGATCGGGAGTCAGGCATGAAGATCCCCACCCCTTTCCGGAGCGCCCTGGTCCTCGCCGTTCTGGCGGCGGTCTCGAATCCGAGCTGGGCCGAGAACGGCAAACTGACCACCGAGCAGCGGCTGGAGCGGCTGGAACGCGTGATGCGCAATCAGAACATGGCCGATCTGGTGTACCAGGTGCAACAACTGCAACAGGAGGTTCAGCGTCTCAACGGCGAGCTGGAGCTGCAGAAGCACGCCATGGACGCCATGAGCAAGCGGCAGCGGGATCTCTACCTCGACATCGATCAGCGTCTGGGCCGGATGCAGCCGGGTAGCGGTGCCGCCATGCCGGCGCCGACTGCCGTAACGCCTCCCCCCGTGCTGAGCGCGCCGCCCGCCGCTGCGCCGCCGGTGGCCGCCCCGGTGGTGGCGCCGCCGCCGACCCCGACGGCAACCGCTGCGGTCGCGCCGCCCGATCCCAAAAAGGAGGCGGAGGCCTACCAGGGCGCCTTCAATCTGCTCAAGCAGGGCCGCTATCCCGAGTCGATCACGGCCTTCAGGGCCTTTCTCCAGGACTATCCGGGCGGCAGTTACGAGGACAACGCCAAGTACTGGCTGGCCGAGGCGAGTTACGTGAACCGGGACTTCGACACCGCGCTGCAGGATTTCAGCCGGGTCCTGATCGACCACCCCAAGAGCGCCAAGGTTCCCGGCGCCATGCTGAAGATGGGCTACATCTTTTACGAGCAGCAGGCGTGGGACAAGGCGCGCGAGGTGCTCACCCGGCTGCAGAACGACTACCCCGGCAGCACCGAGGCGCGACTGGGCGAGAAGCGTCTGACGCGGATGGAGAAAGAGGGGCATTGAACGGCGGCGCCCCGGCTGCCGCCATGACCACATGACGCGTCTGCGCATTACCGAGATCTTCTATTCCCTGCAGGGGGAGAGCCGCACTGTCGGCTGTCCCACCGTCTTCGTGCGCCTGACCGGCTGTCCCCTGCGCTGCAGCTACTGCGATACCGCCTACGCCTTCAGCGGCGGGGAGTGGCTGCCGCTGGAGACGATTCTCGAGCAGGTGGCGGCCTATGCGCCGCGGCATGTCTGTGTGACCGGCGGCGAACCCCTGGTGCAGAAGGGGCTGGGCGAACTGCTGACGCATCTCTGCGACGAGGGATACGAAGTCTCCCTGGAGACCAGCGGGGCGCTCGATATCGGTGGGGTGGACCGGCGGGTCTCACGGGTGATGGACATCAAGACCCCCTCATCCGGCGAAGCGGCGCGCAATCTGCTGAGCAATCTCGATCATCTTGGCGATCGCGACCAGGTCAAGTTCGTGATCGGCGACGAGGCCGACTATCTCTGGAGCCGAGACCTGTTGCATGCACATCGACTGCAGGAGACCTGCGAGGTCCTCTTCTCACCGGTCCACGGCAGCCTCGAGCCCGAGCGGCTGGCCGACTGGGTGTTGCGCGACCGCTTGCCGGTGCGCTTTCAGCTGCAGCTGCACAAGCTGCTCTGGGGCGAGGAGTCGGGACGGTGAGCGGCAAGCGGGCGGTGGTGCTGCTCTCGGGCGGGCTCGATTCGGCCACGGTGCTGGCCATCGCCAATGATCAGGGCTATCACTGCCACGCCCTGAGCATGGCCTACGGGCAACGCCACGTCGCGGAGCTGGCGGCAGCCGCCCGGGTGGCCCGGGCGATGCGGGCGGAGGAACACAAGGTGGTGTCGATCGGTCTCGACAGCATCGGCGGTTCGGCCCTGACCGATAGCGCGATCAAGGTGCCGGAGACCATGGGGGAGGGGATTCCCGTCACCTATGTGCCGGCACGCAATACGGTCTTTCTCTCCCTGGCCCTGGGCTGGGCCGAGGTGCTCGGCGCCCACGATATCTTCATCGGCGTCAATGCCGTCGACTACTCCGGTTATCCCGACTGCCGTCCCCAGTTCATCGCCGCCTTCGAGAAGCTGGCCAACCTGGCCACCAAGGAGGGGGTCGAAGGGCGGCCCTTCCATATCCACACACCGCTGATCGACCTGACCAAGGCCGAGATCATCCGTCGCGGCACGGCGTTGGGTGTCGACTACGGCCTGACAGTCTCCTGCTATCAGGCCAACGAGGCGGGTGAAGCCTGCGGGGTTTGCGATTCCTGCCGTCTGCGCGCCAAGGGCTTTGCCGAGGCGGGGGTGGCCGATCCCACGCCTTACCGTTCCCGGGTTTGAAACTTTAATCAGGTATTCGGTGCGGCAAGCCGCACCCTACAGGTGATCGAGGCGTGGGGTGCGGCCATGCCCCACCAAAATCCCTAACCTGGGGATTTTTCAATCCGAGGCGCAGGCTCAGTGGTAGAGAAGCTCCGCCCAGCGATCCTCGCTCACCAGCTTGCGTTTCAACTCCTGCCACTCGTCCTCGCCGCCGAAGGCGACGCTCATCGCCTTGTTGAAGGCCTGCGAGGCCTTCTCCTGGCCGGCCAGGAAGACGTAGGTGTTGCTCTCCCGCAGCAGTCGCCGGCACTCCTCGATGTGGGCCTTTAGGGTCTCTTCCAGTCTGTCGGCCTCGTCGGCCAGCGGCCGGTCGATGAGGGCGTCGAAGGCCTTGAAGGTGGTGTCGTCGTAGTACTGTGCCAGATCGCGCTGCTTGTCGTTGAGGTAGAGCAGGTTCATGCCGCCCTTGTCGCCGTAGAAGAGTCGCACATCACCTTTCCAGCCCATGTGTTTGTCGTAGATCTGCCGGATGAACGCGCGGAAGGGGGCGACGCCGGTGCCGGTGCCGATCATCAGCAGATTGCTCTGCGGATCGGCGGGGATCTTGAACGGGCTGCGGTAGGGACCGGTGATGATAATCCTGTCGCCCGGTTTGGCGTTACAGAGATAGTTGGAGGCGATACCCGGATAGCGCTCGCCCGAGATTTCGTCCAGGTAGAAGCAACGCCTCACCAGCAGTTCCAGCTCGACCTTTTCCACATTGCCGTTCTGAGTCGGATTGGCGATGGAGTAGCGGCGGTGGTGATAGGGGTTGCCGAACTCGTGCGGACCGGGCACCAGCACGCCGATGCTCTGACCGATACCGTAACGGAACGCGGGATCGTCGATCTGCAAGATCAGCTGACGCACTTCGTCGGTGTTGTCCGGGGTGATACGTGTGGTCGATTTGAGGATCGCTTCGCAAGTGTTTTCGGTGATGTTTTCGTCCAGGTGCTCGGCCATGTTTTTTCTCTTGGATTGCGGCTGATTGTCGCCTCGCGCAGGCGGCGGGAAGTGCTGATGTGAATGAAGCAACATTATAGAGAGTTTAGTCAGCCACCCGCCAGTTGGCTTCGGATTGAATGGATTGTCGATTTGTTCAGACCGCTAGCGATGTGTCGAAACAGGGGAAATACCCGTGATTGACGCCCTTTGGCGCCTTCGATTAGCCCGTTAAACTTCAGGAATTTGACAAAACCATAAAAAATCGAAAACCTTGGCCGATGAAGGAGTATCCAGGAGTCAAAAGAAGTACACCGCCATGACTTGCTATATGCATGCCGCATTTGCTGAACCCGACACCCTTTCACAGCGTCTGCGCGAGTGGCGCGAGGCCTTCCCCGGGTCCGGTGTCCTGGCCTTGGTCACGGAACGGGATCAGGCAAGGATTGGCGAGCTTCAGGCGCTCTGTCGGGAGGCTGAAATGGCGCTGCTCGGGGCGGTGTTTCCGGAGATTCACCTGGCCGGTCAGTTCCACGCCGAGGGGGTTTTGCTGATTCTGCTGAATCCGATGACCGATTTTTACCGGCTCATCGAGTTCACCCCGGACGAGGTGGATGCGTTGGCGCAGGCCGAGATCCTGGCTGCAGAGGTCGAAGGCGCAATGACCGATCCCGAATCGGCCACCCTGCTGATGATGTTCGACGCCCTGGTTCCCAACATCAGTTCGATCCTCGAGACGCTCTATCTGAAGCTCGCCGAATCGGTGCACTATGCCGGCGGCAATGCCGGCAGCGAAACCTTCCAGCCGATACCCTGTCTGTTTGACAGTGATCGGCTGATCGGCAACGGCCTGCTGGCGTTGCTGCTCAGCGGAAACCAGGGCGCCGTGCTGGAGCACGGCTATCAGGCGCCCGACAAACTGATCGCGGCCACCGCCACCGAAGGCAATCGGATCATCAGCATCGGCTGGAAGCCGGCGTTCGATGTCTACCGGGAACATGTCAAGCAGCTCTATGGCGTCGATGTGTCGTGCGATAACTTCTACGACTATGGCGTCCATTTTCCCTTCGGCATTCTGCGCGCGGATGAAGAGGTGCTGGTGCGCATACCGGTCAAGCTGGAACCCGACGGTTCGCTCTTCTGTGTCGGCGAGGTGCCCGAACACACGGTGCTGACCCTGCTCGAAGCGCCGGCCCCCAGTTCACTGCAGACCGCAGAGCTGTTGGCCGAGCGCCTGAACGCGCAGCGGCGACCGGTACTCAATTTCTACTGTGCCGGCCGGCGGGTCCATCTCGGAGTGGAGTTTGCCACCCGGGAGCTGCAAACTCTGTACAGGAACCTCGACTGCGGGACGCTGTTCGGCGCCCTCTCGCTGGGCGAGATCGGCAGCTCCCAGTACGGCGGCTATCCGCTGTTTCACCATGCGGCCCTGGTCTGTATGACACTGTGACATGAACCAGGAACGCATCCTCTCCATCCTCTACGACATCTCGCTGGTCATCGGCAGCGCCGATCAGGTCCAGCTCCTGTTGACGAAGGTGCTGCAACGCCTGATCTTTCATACCGGGTATCCCTGCGGCATGATTCTGCGCCGGCTGCCGGACGGCAGTGCCGGAGGGGAGGGACGCTTTCGGCTCGAGGCCTGTGTCGGCGATCATCGCCTCAACCCGATCCTCGGCGAGGAGCTCGAAATCAGCGCCTCGCTGCTTTCAGGAGAGGATGAGCGACTGAGCCGGGGGCAGTTGCAGGGGATGCCGTTGAAGCAGGATTATTACCAACGCCTGCTGCGGCTGCCGGTACCCGGCTACGGTGTGGTGTTGCTGCTGACGCCGGCGGAGCGGAATCTACAGCTGCCCTATACCGAGATCTTCAAACCGGTGCTGGCCAACTTCGCAAAGGCGATCAATCTGTGCGAACGCAACGAGGCCTTTACCCGGCATCTGATTGCCGACCGGGATGAAGCGCGGGAAGACAACCTGCGTTTTCGTCACGCCATGGACAGCTCCCAGGACGCCATCTATCTGATCGATCCGCTGCACATGCGTTTCGTCGATTTCAACCGCCAGGCATGGCAGGCGTTGGACTACACGCCTGAAGAGCTAAGCAGGAAGGGACCCGGTGACATCAAGACCGATATCAGCGAGACGGAACTGCGCGGGCTGTTTCAACAGGTCATCGACGGCGACACCGATTTCAGCCTCGACGCCATGCACCGACGCAAGGACGGTTCCCGGTTTCCCGTGGAGGTGCACCTCAACGCCCTGAGCCAGCCGGGGCGGGAGCCGGTCATCATCGCGGTGGCGCGCGACGTGACCGAGCGCAAGAAGTATGAGGAGGCGCTCTTCAACGCCAAGGAGCGGGCCCTGGTCACCCTGCAGTCGATCGGCGACGCGGTGATCACCACCGATCGCGAGGGGCGTATCGACTCCATGAACCCGGTGGCTGAGCAGCTGACCGGATACCGGCTCGACGAGGTCTCGGGACTCACCCTCGACGCCGCCTTTCAGGTCATCGACGAAATCAGCCGCCTGCCGACCGACAATCCGGTGGACGCTTGCCTCGCCCACGGAGAGGTGGTCTCTCTCAGCCACCACAGCCTGTTGCTGGCGCGGGACGGCCGCGAGATCGCGATCGAGGACTCGGCGGCGCCGATCCGCGAGCGTGACGGCAGCATCACCGGCGTGGTGATGGTGTTCCACGACGTGACCCGTTCGCGGGAGATGGCGCAGAAGCTCTCCTGGCAGGCCAGCCACGACAGCATGACCGGGCTGGTCAACCGGGCCGAGTTCGAACGCCGGCTGAAGCGGCTGGTCGACCAGGCGCGGGAGGAGCAGACCCAGCACGCGTTGCTCTATCTCGATCTCGATCAGTTCAAGGTGGTCAACGACACCTCCGGCCATGTCGCCGGCGATGAGCTGCTGCGTCAGCTGGCGGTGCTGATGCGCAGCCTGGTGCGGGAGAGCGACACCCTGGCGCGTCTGGGGGGCGACGAGTTCGGCTTGTTGCTGGCCAACTGCGACCAGGACCACGCCATGCGCGTGGCCCAGTCCCTGCGCGAGAAGATTCGCGAGTACCGCTTCATCTGGCAGGAGCAGGTGTTCGAGGTGGGGGTCAGTATCGGCATCGTCGAGATCAACCAGGCCCACAGCGACATCTCGCTCATCCTGAGTCATGCCGACATCGCCTGTTATGCGGCCAAGGACGGCGGGCGCAACCGGGTCCACATCTTCCAGCCCGACGACGACGAGCTGATGCAGCGCCACAGCGAGATGCTCTGGTTGTCGAAGATCAGCGAGGCGATGGAGCAGGATCGCCTCGAGCTGTACGGCCAGGCCATCGTCAGCGTTGCCGCCGGCGAGCAAACGGATACCTGGTACGAGACCCTGCTGCGGTTGCGCGACGAGCAGGGGCGGCTGATTCCGCCCGGCGCCTTCATTCCGGCGGCGGAACGCTACAACCTGATGCCGGCGGTGGACCGCTGGGTGATCGTCCACGCCTTTGCCTGTCTGTGCCGTCACCAGGAGGGCGACGAGACCCCGCTGCGACTCTCGATCAACCTCTCCGGCGCCTCCCTCAACCAGGACGACACCAGCGAATTCATCCTGCAACAGGCCGCAGCGTGCCAATTGGAACCCTGCCGGGTCTGCTTCGAGATCACCGAGACCGCGGCCATCTCCAACCTGACCCGCGCCTACCGTCTGATGCACGACCTGAAGGCGGTCGGATTCTGTTTCGCGCTGGACGATTTCGGCTCCGGCGTCAGCTCCTTCAACTACCTCAAGAACCTGCCGGTGGACTACCTCAAGATCGACGGCAGTTTCGTCAGCGACATGCTCAACGACTCGGTCGATCAGGCGATGGTCGAGATGATCAACCAGATCGGCCACGTTATGGGTATCCAGACCATCGCCGAGTATGTGGAGAGCGAGCAGATCCTGCAGGCGTTGATCGACAAGGGGGTCGATTTCGCCCAGGGTTTTCATCTTCATTGTCCCTCGCCCATGCGGGCGCTGTTCGCACAGAGCGCTGTGAGCAAATAGTCCGCGCCGGGCCGCGCAAAGCGGGTGATCGCGAGGCGAAAAAGTGGCACACTTCGCCGCATGAAAACCACCGAGCAGTTTCTCTCCCTGACCAATTATCCGGCGGCGCAGGCGGACGTCCTGATCCTGCCGGTGCCCTATGAACAGACCGTCACCTACAAGCCCGGCACGCGGCAGGGACCCGAGGCGATTCTCGCCGCCAGCCAGCAGCTGGAGTTCTACGAAGAGGACATGGGCTGGTGTCCGGCCGAGCACCTCAAGCTCTGCGTGCTGCTGCCGGCGGAGGTGGAGAGCGTGCCCGAGGAGGCGTTTCACAAACAGCTCCACGAGCGGGTCAGAGAGCTGCCGCGCGACAACCTCTTCATCGCTCTCGGCGGCGAGCACTCGATCACCCCGGAGATGGTCTTCGCCCGCATGCCCGAGGGTGGCACGGTGGTGCAGATCGACGCCCACGCCGATCTGCGGCCCAGCTATCACGGCTCCATCTACAACCACGCCTGCCCCATGCACCGGCTGCGCGAAAAGGGCTACCGGCTGATCCAGATCGGCATCCGTTCGCTGCATGCCGGGGAAGCGCAGCGGATCGCCTCGGACGACGGCATCACCACCTGGTTCGACCGCCATCTGCAGCGCTCCGAGATCTGGCACGTGATGATCCGGCAGCTGGCCGAACTCAGCGGGCCGGTGTGGCTGACCATCGATATGGACGGCTTCGATCCGGCGCTGATCGCAGGCGTCGGCACGCCCCAGCCGGGGGGGCTGAGCTGGCACCAGGGTCTGGATGTGATCGAGACCCTGACGCACAACAAGGCGATCGACCTGCGCGGGATCGACATTCTCGAACTGGTGCCCGAAGCGACCCGGGTGACCGACATGATGGGGGCCAAGCTGGTGCAGAAGTGTTTCTCTTACTGGGGCAAGGCGCAGGGCTACGCGGAGCGTCCCGCCGCCGGATCGCAGATCGGTGCCGACGATGAGTGATAACCGCTGGAGTGTCACGGATGCGGCCAACCTCTACCAGGTGGAGGGCTGGGGCGGCGGCTATTTTCAGGTCAACGACAAAGGCCATGTGGAGGCGATCACCGACGGCATCCACACCATCGACCTGAAGAGACTCTGCGACGAGCTGGCCGAGCGCGACCTCTGGCCGCCGCTGCTGCTGCGCTTCTCCGACATGCTGAAGCGGCGCATGAAGCAGATCCACAAGCGTTTCAGCATCGCCTGCAACGAGGCCGAGTACAGCGGCCGCTACTACGGCGTCTATCCGATCAAGGTCAACCAGCAGCGCCAGGTGGTGGAGGAGATCGTCGAGTTCGGTACCGAGTTCAACTGGGGCCTGGAAGCGGGCTCCAAACCCGAGTTGCACGCCACCCTCGCCATGCTCGAGGACGTGGAGGGACTCATCGTCTGCAACGGCTACAAGGACCAGGAGTTCATCGATCTGGCCATGATGGGCCGCAAGATGGGCAAGCAGGTCTTCGTGGTGGTGGAGAAGCCGAGCGAGCTCGATCTGATCCTGGCCTCCGCCCAGCGCTTCGGCGTCGAGCCGCTGATCGGCCTGCGCTGCCGACTGGCCGCCACCAGTAAGGGTTTCTGGGACGAATCCGGCGGCGACAACTCCAAGTTCGGCCTCGCCGCCACCGAGCTGCTCGACGCCATCAACAAGCTCAAGGCGGTGGGCAAGCTCGACTGTCTGCGTCTGCTCCACTTCCATATCGGCAGCCAGGTGCCGCGCATCCGCCACATCAAGGAGGCGATGCAGGAGGCGGCGCGCTACTTCGTCGAGGCGCGCCAACTCGGCGCCCCCATCGACTTCATGGACGTGGGCGGCGGCCTCGGCGTCAACTACGACGGCAGCATCGCCGGCAGCACCTCATCGGTCGACTACTCGCTGCAGGAGTACGCCAACGACATCGTCTGGACCATGAAGCGCATCTGTGACGAGGAGGGGCTGCCGCACCCCAACATCATCTCGGAGTCGGGCCGCGCCCTGGTGGCCCACCACTCGGTGCTGATCGTCGATGTGCTCGGCGTCACCCGCCGCATCAACGAAGCGCCGCCGGTGGAGCCGGCGGCCGAGAGTCCGGCCCAGCTGCATCAGCTGTGGGAGACTCTGAAGGAGTTCGAGACCATCTCGCCGCGCGAGGCCCTGCATGATGTCATCGCCTACCGGGAGGACGTGAACAAGCTCTTCGCCCTGGGTTATGCCAGCCTGGCCGACCGTGCCCATGCGGACGATCTCTACTGGCGACTGATCGAACGGTTGATGCAGGATCTCGACGAAGAGGAGGTGGAGCAGCTGGCGCCCGGCCTGTCGACCCAGATCGCCGACCGCTACTTCTGCAACTTCTCCGTCTTCCAATCCCTGCCCGATGCCTGGGCCATCAAGCAGGTCTTCCCGGTGATGCCGATCCATCGGCTCGACCAGGAACCGACCCGCCAGGGTATCCTGGTCGACATCACCTGCGACTCCGACGGCACCATCCGCAACTTCCCCCTGGAGGAGGGGCGCTCCGTGGTGTTGCCCCTGCACCCGATCAAGAACGGCGATCCCTACCTCATCGGGCTGTTTCTCACCGGCGCCTACCAGGAGATCCTGGGCGACCTGCACAACCTCTTCGGCGACACCCACGCGGTGCACATCCGCATGGACGGCGACCACTACGAGCTGGAGCAGGTGGTGGAGGGCGAATCGGTCTCCGAAGTGCTCGACTATGTCCAGTTTCACGAGACGGTGCTGATCGACCGCATGCGCCGCCAACTCCAGGACGCCCGCCACAGCGGCCGCCTCAGCGCCCGCGAGGCCAACCTCTTCCTGCGCTTCTACCAGGAGGGCCTCAAGGGTTACACCTACCTGGAGGAGGAGACCCCGGCGCTGCTCAAGGATCTGGACAGCCGCTGAGTTGGGCCGCGAGAGTCTCCGCTTGTCCCGCCGGTTCATGGCCGGTAGGGGCCTTCCAGCTCTTGACGGTGCGGCAAGCCGCACCCTACACACGAACACCCCGTGGGGTGGGTGCGGCATGCCGTACCGTCACACGACCGCAGCATTCATGGTGGGGCAGGGCCCCACCCTACATCTCGAAGCGAGCGGGTGAATATCCCGTAGGGTGCGGCTTGCCGCACCGATACAGGATCTCAGCATCTATCGCGGGGCAGGATTCCCCTCATACCCCGAAGCGAGCGGTAGGGTGGGGCCCTGCCCCACCTGTCTCATTGCTATCTGCTAACAAAAACCCAGTCGTGGGTCGGGCTTCAAGGCCATGATCTGAAAACGGCGCTGTTTTGCGATGCCGGCTGAAGTTGCACGATCGCCCGCAGATCCGGCAAAACTCCGCTGAACAGACTCACTCCTACTTCGTTATCGCATCAATCTCCCTCACCTGAATGTTGCCCAACAGGCAACAGGGCGGCATGAAATCGTTCTGCGATCACCAACATCCGCAGTTAACGAGAGCGTCCCATGCCGCAATTCAGATCAGCAATTACCAATAAATAACAACAGGTTAAAAATTTAACGGCCTGTTGGCACGAGTCCTGTTGTTGTCTGGTTGCAGGCCAAATCACAGTCAACCGGGAGACCGCCATGTACCACCAGACCGAAAACGCATATCAGGAAGAACTCAACCTTTCGCCGTCATCCGAAACGGAAGTCCCCGAGCCGCTCGAGTACTGGGAGCTGCAGGATTTCAGCGACCTGCTGTCGTCGGAGGCGGTGGTTTGAGTCCGCTCAGACGAACTCCCGAGGCCAGGCGACGGACCTGCCCATGATCGATTTGACGACAGTTATTACCCGTACGCGCCGACGCTCCGTGCTGGTGCTGGCGACGGTCGTCATGCTGTCCCTGCTGGCGTCCCTGCAGCTCGCCCGGCTGCGCCTCGACGTGTCGGCGGAAGGTTTCAGGCTGGAGGGGGACCAGGCAGTCGAGATTTTCGAAACGGCCGGCAGCCTGTTCGGCCGGGATCGGGTTGCGGTGATTCTGCTGAGCGATCCCGAGCTGTTCGCTGCCGGCAAGCTGGAGGCCATCCGGGAAGTTCAGGACAGGCTGACCGGTCTCGACGGCATCGCCGAAGTACATAGCCTGTTCAACACGCCCCATCTTCGGGTGGTTGGCGACTTCATCCGGTCAGGACCCTATATCGAATCTACGCCGCTTACCGACGCTGCCGTTGAAGCGCTGATCGCGGATGCCAACGCGGATCCCTTCGTCTCGGGCTCACTGATCTCCAAAGACGGCACCAGCCTGGCGCTCCAGCTGGTGTTGTCCGCTGAAGGCGAGGACGCCGCCGCCCTCTACGACGAAATCGAAAACAGGATTGCACCGCTGCGCTCACGGTTGAACGAAGTCCGGCAGATCAATCCGGCCATGATCGATCGGGAGTTGCAGGAGCGGATTCTGAGCGACATCGGCACCATCGGCCCGATCGCGCTGGCGATACTCTTCACGGTGATGTTCGCCTGTTGCCGCAGCGCGCGTCTGGCGCTGCTGCCCCTGCTAACGGCCGGCGTCAGCGTCCTCTGGCTGCTTGGTCTGCTGCCCTGGTTCGGCCTGTCGCTCAATATCCTGACTTCGCTGGTGCCGGCGCTGCTGGTCATCATCGGCTCCACCGAGGACATCCACCTGATCGCGGAGTACCGCGCGGCGCGTGAGTCGCAACGCAGTCGGTCGGGCGCGATCGCGACCATGATGCGCCGCATGTTGGTGATCACCGCGATAACGGCCTTTACCTCATTCGTCGGCATGGCCTCCATCACACTCAATCCGATCCAGATGATGCGGGAGTTCAGCCTGGTGGCGTCGCTGGGGCTGGCGCTGAACTACCTGATCACCATTCTGCTGGTGCCCGCCTATTTGAACTGCATTGAACCCTGCACCGGCGCGACGCGATGCCGGACCACGCACTGGCTGTCGAGGACCAACTGCGAGCGGTATTACGCTACGCTCTGGCGCCATCGACGGAAATTCCTCCTCATGGCCATCGCCGGCCTGTGTGCCTGCCTGGCAAGTGCGCCGGGCTTGCGCGTCGACAGCAGCCTGGTCGATTTCATGGCGGTTGATTCGCCGACCCTGCGGGACCTTGCCCGCATGGAGGAGAAGCTGGCCGGCGCCAATCTCATGCAGATCGTCATCGAAGCGCCGAAGGAAGGCGCGCTGAAGACACCGGCCATGCTCAAACAGATCGACAAGCTGCAGCGCTACCTGAGCGGCAGCGAGACATTCGAGCACAACCTGTCGCTGGTCGACCTGATCGCCCTCTCATACAGCCTTGTCAACGACAGCGGGAAGCGGGAAGTGCCGACAGAGCAGTCGATCGTGGATGAGCTTCTGCTCTTCATCGATGAAGAAAAGCTGTCGAGATTCGTCGACGCGGACTTCCGCAGGACGGTGGTGTACGCGCGGCATGAGCTGCTCTCGTCACACTCTTTCGCCCAGGCCGTCGAAGCACTGGAGCGGTTCATCCGGAACGAACTGGATGACCGGCTGCACATCACCGTCACCGGCGAAGCGGTGATCACCGGTCACGCCATGGACACTATCGCCTCGGGACAGATCCTGTCACTGTTGACCACGCTCGGCCTGGTGTTCGTCATCAGTGCAGTGATGATGGGAGACGCCAGGGGAGGCGCCATCGCGGTGACGGTGAACACCCTCCCGCTCGCCGTCATGTTCGCGACCATCAGTCTGGCCGGCCTGAGTTTCAACTTCTCCACCGCGATGGTCGCCACCATCGCATTCGGCATCTCGGTCGACTACACGCTCCACTTTCTGCAGCGCTACCGGCAACACCTCGATCTGCTGGAGGAGGCCAGGGAGGCCATGATCCATACCCTTCAGGAGGAATCCCTGGCCATCATCACCACCACACTGACCCTGACTGCAGGGATGAGCTGCTTCCTGCTGTCGGCATTCCCTTCGGTTGCGACCTTCGGCCTGCTCTGCGTGGAAGTACTGTGCGTATCCTTCATCGCCAACTTCACCATAACGCCACTGCTGGTGACGATGCTGGGCATACAGAGGAAAGCACCGATCGGGAGTGAGCAGCGTGTACACCAGGGTGTTGCGGTGACGCAGTGACGTCCGTGCTGTCAGATGAAAACGGTTGGATATGTAGGAAAAAGACTACAGACAGCCCAAGCCAGCTTTGGCATTGTATCCTTACGAAGATGAAAATTGTCAGTAAATCAATGGTATGGGGTTCTAAATGTCCCCAAAACACTTGGCGGCATATTGAACTTATATATGCTGGCGTCATAACACAATACATGCGCTAGCCACATAATCACATGTTAGAGAAAAAATGAGGGCCAGCAGAAATATCATAACGTCAGTCATCACACTTTTGCTGATTGGCTGTTCTGGTGGTCCTATTGAAGTTGAGAACTCATCATGGGTTTGTGAGAAAAAGAACAAGACCAGAGAATGTATTATTAATTATACAATTATAAACAATGATGATTTTGTGCAAGAGGCTACTGTAAAAATACGTGCCCACAAGCGACGAAGAATCAATGATGCAGTTTCTAACGAGGTTGTTGGAGAAGAAACTATAATTGTCAGGCTCTCTCCTAATGAGAAAACAAGCCTAAGTCATAAAATGAATATAAATCGCAAAATTACTCAAATAGTCGTCAGTGCGTATGTTGCAAATGAAAATCTCTAACAATCTGGTCATATCGCTCACTGCGTTCGCTGGGACGCTTCGCCTACGGCTCAGCGCCCCATACCCTGTGCGTTAGGGCTATAAAGAAAGAGCGTGAAGATCCTCGTGTACAACTATAAAGATCAATATGCTTTATCTAGAAAGCAAGTATTGGCGATACAGGATGCCTTGCCAAAGGAATACTTTGCCCCAATAAATGAGTTTCACATCACTCATACTCAAAGAGGGGCTGAGGTATTTGAGTATTACCGAAAAGAAAAAATTGTATACTTCGCCTTTCCAGTTAAGGAAAAAACACCTGAAATAGTTGCTAAGGCAGTTAACGAACTGTTGAAAGGCTTAATCAGAATAAAGGCCAATACAAATTGGGGTTGCCCAGTTTCAGGCCAGGAAATGAACTCTTACCAAGGGTTCATCAGCGAATGGAAACAAAGGTGTGTCAATGCAGCCTTACCGAAAAAGCCCTAACAAAAACATCAACTTTGCGCCTACGGCGCCGGACGCTCCTACGTCGCGCCGGTTATGTTGACGTTGAGGCTGTAGAAAAACCCAAAATCAGGCCAAAGGAATGATAGAATAAAGCCACGATAAATGGAGTTATTCAATGCCAAAATTCATTCCGTACGATTACAACCAGAACAGCATGGTTGTTATCAATTACCTCGATCAACTTGTCCCTGGTACCTTCGAATATGCAATTCACCATTTGATCGGGAACAAACTAGATCTCTCGGTCTTTTACCCGAAATTCAAGAATGATGAAGGTGGTCGCCCGGCCTATGACCCTGCGATTTTATTGAAGATCATCCTGTTTGGTTATTCCCGAGGCATCACTTCCAGTAGAGAT
>JBNLGI010000051.1:0-42599 GCA_050305975.1 Sedimenticolaceae bacterium | reverse complement strand
CATGTTGCCCAGCGCCAGCTGGAAGATGCAGTAGGCGCGGGTGTTGTTGTTGCCGATGGTGTGCTGGGTGCCGCCCATGCACCAGATGAAGGTGCCGGGGCGATTGTCGGCCATGGTCTTGGCCGCGGCGTAGACCTGGTTTTCAGGCACGCCCGTTACCCGCTCCACCTCGTCCGGCGTCCATTTGGCGATCTCCTTCTTCACGTCCTCCATGCCGTAGACGCGCTGGCGAATGAACTCCTTGTCCTCCCAGCCGTTCTGGAAGATGTGCCAGAGCATGCCCCAGATCAACGGCACGTCGGTGCCCGGGCGCAGGCGCAGGAACTGATTGGCATGGGCCGCGGTGCGGGTAAAGCGCGGATCGATGACGATCAACTGTGCGTTGTTCTCCTCCTTGGCCTTGAACACATGCTGCAGGGAGACCGGATGGGCCTCGGCCGGATTGCCGCCGATGATCAGTATCGCCTTGGAGTTGTGGATGTCGTTGTAGGAGTTGGTCATGGCGCCATAGCCCCAGGTGTTGGCGACACCCGCGACCGTGGTGGAGTGGCAGATACGCGCCTGGTGGTCCACATTGTTGGTACCCCAGAAGGCGGCGAATTTGCGGAACAGGTAGGCCTGTTCGTTGTTGTGCTTGGCCGAACCCAGCCAGTAGACCGAGTCGGGACCCGACTGCTCGCGGATCTGCAGCATCTTGTCGCCGATCTCGTTCAGCGCCTGCTCCCAGGAGATCCGTTTCCACTTGCCGCCGACCAGCTTGGTGGGGTATTTCAGACGGCGTTCGCCATGGCCATGCTCACGCACCGAGGCGCCCTTCGCACAGTGCGCGCCGTGGTTGAAGGGGTGATCGAAGGCCGGCTCCTGGCCGGTCCAGACCCCGTTCTGCACCTCGGCGATGATGCCGCAGCCGACGGAACAGTGGGTGCAGATGGTCTTGATCTTGCTGACACCCGAGGTCTGCATTTCGTCGGCCCGGGCCCGCCTGATCATGCCGGGCGTAAACCCGCTGGCCAGTACCGCACCGCCTGCCATGAGTCCTGAATTCCGCAGGAATGCCCGGCGTGACAGGGCCTGTCCGCCTGCCGGGTTTGCGATGGCGGGCCTGGACTCGGTTCTTACGTCGATCGGAAGATCGGATGTCTTGCGCAGTTTCATTCGAATCACCCTGTCTCTGTCAACTGGTCATTGTCTTGTAGTAGGCGGCTATATGGGGTGTCAGCCGGTAGCCTTTCTGCTGTGCCGATTCGCTGCTTGCCATCCCTTCATCGTCGCCTGCAGCCAAACCGGGCAGTGAAGCCGCGACGGCGATACCGGCGCCGGCCGTGGCTGTTTTGCTCAGGAACTTCCTGCGATTGTGATCAAGGGAGTACTTCTTGGCTTTATTCATGGGATCCCCTCCCGGTCTGAAATTGATAAATGGCCTATACCGGCATACTCAAATAACGTTGTTCCAGCACCATGAAGGCAGCGCCGAAACGTCCGACCGCCCGATAGAAGACGGCCGATCCCGCCTCGCTGAGATCGTTGAAAAAGCGACCCAGCCAATCCGCGAGATGGCTTTTGAAAAAATCGCTCTGCACTTCCAGCGCCGCGCCCTCTTCGATGAGTATCGCCATCACCTCACAAAGGGCGGCCACATGATCCTCTGGCTCCGACACGCCGTCCTGGCGATGGAAGCCGAGCGCGGCCAGATCATCGCGCAGGCGTCCAAGCGGCCTTTCCATGAGAAATCCAGTGAGGTACCAGGATCCGTAGGGCACCAACTCACCACGACCAATGCCGATGAACAGGCCATGGAACTCGTCATCCACCGCCTCGGGACGTGACGTGTTGGCGGCCAGGCCCAGCATCGACATCGCCAACGCCATCTCATCGCGCCGCGATTCGATCCCGGCAAAACCCGCCACCTGGTCCAGCACCTCGCGTTCAGGCGGCGATCTCAGCAACCGGGCCAGCAGACTGTAGGCGCCACGCCGATAGGCCTGCTCCACCAGCTCCTCGTCGGTGAACGCCGAGTCCGTGCTGGTTGACTGTGACTGGGTGCCGATCTGTGTGGCTTCGTTATGTACAGCCTGGCCGTTATTACTCATCAATCACTCCTCACTACAGTTGACATCGCAAACAGCGGGCCAACCCGGGTAGGAAAAAAAGGACAAAAAGGGAAAGGATTGACCCATCTGGCGACGCGTTATTGCCTAATCTGGTCATCCATGCCGCCCATCATGGCATCCTGATCCTGCACAATGTCTATCACCCGGCAATCCTCGCACAGCGTGAGACGACGACGGGCCCGTTCGGTCTGAAACATATAGTGCCCCTTGAGCTTGCTCAGCATGTTGTCGATGACCGAACGGGTGGCGAAAGGCTTGCCGCAGGAGGTGCACAGAAAAGGCTCCTCCTCGTGGAGTTTGCGCTTGCGCTTACGGGCATCACTGTCGAACAGCATTCGCGGAGTGATCCAGATGGCGTCCTCGGGACAGGTGCGGGTACACATGCCGCACTGCAGACAGTTCTCTTCGACGAACAGGAGCTGGGGAGTGCCTTCGTCGCCGGTCTGCAGCGCCTTGCCGGGGCAGGCTCCGACGCAAGAGAAACAGAGGGTGCAGGCATGGGCATCCACATCGGCGCTGCCGAAGGGGGCCCCGGCGCTCAGTGTGGCGAGAGGCTTGGACCTTGCCGCCTGGCTGTAGAGGTGGTCGATCGCCAGCTGAGCGCTCTTGCGCTTGCCGCCCATGCCCGAGAAGCCTGCCGCGTCGATGGTCGGCATCAGTTCGTCGGGGCGATAGGCGAGATCCTCGGTCCTGGCCAGACTGATGACGCTCTGCGGATAGCCCAGGGCGCCCAGGATCTCCCTGGCGAATCCCATCTGCTCGTTCACCGCCTGTTCCGAGGAGGCGGGCATGCTGCCGTCGTCGGCAAGCACGATAGCCCGCGCGCCATAGGCGAGCGTGGAGAGCCAGAATTCCAGTCCGACGCTGGCCAGCTCCTCCACGGCGAAAGGCAGCATGTTGTCCAGCGGAGGTTCAAAAGCCGATGCCGCGGAATCCGCGACCACCACCAGGATCGCATCCTCCCCGCCCCGCTCCCGGTAGACGCCCAGCAACCGGCGCAACCTGTCCAGATTGTCCCGCGCACTGGGATAGACGTACTGAATGGCGCCGCTGGGACAAACTGTCGCGCAGACCCCGCCCCCCTGACAGAGGTAGGCATTGACTTCGACACGTTCGACCAGGCTGCTGATGGCGTCGGCGGGACAGGCGTCGATGCAGCGGGTACAGGCGGTCTTGCCCGCGTGTCCGTGGGCGCAGATATCGGGGTTGTAGTCGAAGAAGCGCGGCTTCTCGAAACTGCCTGTCATCCCGGCCAGTTCGTCCATGGCACTCTGCAGCTCCGCTTCCTCGAAACCGGCATGCCGATAGCCTGGCGGCTTGATCTGGCTGTCGATCAGTGCCTGTGGAGAGAGGTCGAGAATCAGATCCGCGGCCACCGTCTCCGCGTTAGGCTTGCCCGCCTCTCCGAGGTGAATCTTGAAGTCCCCCAGATAGCCCTCGATGCGGATCGAGCGGCCGCCGAGGGGAACCAGCGGCACACCGGGCTCCTCCACCCCTTCGGTGAGTATCAATAAGGTATTGAGCAGCCGATTCAGGCGCGGCGCCACCTCCAGGGCCTGATTGTCGCCGATGATCACCGCGCGCCCCTTGGACTGGTAGTTCACCAGGCTGGTCGTTTCGATGGGCATCCTCACCATGGCTTCGATGGCAGCGGCCCTGGCGGTTCGATTGGTCTGTCGTTGTGATGTCATGACGCCGTTTTGTCCTCGTCGTTGTCGATCTGCTGCGTGGGGAGATCCGCCTGCTGGCGCACAACCGAATCGTCCGAGTCGCGATCCGCTAGCTGAAGCTCGGCCGGACGCTGAGCTTCGGTGGCACTCTCCTCCCCCTTCTCCTCCGGGCTCTCCGACTCGGCCCTTTCCGCCATTCGCTTGGCCTCCTGACGCAGTCGGTGGCGCAACTCCGCGGTCATCACATCGCCCAGCTTTTCGAAGCGGGTGAAATCCTCGGCATAGTCGTCGAGACCGTCGCAGACGTTGAAGGCCGCGCTGCGAAAGAGCTTCTGCAGCGCCTGCTGCCTCAGCACCTCGGAGACCTTGGGTGAGAGAAAGCCGCTATAGTCGGAGTGCTCATCGAGACTCTCGATGCTTGGCATATCGTCATCGGTGAGCAGCGGCTTCTGCTCCTGTGCCTGTGCCTGTGCCTGTTCCGGATCCGGCACAGGCATCACTGCCGGGTCCGTATCCTCCGGCATCCTCGCTTCCTGCTTGCGCCTCGACCAGCGGGAGAGAAAGGGTTCGTTCTCCGCGATATCCTCCGAGATCCGGTCATCACTCATCGCGGCTTGTCCTCATCCTGCCGACGCCAATCCTGACGCTTGCGCTTGGTACGTCGGGTGGGGACGTAGTGAGCGAGCACGAAGGCCTCGGTCCAGCGGTAGATCTCCGGCGGCATCGGTACGGTATAGAGATTCTCTTCGCCTTCGAGATAGGCGTGGGCTTCGTCGAAGCTGAGTGTCACCAGCAACGGCTTGGGGCTGCCGTCATCGGCCATGGAGGCGACCACGTAACAGCAGGGAGAAGACGCCAGCAGGTTGTGATAGTAGCTTTCACACTCGTCCACATGCAGATGCAGCGTGAAGCCGCGGAAAATATGCTGCCGAATCCCCGAATGCTCCTGTATCAATTCAACCGCGGCCGGCTGCTCCCCGTCTTCCCTGCGCTCAGGCAGGATCCCGACGGCATCCCAGCTGGCGTCGATCCAGGGATTCTCGGAGGGGGACTCCTGCATGATCAGCGAGACGGAGAAACTGTGCGGCAGCCTGGTGCCCAGCTCTTCAACGGATTGCAGGGACATGGATCACCTTTATCCTTTGGGCCTGTTAACCCTAATATTCGTGTGGTGGATATTCAGCGCAAATTGCATACCAACCGGAGAGTGAGTGAGCCAAAGCCAGAAAGGATGGGGGCCTGAGGAAAATAGTCGGTAAAACGGAGCAGAGGCAACCCAGGGCAAAATGTCCCGTTTAGTGTTCAGAATTGGGACAATTCGGACCACAGGACCACCCAAGCGCTTGGCGGCGCGGAGAGGAATGCCCCAGGATCAAGGGCTTTCACGACGTTTCCAGAGGGTAGGTATGGGATTTGCGTAGGAAACCGAGGATCAGCGCTGCTCCGTGACCAGCAGTGAAGCCGTTTACAGACAAGAGCCAAACACAGCATGCAAAAGACCGCTTCCGATGCAACCCGCACAGACTCCCCACTGGTGGACCGTTTTGGACGCCACGTGACCTATCTGCGGATCTCCGTCACCGACCGCTGTGATTTCCGCTGCGTCTACTGCATGTCGGAGGACATTCAGTTCGTACCCCGCTCCCAACTCCTGACCCTGGAGGAGCTCTACCGGGTGGGCAAGTGTTTCGTCGAGCTGGGCGTGAGCAAGATACGGATCACCGGCGGCGAGCCCCTGACCCGGCGCAACATCATGCAACTGTTCAATCAGCTCGGCGCTCTGGACGGCCTGCGTGACTTCACCCTGACCACCAACGGTTCCCTGCTTGCGCGCTATGCCCGGGACCTCAAGGCGGCGGGCGTCACCCGGGTGAACATCAGTCTCGACACCCTGGATAGCGAGCGTTTTCATAACCTCACCCGCAAGGGCGACATCCGGCGCACGCTGCAGGGCATCGATGCGGCACTGGCGGCCGGATTCGAGCGGGTCAAGATCAACTCGGTGATCCTGAAACACCGCAATCACGACGAAGTGCACAGGCTGGTCGAGTTCGCCCAGTCACGGGGCATGGACATCAGTTTCATCGAAGAGATGCCGATGGGCGTGATCGGCGATCACGACCGTGCCGAGGCCTACTATTCGAGCGATCAGATCCTGCACGATCTCGAGCGCCATTACGAGCTGGTTCCCACCACCGAGAACAGCGGAGGCCCCTCCCGCTACTATCGTATCGACGGCAATCCTCAGCGTGTCGGCTTCATCTCGCCTCACAGCCACAACTTCTGCAGCCAGTGCAACCGGGTAAGACTCACCGCCGAGGGACGTCTGCTGCTCTGTCTCGGACAGGAGCACTCGGTGGATCTGCGTCGCATCGTGCGCACCCACCCCTGCGACGACGAGCCCTTGCGCCAGGCGATCATCGACAGCATGCAGATCAAGCCTCAGGGCCATGAGTTCGATCTGGAGGCGAAACCCGTGATCTTTCGCCATATGAACGCGACCGGTGGCTGACAAACCCTTCGAGGACCGAACCATGGATGCTCGATACCTGCCCTATCGTCCCATCCTCACCGACGCCGGCCTGAATGCCGCTGAGCCAGCCCTGGCCGTGGACGAATACGGAGACACCCGAGAAGGCCATGTGGCCGCCGAACGGGCATTGACCGTCTACATCGACAAACGCGAAGTCGTCACCCTGATGACCCTGGGCACCCGACCCGAGCTGCTGGTGCTGGGTTGGTTGAGAAATCAGCGTCTGCTCCTGAGCCTGGAACAGATCGAATCGATCCAGGTCGATTGGGAGACCGACTCCGCCGCGGTCACCACCCACGGCGGGGTCGAGGGCCTGGATGAAAAACTGGGGCGCAAGACGGTCACCACCGGTTGCGGCCAGGGAACGGTGTTCGGCGGGCTGATGGACGAGATCGACAGGATCAGACTGCCGCAACCCAGGCTGCACCAGTCAAAACTCTATCGCCTGCTGCAGAATCTGAACCAACACAACGAAATCTATCGTCAGGCCGGCGCCGTGCACGGTTGCGCACTCTGTCGCGAAAACGATCTGCTGCTGTTCATCGAGGACGTCGGGCGACACAACGCGGTCGACGCCATCGCCGGCCACATGTGGCTCAACGAAACATCCGGTCACGACAAGATTTTCTACACGACGGGCCGTCTCACCTCCGAGATGGTGATCAAAGTGGCCCAGATGGGCATACCCGCCCTGTTGTCGCGTTCGGGCATCACCCAGATGGGCCTGGACATCGCCAGGCGGGTCGGCGTCACCCTGATCGCCCGCGCCAAGGGCAACCATTTCCTGGTCTACAACGGCGCCGACAACATCGCATTCGATGCCATACCCGCGCGCCAAAAAGAGATCAGAACGCATCGGGGCGCGGAACACGCCAAGACTTGAAATCGCGACCGGCATTTGGGAGGACAGTAGATGTCAGCAGTCATGCAGCAGCCGCACGTGTTCATGAATGTGAAACAGGTGGCGGAATACCTCCACCTGAACGAAAAGAAGATCTACGCCCTGGTCAACGAGGAGCGGATACCCGCGACCAAGATCACCGGCAAATGGCTATTTCCCCGTGAACTGGTCGACCGCTGGATGCTCGACTCGGCACACGGCGGACTGATGACCAATCGGCTCATCATCGCCGGCAGCGACGACCCGTTGCTCTATCGTCTGATCATGAACTTCGCCCAGGATACCGGGGCCCATGCCCTGATCAGCTACACGCCGACAGGCACCCGCCTGGGCCTCGATCTGCTGCAGGCCAACCGGGTCGACGCCAGCGGCATCCATTGGGGCCCCAATGATGAGAGTCATACCCGCCACCCGGCGCTGCTGCGTCAGTACAACCAGTTCCGGCAGTGGGTGTTGATCCGCATGTTCCGGCGCGAACAGGGCCTCATGATCTCGTCCCGGCTCGATGGGCAGGCGGTCGATCCCGAAACGCTCACCGACACGCGTTACCGTTGGGCCATGCGTCAGAACGGCGCCGGCGCGCAACGCTTCCTGCTCGAGGTGCTGAGCCGCTACGGCACCAGCGCCGACCGTCTCAACAGCGTGGCCACGGCCCTGTCGGAGCGAGAGGCCGCCGCCGCCATCGCCATGGGCGTGGCCGACGTGGCTCCGGGAGCGCGCTCCGCGGCCCACGAGTACGGTCTCTCATTCATTCCGTTCGGTTGGGAATCGTTCGATCTCGCGCTGCCTCGCAGCATCTGGTTCCGGCGCCTGTTCCAGGACCTCATCGCCCGCCTGCGCTCGCCCGCCGCTCTGGCTATGGCGGACATGCTTACCGGTTATGACATGAGCGAAGCCGGCGATCTCATCTGGGGAGATGACTAGAGGTCGGAACGGCTGCAGATAACGAGTGCCTGTCTCCGGCTCAACGCCCTCTCCCCTTAGGTTATCAACTCTCCAGCAGCCTGGGCATCAGCTCCACTAGGTTGCATGGCTGAGTGCGATAGTCGAGCTGCGCCGAGATCAGCTTGCTCCAACCATCCTTGCAGGCGCCGGTCGAGCCCGGCAGGCAGAAGATGAAGGTTCCGTTGGCGACCCCGGCCAGGGTGCGTGACTGCAGGGTGGAGGTGCCGATGATGTCGTAGGAGAGGACCCGGAACATCTCGCCAAATCCGTCGATCACTTTGTCGAGCAGGGGCGCAACCGCCTCCGGGGTACCGTCGCGTCCGGTCAGACCGGTACCGCCCGTAGTCAGGATCACCTGAATCTCGGGATCGGCAATCCAGGCGGAGACCACCGCGCGAATGCGATAGATATCGTCCGGAACTATAGCCTTGTCGGCCATGCGGTGACCATCGGCCTCAAGCATCGACTGCAGCTTGCCACCCGACTTGTCGGTCTCTTCGGTACGGGTATCGGAAACCGTCATGACGGCGATGTTCAGAGGGACGAATTGACGTTGTTCACTCATGGTTGTCTCTTTGTTGTGGTTGATTCTGGAAAGTCGGTGTGACAGGCGGAGTTGTACATCACTGTGTGGTGATTATCAAAGCGAACGAAAGCGGACAACTCCCACGTCGGCATCTGCTTCGCCGTCATCCATCGGCTCCACGCATCCAGGTTCCCGCAACAGCCAGACGGAAAACACGCTACCTTCTCCCGCGCGCGACTCGACAGTGATCGCGCCCCCGTATTTCTGCACCAGACCATAGCTGATGGAGAGGCCGAGTCCGGTCCCCTTCCCTTTGCGCAGGTGTGAGTAGAAGGGATTGAATATCTTGCTCTGCGTCTCCTCGTCCATGCCGATGCCGTTGTCCTTGACTCGGATGACAACGCCTTGATCCTGCCAGACGTCGGTTTCGAGTTCGATGCTGCCGCCCGATTGTTCCAGGGCATGGACCGCATTGACCACCAGATTGACCAGCACCTGTTGCAGTTCGTTTGGGTTGATCCGAACCGCCTGAACCGGCCTCAGTTTCAAACGGATGTTGAAATCATGCGACTTCTGCATGTGACGCACGAGCGCCTGCGTGTTCTGCACCACCTCGTTGACATCGACCAGGGAGGGTTTGCCCGGCGGCTGCTCGGGAGTGGCATATTCGAGCAGGTTGCGAATGATGTCCTTGATACGGAACACCTGCTCCACGATGAGATCGATCTCGTGCCGGACCGGCGCGGCCTTGTCCCCCAACTCGTCCACCAGCAGATCCAGATTACCGATGATGACCGCTGTCGGGTTATTGATCTCATGCGCCACACCCGCGGTCAGTTCACCCAGCGCCGCCAGTTTCTCCGCCGTGATCAGCTGGGCGCGGGTTTCACGCAGGATACGGATGGTGCTGGCCAGCTTTTCGTTCTTGCGTTTCAGCTCGCTGGTGCGCTCCTCGACCTTGGTCTCGAGTTCGTCGGCCCACTCTTGCACCTCTTGATTGCGCTCGCGCAACAGTTCCAGTAACACGTCGAGCTCTCTTGCCAGAACGCCGATTTCATCATTCGACCTGACTTGCCCGATGCGCTTCGAGCGGCCCTGACGCGTGGCATGGACCACGTCACTCATCATCTCCAGGGGTTTGAAGATCGATTTTGCGCCGAGCACGGAAACCAGTCCGGAACTGATCATCAGAGCGATGAAGAACAGGATGAGCATGCCCAGTGCCTGCCACAACTCGTTGCGCGAAGGGGCTTCGAGAAAACCGGCGTAGAGCATGCCGACACGCTCGCCGTTGACGTCGAGGATCGGCTGATAGGAGGAGATATACCAGTCGTTGACCACAAAAGCGCGGTCGATCCACTTGGCGCCGTTATCCATTACCCGGGTACGTACTTCATCGGAGACCCGTGTGCCCAGTGCGCGCTCCTCGGGCCGCCGCGGCACGTTGGTCGTGATCCGCACGTCATCGAGAAACACGGTGACGGTACCGATGCTGCCCTTGGGCAGGCTGCCGGGGCCATAGACCAGATCGCGTATGGTATCGACGAATTCGAAATTGGCATTCAGCAAGACGCCGCCGTCGAGCAACCCCATGACCTGACCGCGAGAGTCGGTTACCGGGTAGAGCGCGCGAATCATCATGCCGCGATCCTCCACCTTGCGATCGGTCGGTCTGGCGCGCCGGGTATCGACCAGCGGGAGCCGGGTCTTCCCGGCCAGACCGGGCATGGTCTGTTCCAGCATGGCCGCAGAGAAGATCTCGATGCCGACGCGCGGAAGACCCTGCATCGCAGCCAACAGCGAGGGCGAGGTCTTGGCGTGTCGGTCCGAGGCGAAATAGCGGTTGCCGTTGCTGTCCAGCAGATGGAGGTAGGAGAAGCCAAAGGCCTCTCTGTGTGCCTGCAGTTGACTCGTTATGGCGCTGTTGCTGTGCGCCTCCAGCGCGGTGTAGAAACGGTGCGACTCCGCCAGTCGTCCGAGGCTGTTGAGATAGTCTTCCCGGATCCGCCTGAAGTGGTCATCGGCCACCGCAAGATCGGTATTGACCTTGATGAAGAGCTGTTCATAGCTGAAGTTGGAGCCCCAGACCACGGCCAGCACCAGAAAGATCGGCATGATCAGCAGAATCGGGAACAGCACCAGCGTCAGCAGTTTGTAACGCAAAGAGCCCTTGATCAGCTCTACGATGCTGCGGCGAGGGGCCGACATGATCTATGCCTTGCTGGCGCGGAGGGGCGACATGGTCACGACGGGCGTCAGTCCAATCCCCAGGCCTGGGCCTTGCGTTCGAGCGTTTTGCGCGAGATGCCCAGTATGCGCGCGGCAGCCGATTTGTTGCCCGATTCCTGTTTGAGGATGCGCAGGATATGGCGCTTCTCGACCGCCTCCAGCTGCAGGTTCTCGAGCTCTTCCTCTTCTGCCCCAGCGTCACTGCAAGAGAGGTCGGGCACGCAACTGCTGGGTGGTTTGTTGAGCAGCAGGCTGCGCTCGATCACGTTTTTCAGCTCGCGCACGTTGCCGGGCCAGTCGTAGGTCAGCAGACGCGAGACCTCGACCTCATCGAGCAGCCTGGACTCGACTCCGAGGTCGGCGGAGAGTTGTTGTTGGAAGTGATTCACCAGCAGTGGAATATCCTCGGGCCGCTCGCGCAGTGCCGGGATATGCAGGGAGAGCACGTTGAGTCGATAGAACAGGTCCTCGCGGAAGCGGCCCTTTTTGACCTCATCCTCGAGTCGTTTGTTGGTGGCGGCGATGATACGTACGTCCACCGCATATTCCCGATTGGAGCCGACCGGCCGGATGCTGCGCTCCTCAAGGGCCCGCAGCAGGTGGGCCTGCATGGGCAGCGGCATCTCGCCGATCTCGTCGAGAAACAGGGTGCCGCCCTCGGCATAGGTGAAGAGACCCTCCCGCGCCTGATGCGCGCCGGTGAAGGCGCCTTTGACATGGCCGAAGAGCTCGCTCTCCAGCAGTTCGGCACTGACGGCGCCGCAGTTGACCGGCACGAAGCTCCCGGAGCGTCCGCTGAGTTGGTGAATCGCCCGTGCGGCCAGCTCCTTTCCGGTCCCCGACTCGCCTTCCAGCAATACCGTCGAGGGCATCGGCGCCACCCGCTGGATGACGTCGACGAGGTGGCGCATCAGGTCGCACTCGCCGACCACCCCGGTATTGTCGATCAGGAGGTCGACCTGGCGTTTCAGGACGTAGTTTTCACGCTCGATCTTCTGCCGTTCGAGGTAGCGCTCCACCGCGGTCATCATCTGCTCCATGCGGAAGGGCTTGGTAATGAAGTCCTCCGCCCCGGCTCGCAGGGCGTCGATGGCGGTTTCAAGGTCGGCATGCGCGGTCATGAAAATCACGCCGGTGTTGCCGCCCTGCTCCCGCAACTCCCTGACCCACTCGACGCCGCCGGTCTCCCCCGGCAAGCGGATATCGGTGATGATCAGATCGAAGTGGCAGTGTCTGCGCAACTCTTCGGCGGTGGCGACATCCTCGGCGGTCTCGACTAGGCCGAAATACTTGGCCAGTCCTCGCTGCAGGAAGTTTCGGATTCCCGGTTCGTCGTCAACGACCAGAACGGAGGTCATCCGAACTGGTTGGGTCGTATTGCTTGATGAGCCTCCCTGCCCACCGATCCTCTCGATTTCTTGGGTATAAAACGTCATGGGTGGTACCAGTCTGCGTGTTGTTATACGGGGATCTGACGTCCCCTGTTTTTCAAGCGGAATGGGTCATTTTGACCCGGTCACGGGTTACGGTGTGGAACATATGTCCCATTCTTAGTGCAATTGTTCCGTAACCTTCACGGTTGTATGGCTCTTTTCCTCCCTATTCTGCGCCCGATTGCGGCTCGTTTCCTAATAGTAGACAAACGAGGCCTATTTTCTACTCCATCGTCCGGCTCATATCTACTGTTTTATCGGTATGGCATTTCTTTTGCAGGTCAATGCCCCGGACGAGCGATTCCATAACAACGAGGAGTACAACATGATCTTCAAGGCGTTACGACCCCTGGGTGTCCTATTCGGCCTGCTTCTTCTTCTATCGGGCCCGGCACAGGCTGGAAATAACCCTGACAAGATCATTAGATTGGCGACGACGACAAGTACGGAGAATTCCGGCCTTCTGAATGCACTGCTTCCCAAGTTCACCGAAGAGACCGGCTATCAGGTTCACGTTATTGCCGTCGGCACCGGCAAGGCGCTGCGCATGGGGCGCGACGGCGATGTCGACGTGGTGCTGGTGCACGCCCGTGCGGCGGAGGACAAATTCGTCGCCGAGGGCTACGGCGAACAGCGTTTTGGCGTGATGTACAACGACTTCGTGATGGTTGGCCCTAAAGCGGACCCGGCTGGAATTGCCGGCGTCAAGTCCGCCGCCGAGGCATTCGAGAAGATCGCGCACACCCAGTCCATCTTTGTCTCCCGGGGCGACGATTCAGGCACCCACAAGAAAGAGCGTGGGCTGTGGAAGGAGGCGGGAATCTCCCCCGAAGGCAGCTGGTATCGCGAAGCCGGCCAGGGCATGGGCAAGGTCCTGCAGATCGCTGCAGAGCTGGAGGCCTATACCCTCACCGACCGTGGCACCTGGCTTGCCTATCAGGACAAATCGCCGCTGCAGATCAGCTTCGAGGGTGACCCGCTGCTGTTCAATCCCTACGGCATCATTGCCGTCAACCCTAAACGCCATCCGGATACCAACTATGCGGGTGCTCAGGCGCTGATCGGCTGGTTCATATCGCCACGAGGTCAGGAGTTGATCGGTGATTTCAGGATCGGCAGCAACAAACTCTTCAAACCGTCTGCGGACGCCGGTGAGTTTGCCGCCATCAAAAAAGCACACTGATGGAGCCACTCACCGACGCAACGACCTCCGCCCTGGTTCTCCTGTTCAGCGGCAACGCTGACCTCTGGGAGATCATCGGCATCTCGTTCCGCGTCTCCTTCGTCGCCATCCTGACGGCAACGCCTCCGGCCCTGGTCGCCGCCTTCGCCCTGGCCCACTTGCGGTTCCCGGGGCGAAGGCTGCTGATCTCCATCAACAGCACCCTGCTGTCGGTTCCCGCCGTGGTGGTCGGGCTGACCCTCTACATCCTGCTGTCGAGGCAGGGACCGCTGGGCGAGTGGAAACTGCTCTTCACCCAGACCGCCATGGTACTGGGACAGATCGTGCTGGCCTTCCCGATCCTGACCGCCATGGGCCATTCCGCCCTGCAGGCCGTCGACAAACGGGCCTGGGAGACGGCGCGCACCCTGGGAGCCGGTCCGTTGCGTGCGTCCTTCACCCTGATGCACGAAGCCCGCTTCGGCCTGATGGCCGCGTTCCTGGCCGCTTTCGGGCGCATCATCGCCGAGGTGGGGGCCTCCATGATGCTGGGTGGCAACATCCTGCACTACACTCGCAACATTCCCACCGCAATCGCCCTGGAAACCAGCAAGGGCGAATTCGCCCAGGGCATCGCTCTCGGTATCGTGCTGGTGACCCTGGCCTTCACCCTCAACGCCCTGCTGCAGAATGTGCAGGGAAGGGGTCAGCCGGTCTCATGACCTCGTCACGCATCCTTAACGTGGAGTCCCTGGACAAACGCTTCGATAGTCGACAGGTGCTGCGCAGCGTTGCATTTGAGCTGCATGCCGGCGAAGCCATCCTGCTGTGCGGACCGAACGGCGCCGGCAAGAGCACGCTGCTGAGAATCCTTGCGGGTCTGGAGCGACCGGACCACTGCCGGCTGGATCTGGGCCGCGGACCACAGTCATGGAGACGCAGCAAAGAACAGCTCTTCACAAGCACACTTTATCTGCATCAACATCCCTACATGTTCGACGGCTCGGTCCGCTATAATCTGGCCTATGCCCTGCCCCGCAACCTGCGAGGCCAGGCACGTCACGATCTCATCGACCGGGCCATGGCCTGGGCCGGGCTCGAGCACCTGCAGGAGACCCCCTCGAAGAGCCTCTCCGGCGGCGAACGCCAACGGGTCTCCCTGGCCAGAGCCTGGCTGCGCAAGCCGAGGATACTGCTTTTGGACGAACCGACCGCCAATCTCGATCACGCATCGCGTCAACGCGTCCAGGAGCTGCTCGCCCCTCTGAAAGAGGCCGGCATGTCCCTGATCATCGCCAGTCACGACGTTCACCACTTCGCCTCTCTGGCCGACCGCTCGCTGCACCTGCATGAGGGGCGCCTGATCGAGATCGAAGCGACCAAGCTCAGGTCCATTCCCACCCCGGAGACCAACGCATCACTGAGGACCCCGGCGTGAGTATGCCGGAACAGATCACGGCGGTGATACTCGCCGGCGGCCGCGGCCGACGCATGGGCGGGGTCGACAAGGGACTGGTCGAGTTCAACGGCCGCCCGCTCATCGAACACGTGATCGCGGCCATCGAGGGACAGGTTCGCACGCTGATGATCAACGCCAACCGCAATCTGGTCCGCTATCAAACCTTCGGTCTGCCGGTGATCGCCGATTCCCTCAACGACTACCAGGGCCCCTTGGCCGGCTTCCTGGCCGCGATGGAGATGGCTCAGACGCCCTATATCGTCACCGTGCCCTGCGACGGCCCCCTGCTTGCGGATGATCTGGTGGAACGCCTGGTCCAGGCTCGCGAACGCGACGCGGCCGAGATCGCGGTTGCCCATGACGGCCAGCGCATGCAACCGGTCTATGCGCTGATTCCGATTGCGCTGAAACAGAGTCTTCAGGACTATCTCGCGGGGGGCGATCGCAAGATCGATCTCTGGTACGCGCGCCACCGGGTGGCCCTGGCCGACTTCTCGGATCTCCCTTCCACCTTTGTGAACATCAACACCGAGGAGGAGCGGGACCGGTTGCAGGAGGAGAGCCCGTGATCGACTTCTCCCTGCCCCTGATCGGATTCAGCGCCTACAGCGGAACCGGCAAGACCACGCTGTTGAAGCGGCTGCTGCCGGTACTGCGCCAACAGGGCCTGCGCATCGCCGTCATCAAGCATGCCCATCATCAGTTCGACATCGATCATCCCGGCAAGGACAGTCACGAGCTGCGCAAAGCGGGCGCCATCGAGACCCTGGTCGCTTCTCGACGCCGTATGGCGCTGGTCACCGAGTTCGATAGCGACCATCCCGAACCGACGCTGGAAGAGTTGCTCACAGCGCTCGATCCGGAGCGTCTCGATCTGGTCCTGGTGGAGGGTTTCAAAGCGGCATCCATAGCGAAGATCGAGCTGCATCGTCCCGCCCTCGGCAAGCCGCTGCTGTGTCTGCACGATCCGATGATCATCGCCGTCGCCACGGACGAAGCGATCGTCGCCCCCCCCGCGGGCCTGCCCATTCTGAACCTCAACGATCCGCTCGAGATCACCCGATTCATACGACAACGGATGGTCCAACTCAACGACAGGACTGACCATGACCCAGACCACCCGGCACAACATCGTCAGCTGTGCTGAACCGGAATCCCCGGAAACCCTCACCGTGGAAAAGGCCAGGCAACGCATCCTGGCCAGTATCACGCCTATTGCCGGCCGGGAGCGGCTTGCGCTGCGCTCGGGCCTCGACCGTTTTCTGGCCGAAGCCATCGTCTCCCCCATCGACGTACCGGGACATACCAACTCCGCCATGGACGGATTCGCCCTCGCGGCCGAAGACCTGCCGCAAGAACATGTCGATCTTCGATTGATCGGCACCGCCTACGCCGGCACCCCGTTCGAGGGCCGCTGCGGACGCGGCGAATGCATACGCATCATGACCGGCGCCCCGATGCCGGCCGGCACCGACACCGTGGTGATGCAGGAACAGACACTCATGATCGGCGAGGATCGGGTGCGTATCGGCAGTGGGCAGCGGCCGGGTCAGAACGTACGCCAGGCCGGCGAGGATATCGCAAGCGGCTCGAATGTTCTGGAAGCGGGACGCCGGCTGACACCGGCCGATCTCGGCATCCTCGCCTCGCTCGGTTTCGGCGAGGTCAGCGTGCATCGTCGTCCACGCGTGGCCTTTTTCTCCACCGGCGACGAGCTGCGGGGTGTCGGCGAGGTACTGAACGAGGGAGAGATCTACGACAGCAACCGCTACTCCCTCTACGGCATGCTGCAGCGGGCCGGCGTGGAAACCCTCGACCTCGGCGTGGTGAGGGATGACCCCGAAGCGTTGCGCCAGGCATTCAGGGAGGCCGCCGGTGCCGCCGACGTGGTCATCTCTTCCGGCGGCGTCTCCGTCGGCAGCGCGGATTACACCAAGACGATCCTGCAGGAGTGCGGTGAGATCTCCTTCTGGCAGATCGCCATGAAACCGGGCCGCCCATTGACTTTCGGACACCTGGACGACGCCCTCTTCTTCGGCCTGCCGGGCAATCCGGTGGCGGTGATGGTCACCTTCTATCAATTCGTTCTGCCGGCGCTGCACTGGCTGGCCAGCGGCACCCCCTATCAACCCTTCACCCTGCAGGCGCGCAGTGCGGGCGAGATCCGCAAACGGCCCGGCCGTTTCGAGTTCATCCGTGGCGAGATGCGGCAGTCTGAGAACGGCGAGATCAGCGTGGTCGGTCTGGGTCAGCAGGGTTCGGGTATCCTTACCTCCATGAGCCGGGGTAACTGCTTCATCCTCCTCGACCCGTCCTGTGACGGCGTCAAACCGGGAGACCCGGTCAATGTGCAGCCGTTCGCCGCGCTGATCTGAATCATTCGGCAAGCCCGTCATGCCATGTCGGATTCAGCGCAGTCGTTGCAAGTCCTGAGAACAGCCTGCTCCACAGCTTGATCCCGATCCACCGCATGACTCAGAATGAGGCAAACTCATGATCAGTGATGCCTGCCGCCGATCCTCCATACGCCATCAGAGCCGATTCAATACGCCTTATGTCCGAGCCTGATGCCGATCGAAAAAGCGACCCAGCCAAGCGACGCAGGCGCTGGCTGATCGAAGGCCTGCTGTTTCTGCTGTTGCTCTATCTGATCCATCTCTGGCAGACACGGGACGCCGTGCACGGCACCGCTCCACCGCTCGAGGCACAGCTTCTCTCAGGCGCTCACTACACACTCGAAGAGGGAGCCGGGAAACGCCCCTTGCTGGTCTATTTCTGGGCCACCTGGTGTCCGGTCTGCGGCCTGACGACGGGCAACGTCTCTGAGCTGGCCAAGGACTATCAGGTGATCACCGTGGCCATGCAGTCCGGCGCGGCTGACGCTGTGAGACAACATCTCAGCGAAAACGCGTTGCAGTTTCCCGTGATCCTGGATCCACAGGGTGAGCTGGCCAGGAGCTGGGGTGTGCGGGGCGTGCCGACCTTCTACATTGTCGATGCGCAAAACCGGATCAGGTTCGTCTCTGCAGGGTACACCTCGAAACCCGGGCTGCTCGCCCGACTGTGGCTTGCTGGCGATTGAGTCCGCCACTCATGCCACTTTAAGTAACACAGCTTACTGTATGTTTTTGAGTTACTTTTTTCCCCGTATTCCGCATTTCCACTGCGCTGGCGGAATACGTGATTCAAGTTCGTACAGAGCGAAGACCCCGGCGATTACCGATTCAAATAGTGAGTATAGGTTTTAGCCGACCGGTGGGCGCTATAAAATAGGCGCTTCGAATCTACTGCTTCCAAACACGACAAAAGGATAAAAAAATGGCCCAGATAACTCTCGAAGGAAACGCGATCAACACCAACGGCGAGCTGCCGGAAGTCGGCAGCCAGGCCCCCGAATTCACCCTCACCAAAGGCGATCTCTCCGATGTCGGCTTGGCGGATTTCGCCGGCAAGAAGAAACTTCTGAACATCGTGCCCAGCCTGGATACCGGCGTCTGCGCTGCTTCGACCAAGAAATTCAACGAAGCCATAACCGGCAAGTCCAATAGCGTGGCTCTGGTCATCTCCGCCGACCTGCCTTTCGCCCAGAGCCGTTTTTGCGGCGCCGAAGGTATCGAAAATGTGGTCTCCCTCTCCATGATGCACAGCCGCAACTTCGCCAAGGATTACGGGGTGCTGATCACTGACGGCCCACTGGCCGGCATCTGTGCCCGCGCCGTGGTGGTGCTGGATGAGCAGAACAAGGTTGTCTATACCCAACTGGTCCCCGAAATCGTTCAGGAACCCGATTACGATTCAGCGCTGGCCTATCTCGACTGATCCCCGCACAACCCGGCTCCAATAGCAAAACGGGCGCCCAAGGCGCCCGTTTTGTTTATCTGCCGACTTCGCTCAGTATGCCGGGTAGTAGCGGGGGGTGGGGGTGTAGGGCCCGTAACCCGCTGGTGGATAGGGCCGGGGGGGCGGCGGCGTCATCGCATCGCGCAGATCCCTCTCCGCCTCCATCCGGTTGCGCATGGCTTCCATCTCTGCCCTGGCGGCTTCACGAAGGTCGTCGAACTCCTTGAGAATCTTGGCCACGGACTCGTCGTGCAGATCGCGTATTGTCTTCTGCTCGGGCTGTACGCTTCCCGGCATTGCCGTTGCGCCTTGCGCCGCCGCCTCCCCGACCGCAGCCGCTTCGCCTGGCGTCTCTTCTGTCGCCACCTGCGCGGCGCTGGCCGCCTCTTCCGGGCCCGGTCCCGCGCTCACGCTCACTCCGGCTTCTGCTGCTTCGCTAGCCTCGGCAGCGGCACTCTTATCGGCCTCCGGCTCCGGGCTGGCCTCCGGTTGAGTCGCTGCAGCGGATTCAGACTCCGCCACTTGCCGTGAGGAGGCGGCCCCCTGATCCGACCCCGACTGCGCGCTTTCAACCACGGCAGCGGCGGATTCGCCTGAACCCCCGGCGCCACCGCCAACCGCACCAGTCGCTTCCGGAGCAGGGGCAGTGGCGACGACTTCCTGGCTTGCCTCGTCAACACCCGTCGATGCCTCTTCCGCGGGATGTTTTGCCAGGGAACGGATGTAGATAAAAGCGAGGACGATGATCAGCAGCCAGAATATGACCTTGATCCAAAAGCCTCCCGCGCTTTTCGATTCGGTTGACATGGACGTATCCTCCGGAGGTTTCTTAATAATGACAGCAGCTTCTACGGCAGTGTCGGGTTGTTTCTGAGGTTTGTCTTCGGCTACTGCAGAAACCGCAGCCGGTCTCTTTGCCGACTCTGCATCGATCGAAGATGCCGCAGCGGCAACTCCGGTCACTGTCGCCGGTTTGGCGCCGCCCGATTGCGTCGCCGGTTGCTGCCCGCTCTGCTCACTCTTCGCGCCCTCGGAGACGACTTTGGGTGTTGCCGCCTTTTTCTTTACGGGCACCTTCTTCTTGCTTGCCGTTTTCTTCTTTGCGACCTTTTTTTTGGCGACCTTCTTTTTCGCCGCCGTCTTCTTCACTGTCGCGGTCGCTTGCTCCACCGCCTCATTTTTATCGGTGGCCTGTTCAGTATCGTTATTTTCTTCCGCCATCTTGAGTCCCCCTTCTGCGAGCAGAATTTATTGAATCCTTCCGAACCCTGGCAAAGCCGGGCTCAACCAGCCATTGATCTCAAGCGTTATTCGACCTGGGATGAATATTAAGGCATGTCAGAAGTCCCCTTGAGACTCCCCATGCTGCCACCATCCACGATGGCGGTTATCGAAAAGCAGACTTTGTCAGGGTTCTGGTGAAAAAATACTAGCACAGCCTGCAACAGGGTTCTGAACCATAGGAAGCCTCCACCCTATTCTCCGGCCGTCACTTGACGACACTGTCCACCAGCCAGTCGGCCACCCAGGCATAGCTGAGATCACTCTTTTTGATAATCTGCAGCCACTTGCCTTCGTGGTCAACAGCGAGGAATCGACTGCCCTGCTCGGCCTTGCCCGCGACCTTGTAATGGATTCCCGGGCCACTGCGTAGATTGGCCAGCTCGGCGTTCACCTCAACCTCTTGTCCCAACCACGACTCGCCCAGTAACGCCTTGAGATGCGGCAGCACATCCGCAGTTTGGCCGCGGACTTTTGCCTTGATGATCTCTCTGGCATCGTCATGCCCCCTTTCCGCAGCCTTCAGATACCAGTGCATGGCCTTCGCGTTGTCTTGCTTGATCCCTTCGCCGTTGGTATGGGCCAAGGCCAACGCAAACATGGCGTCGGTATGCCCGCGGCTTGCCGCCTGCCCCCACCAATAGACGGCTTTCGACACGTTGACCCGAAGCCCGTTCCCATTGGCAAACAGCCACCCCAGATGGAACGCCGCTTCGCTATGCCCCCGCATAGCCAAGGGTCTCCACAGACAGTAGGCTTCAGCATAGTCACCCACTTCCATGGCAGCCATGCCCATCTCAAAAGCCCCACCATTTGCTGCCGATGAGCCAACTAGAAAATAAATAACAAATAGCTTGTTGCCTATTGTATTTATGTGTTTTTTCAAGGTCATCACAGGGTTTTTGAGGAGCTGCCCTCAGGTGCTGGCATCCTCTCTGAGCGCCAGGAGCGAGGTAAGCAACTGTTTGACCTTCTCCATGCCGCTGAACAGATTCTCCTCGATCACACGCATATCAATGGGACCTTCGGACTTGCCCGCGGCCCAGTTGGATACCACGGCACAAGTGGCGTAGCAGAGAGTCATCTCTCTGGCGAGCGAAGCTTCAGGCATGCCGGTCATACCGACGATATCACAACCGTCACGCTCCATTCGCAGGATTTCGGCTGCAGTCTCCAGACGCGGCCCCTGGGTCGCGCCGTAGGTGCCTCCCGCTATGGGATTGACGCCGCTGTGCCGCCCCGCATCGAGCAGTTGTCGCCTCAAGGATTCGCAATAGGGGTTGGTGAAATCGATATGGGTAACCTGGCTCAGATCGCTTTCGAACAGGGTGTGATCGCGCCCGAAGGTATAGTCGATGATCTGGTCTGGAATCACGATCATGCCAGGGGCCATCTGCTCGGTGATGCCCCCAACAGCGGCCACGGCCAGGACGGTCTCCACACCTGCATGCCGCAGGGCCCAGAGATTGGCCCGGTAGTTGACCCGGTGCGGTGGAATGCTGTGCGAAGGACCATGCCGTGGCAGGAATACGAGTTCCCATCCCGACAACCTGCCGTGTGTCAATGGTGCGGACGGTTCACCATAGGGGGTGTGCGAAACCTCTCTGTGAACGATTTCAAGATTGGGCAGCTTGTCCAGCCCGGTGCCGCCAATGATGGCCAATTTCGACATTTGTTTCTTATTTATTCATGGGATAGGTGACTTTTGATTCTACCCCGAGAAGCGACTATTGGAAAACTCGGTAATTGCCCTTCCGCCACCACTGCAAGCTATCGTTCAGTCTCCTTTTGAGTCCTCTACGAGGCCAATGAACGGTGCCGGATTAGACTCCAGATCGATGTGCCAGACCGGCCTATAGCCGACCTGGCTCCATCCGCCCGAATCCTCGTGCCGGTTCAAAGCTCGTCAGCGTGATTCGCGAGATAGTCGGCAATGCCGGTGGGTGAACGTTTGATACCGACATCCCCCTTCTGCCAGCCGGCCGGACAGACTTCGCCATGCTCTTCCGTGAACTGCAGGGCATCGACGAGGCGCAACATCTCATCGATGTTACGTCCCAGGGAGTTCTCATTCACGACCTGGTGTCTCACGATGCCTCCCCGATCGATCAGAAATGAGCCGCGGTATGCGACCTTGCCGTCCGGCGTCTCCACATCATAGGCTTTGCAGATCTGGTGGGTAAGATCGGCCACCAGCGGATATTTCACGGGTCCGATACCCCCTGCCTCGATCGCCGTGTTACGCCAGGCATTGTGGGTGTACTGGGAATCGACGGAGCAGCCGATCACAACGACATTCCGGCTTTGAAACTCATCCAGACGATGGTCGAAGGCGATCAGCTCCGATGGACAGACAAAGGTAAAATCGAGCGGATAGAAGAAGAGCACCGCGTATTTGTCCTTGATTGCGGACTTCAGATTGAAGTTATCGACAATGCTGCCATCTCCCAGTACTGCCGATGCGGTGAAATCAGGTGCTTCACGACCCACTAACACTCCCACGAGTGACCTCCTCTGATGAGAACCGATACGAAGCTTCATCTTAGCATCGAACCGGAGCGCGTCTAGACGGAATAAAAAAGGGGGAGTCATCGACTCCCCCTTGCAGACGTGATTAGAGATGTTCTCAGACAGCGCGGGCCAGCACGCCGGAGTTCTCCAGCGTGGGGATCAGAATCGACTCTTCGCGTTTGATCCTGTCCTCGATCATGTCAAAGATCTCAAAGGTATCGGCGATGAACTCATCGCTGAAATTAAAATCGCAGTTTTTCAGCCACTTTGCGTGGTAACTGTCGAACTGCTTGCGCATGGGCTTTTGCCCGTTGAGGAAACCCCAAGCCATCGATTTCAGCTTGGGATCCTGATGAATCAGCAAGTCGGGATAGATCGACTTGTCCTGCTCGGACATATGCCCTTTCATTTTCTCCGCCAGCTCACAGATCAGTTTGTGTGCAGTCATCGCGTTGGGACGGATGCTCAGCTGCTCTTTGGACATCATTGCCCTCAAGTCGCTGATCACCTCCAACATTTCAACGTGACTGTCTTTTAGATTTTCTATTGCACTCACTTCCACCCTCCTGATGTTCTGCTTGCGTCCATGGGTCGTTACAGCAGCAACACATGGATGTGCGATTATGTCGACTGCCGATCTCTGCCGGTTGTGTCGACGCTACCAATATTGAACCATTACCATGGAAATGGCAATAGGTACTTAATTTTATTAGTATTTTTATATGAAATTACTTGCGGGTTAACCCTTGCGAAAAACCATGGATTATTAGGGTTATCACTTATCCTGAGGAACCGCCATGATCGCCGGTACGTTTCGCAGGTAGCCGTTATAGTCCATGCCGTAACCGAACACATAGCGATCTTCTACGGTCAGTCCGACAAAATCCGCTTTGAAACCCACTCCCCTGTCGTGCAGTTTCTCCACCAGCACAGCACTGTAGACCGCCTTCGCGCCGGCTTCGTGACAAGCCTCGACAATCGCCGCCAAGGTGACGCCCTCATCCAGGATGTCGTCGACCACCAGTACCGTTTGATCCCGCAGCGAAGTCCTGGGCTGGCCGATCCACTCCAGGTCTGCGCCCTCGGTGTTGCCCCGATAACGGGTCGCATGGACATAGTCCTGCCGCAGGGGAAAGTTGAGTCGGGTCAACAGGTGCCCGGTCGGTATCAGAGCGCCGTTCAAAACGCTGAGGACAATCGGATCCTCGCCTGACAGCCTGCCGGTGATCTCGATGGCGAGCCGGTCCATCGCCTGCTCCACCTGCTGGCGGGAATAGAGCTCATCGGCCACGGCAAGCATGTCGGCGGCATCTTTCTGAGTCATCATTCGAGACATCATTCACTCCAGATTGAGGCTCAAGGAGACAGCCTCTGGATCATAAGCCAGTTTTTCCACCGCCGACCGCCAGCGGGGATCCATATGCAATGCCTGGTGGCTAAGCGGCTTGCGACCATGCATTCTGACCAACCTTACATGCGTCGCCGGATCGTCATAGGCCTTGAGATGATCCACCACGGCCAGGGCGGCGGGCCGATTGTTACAGACCAATACCATATCGCATCCGGCCTCTAACGCCGCTTCGGCGCGAGCCGCATAGCTGCCCGCCGCATCGGCAGCGGCCATATTCAGATCGTCGCTGAAGATGACACCCTGAAAGCCGAGCCGGCCTCGCAGCACTTTCTGCAGCCAGAAGGCCGAAAAACCCGCCAATTGGCTGTCGATCCTTTCGTAGATCACATGCGCCGGCATCACCGCCTCCATACCGGCCCGGATCATCTGTTCGAAGGGTCGCAGATCGTCGATCTCGATATCTTCGAAGCGCCGGTTGTCCACCGGCAGCGCGGTATGTGAGTCGGCCTCGACCCCGCCATGCCCCGGGAAGTGCTTGCCCACCACGGCCATACCGGCGCTGTGACACCCCTTCATCCAGGCATGCGCCAATCTGGCCACCACATCCGGATCCTTGGAGAAGGCCCGATCGCCGATCACCTGGCTGACCCCATGGGCCAGATCGAGTACCGGCGCAAAGCTGAAATCGACGCCGCAGACACGCAGCTCGGAGGCCATCAGCCAGCCCCCCTCCTCGGCCAGTTTCAAGCCTCGCGCACTGTTGTTCCGATAGTGTTCGCCATACCAGGCCGCAGGCGGAAGATGGGTGAAATCATCCCTGAAACGCTGGACCCTTCCGCCCTCATGATCGACGGCTATCAGCAGATGGGGCGATCTGAGCTGATGGATCTCCCGGCACAGCGCGGTCAGCTGCGCACGTGAGGAGAAATTGCGACTGAACAGAATCACGCCACCCACGGCGGGGTGCTTCAGCAGACTCTTTTCCTCCGCGCTGAGGGTCTCACCCTCGAGATCGAGCATGACCGGTCCGAGACTCATCCTTTACAATGCCTCATTCAACATTTGGCGCAGTATGCCGCAAACAGGAGTGAGGAGAAACTCTCCCCAAGCGACAGCGACTGCAACCAACCCCAATCGGAAGAGAGGTCGACCCGGTGAACCTTTTGCGTGTATTCAGCTTGATGCTGGCTGTTTTACTGGTCTTTCCCCAGGCTGCACTTGCTGAAGAGGAGGCCACCGAAGCGGCACCCATCCTCTACTATCGACTGAAACCTTCGCTGGTGGCCAACCTCTCCAGCGGCGGTCGATACGTTCGCTGCGACATCCAGCTGATGACCCGCGATCAGGCCTTCATGGAGGACCTAGGGCTGCACGATGCCGCCATTCGCCATACCCTGCTGTTGCTGCTATCCGAACAGGACGGCGGTCAGATCAAGACCCCCGAAGGCAAGGAGTCTTTGCGCAAGGAAGCTCTCTCGCAGATCAATCGGCTGCTGAAGGAACAGACGGGGAAGGCGGCGGTGGAGTCGCTCTTCTTCACCACCTTTTTCGTGCAGTAGCCAACCGGATATCGAGCCGGTCCCGCAAGCGATCCCCCAGCAGGTTGAGCGAGAGCACCACCAGCACCATCGCCAGGCCGGGCGCCAACACCAGATGCGGCGCCACCAGCATGTAGCTGGCGCCATCGCGAATCATGCTGCCCCAGGAGGCCCCGGGCGGCTGCACACCAAGCCCGAGAAACGATAGCCCCGCTTCTGCGATCACCATGCCTGCGATACCGAAGGTGGCCTCGACGATCAACGGCGCCATCAGCAACGGCAGCAGATGGCGGATCAGGATGTAGCCTGTGGAACTGCCCAGGGCGATCGCAGCCGTCACATGCTCGCGCCGCTTGAGTGACAACACCTGGCCACGCACCAGTCTGGCATAGCCGACCCAGCCCACCACCGAGAGGGCGATGATCAGATTATCCAGCCCCGGCCCCATCACCCCGGCCAATGCGATGGCCAGCAGGATGCCGGGAAAGGCCATGAAGATATCGATCACCCTCACCAGCAGCAACTCGGGCCAACCTCCCCGATAGGCCGCTATCAGTCCGACCGAGACCCCCACAAGCAGTGACAGCGCGACTACCCCGAAGGCGACCAGAAAAGAGGTACGGGCCCCCGCCAGCAGTCGTTCCAGCACCGGCCGTCCCAGATCGTCGAAGCCCAGCAGCCCCGCGCTTCCCGGCGGCTCCAAAATGTGTTGCAGGTCGATCTGATTGGCACCCTCCGATCCCAGATGGCCCAGCATGGCCGCCAGCGCCCAGAGCGCTATCAACAGCAACGGCAGCTGTCGAAGCATCAGAGATGCTGCCCCTGGCGGATGCGGGGGTCGACCACGCCATAGAGCAGATCGGTCACTGTATTGATCAGCACATACGCGAGGCTGACGAAGAGGACGCACCCCTGCACCACCGGGTAGTCCCGGCGCTGGATAGCCTCGATCATCAGGGAGCCGATCCCGGGCCAGTCGAAGACCACTTCGGTCACCACGGCGCCGCCCAGCAGGGCACCGAGCTGAATGCCGATCAGGGTCAGCACCGGCAGCCAGGCGTTGCGCATGGCGTGTCGCCACAACACCTGCCGCTCCGCCAGTCCCTTGGCCCGTGCCGTGCGCACGAAATCCTCCCCCAGCACCTCCAGCAGACTGCTGCGGATCATGCGTGCCAGGATGGCGGCAAAACCGGTCCCCAGCGTCAGTGCCGGCAGAATCAGGCTGGAGGCCGTCTCCCGTCCGCTGACCGGCGTCCAGCCCAGCCACAGGGAAAAGCACAGGATCAACAGCGGCCCGAGCCAGAAATTGGGTAACGAGACACCCAGGGTGGAGAATCCCATGGCCCCCCAGTCCCAGCCGCTGCCGCGTCTGATGGCGGCGAGGATGCCGAGCGGCAGGGCCAGCAGCAGGGCGCAGCCCAGGGCGGCCAGCGCCAGCTGCAGGGTCGCCGGAAAGCGCTCCGCCAACAGCCGGCTGACCGGCTGGTCGGAGTGGAGCGAGTTCCCCAGCTCGAGCCGCACCACCCCGCCCAGGTAGTCCGCCAGCTGCCGGGCGACCGGCTGGTCGAGTCCCAGGCTGGCGCGCAGTGCCTCCCGGTCGGCGGGACGGGCCGACTCGCCCAGCATCACATCAACCGGATCGCCCGGAATCAGATGGATCAGCAGAAAGACCAGACAGACCACGCCCAGAATCACCAGCAGGGCGCTCATCACGCGTGCGAGCAGGAATTGGCCCATGGCTACTCGACAATCTCCACCGGAGTACCCGTCTCGACCCAGTCGAACAACGCCATCAGATCCCGGTTGCGCATACGGATGCAGCCGTGGGAGACCGGCATGCCGATGAGCGATTCCTCCGGCGTGCCGTGGATATAGATATAGCGCCGCAGGGTGTCGACCCGACCGCCCCGGTTGAAACCCGACTCGCAACCTCCCAGCCAGAGGATGCGGGTCAGAATCCAGTCCCGCTCGGGTTCGGCCAGCGCCAGTTCGTCCCGGTAGATCTCGCCGCTGGGCCTGCGCCCGACGAAAACGGTGTTCTCGGGACACCCGGCGCCGATCTTGATGCGGATGCGATGCAGACCTCTGGGCGTGCAGCCGCTGTCTGCCGACTCACCGGCTCCGGCGCGTGCGGTCGACACCGGATAGAGCGCCATCGTCCGCCCCGCTTCCAGACAGATCAGCCGTTGTTGGCTCAACTCAATGCGCAGCTGCCGTTTGTGCATCGGAGCTCTCCCTCGCGTCGGTGAAATGCAACTTCAACAACCCATCATAGTTGCCGTCGGGTGAGAGGTCATAGCCTATCACCCGCGGTCCCTGGATGGCGTACTGATCTTCAAACCAGAGCGGCACATAGGGCAGGTCCGCATGCAGCTGTTCGGCGATCAGCCGGTAGAAGCCCGCCTGGCTCTGCAGGGTCGGCGCCTGTTCGGCCAGACGCAACAGGCTGTCGACCCGTTCGTTGGCGTAGCGTCCCCGGTTGGCGCCCGCGGGCGGCTGCGCGTCGCTGGCGAAGATGTAACGGAAGATGTCGGGCGTGCGCAGTCCCACCCAGCTCAGACTGTAGAGCTGGAAATTGCCCGCCTTGATGTCGCCGAAGAAGGTACCCCAGTCGTAGCTGCGCAGCTCCACCTCGATGCCGACCGCATCGAGCTGAGCCTGGATGATAGTCGCCAGGCGGATCCGGAAGGGATCGCTCGAGGTCTTGTAGACCAGCCTCAGCGGCCGTTGCGGACTGTAGCCGGCCGCCTCGAGCAGACGTCTGGCTTGTGCCGGATCGTAGGCGTATGGCGTGAGACCGGGATGGCCGGCCCAGTGCTCGGGCGGAAACAGCGTCTCCGCCGGGCGGGCGGCGCCGCGCATGACCCGCTCGATGATCGCCTCCCGGTCGATGGCGTGGGCGATGGCCTGACGCACCCGCGGGTCGCTCAGAGCCGGGTCCTGCAGATTGAATCCGAGGTAGGTGAAATTGCTGCCCGGCAGCTCTAAGTGACCGCCCTCACCTTTGCGTTTCAGGTAGTCGAGCAGCTCCGGCGAGAGATCGTTCTGCAGCAGGTCGATCTCTCCGCGCAGCAGTTTGAGGGCGCGCACGGTGGGATTTTTCACCTCCAGCAGGCGCAAGCGTTGGCCGTCTTCCCTGCGCTCCAGCAACAGCATGCCGGGCTGGGAAGCGTCCAGCAGGCGAAACGGACCACTGCCGACCGGCCGGACCGAGAAGGGGTGACCCGAGGCGAGCAGTTTCGCCGGCAGCAGGTTGAGGGTCATATAGGCCGGCAACAGGGGATCGGGTCGCGTGATAAAGAGGTCGAACTGCTGCGTATCGATCACCTCCAGACGCTCGATGAGCGAAAGGGCGTCACGCAGGGGGGAGACGTTGGCCGGGTCGAGTACGAAGCGGTAGGTGGCGATCACATCCTCGACCGTCAGACGATCCCCCGTCACGAACTCACCCGCGGCGGCGGTCAGACTGAATCGATAGTGTCGGGGTGACAACTGCCGCCACTCGGCCACACCCGGTATAGGCCGTCCCTGGGCGTCGAATTCCACCAGACGCTGGTAGAGCAGACGATTGACCCGCTCCGAAGTGGCGTCGGTGGCATAGCGGGGATCGAGATTGAGGGGCGCGGTGGCCAGCCCCATGCGAATGACGTCCGACTCAGGCTGCGAACAGGCGGCGGTCGTCAGCAGTGTCAACAGCATCAGAACGGTACAGCCGACGCGCATTGGCGGACTACCAGTCGCGATAGGGGTGCGTGATCAGGTTGGCATTGAAATAGCGGGGGTCGTCGGAGACCTCATCCCCCGCCCAATCGGGCATCTCGAAAGGCTCGTCTTCCCGTTCCAGTTCGATCTCCGCCATCACCAGACCCTCGTTCTCGCCATGGAAGACGTCCAGGTCCCACAGGTGATCGCCACAGCGCACCCTGTAACGGGTTTTGTCGATCAGGCTGCCGCTGACCAGATGGGCGAGAATCTCCTCCGCGTCCTGTCTCGGGATTGCGTATTCGTATTCGCTACGCTTGATCCCGGCAGTGCCGCCCTTGATGTTGAGTTGCGACTGATCGCCATCGATGCGCACCCGGATGGCGAGATCCTTCTGCGCCGTCAGATAGCCCTGCTTCAACACCGCTTCGGACTCCACGCTGGAGCGCCAGCCGTCATTCACGACCAGAAATTTGCGTTCGATCTCCAACCCCATGGTCAGACCTTCTCGAAGAGTGCGATGGATTCCACATGAGCGGTATGCGGAAACATGTCCATGACGCCGGCGCTGCGCAGACGATAGCCGTGTTGATGCACAAGAATGCCCGCATCCCGCGCCAGGGTACCCGGATAGCAGGAGACGTAGACGATACGCTCGGCCCCCAACGCCGGCAGGCGTCCCAGCACCTCCTGGGCGCCGCTGCGGGGCGGATCGAGCAGCACCTTGTCGAAGTCCTGCGTCAGCCAGGGCTCCTGTTCCAGGGTGTCGTAGAGATTGGCGGTATAGAAGGTGGTATTGGCGATGCCGTTGCGTTCGGCATTTTCCCGCGCGCGGGCGACCAGGCCCGCCTCCCCCTCCACCCCGGTCACGCTGCCGGCCCGGCGGGCCAGCGGCAGGGTGAAATTGCCAAGACCGCAGAACAGATCCAGCACCCGGTCCTGCGGCTGCAGCTCCAGCATCTCCACCGCCCGGTGGATCATCTGGCGGTTGATGTCGCTGTTGACCTGAGTGAAGTCGCTGGGCAGGAAATGGAGCCTGAGATCGAACTCTGGCAGATCGTAGGTCAGTTCGACGCCGACCCCGTCCAGCGGCCGCACCGTCTCCGGCCCACCCTCCTGCAGGTAGATGGAAATCCCGTGGCTGGACCCGAATTCGCCGAGCAGAGAGAGATCGTCCGCACTGGGAGGTTCCAACAGACGAAAAATCAGCACACAGGTCTCATCGCCCATGGCCATCTCGATCTGCGGCACCTGACTCGGCATCGATAGGCCATCGATCAAGGCGCGCAGCTGCGGCAGCAGTTCGCCGACCCGGGGATGCAGCACATGACACACCTCGATATCGGCGACCCGCGAAGAACCGCGCTCGCGAAAGCCGACCAGCGCCCCGCCCTTTTTCGGCACATAGCGAACGCCCAGCCGCGCCTTGCGGCGATAACCCCAGTCCGAGGCTCCGACCAGGGGAGGCAATACCTCGTCGGGCATGACCTTGCCGATGTGTTTCAGCGCATCCAGCAGGGCCTGCTGCTTGGCCTGGATCTGTGCCGCATGCGCCTGATGCTGGAGGGAACAGCCGCCACAGATGCCGAACTGCCCGCAACGCGGCTCCACCCGCTCCGGCGAGGAGTCCAGGACCTCGACCACCCGGCCCTCGTCATATTTGCGCCAGCGTCCGGTATAGAGGAAACGGACCCGCTCCCCCGGCAGGGAACCGTGGATGAAGGTGGCCTTGCCGCCCAGGTGAGCCACCCCCTTGCCGTCGTGGGTCAGGGACTCGATCGTCGCCTCCACCGGCTCGCTCGGCAGCCGGTTTCTTCTCCGCCGTCGTACCATGCTCAATCGGCGGGAAAGACGTCGGTGGAGAGGTAGCGGTCTCCCCGGTCGCAGATGATCGCCACGATCACGGCGTTCTCCACCTGCTGCGAGAGCGTCAGCGCCGCCGCTACCGCACCGCCGGACGAGATACCGGCGAAGATGCCTTCGCGGGCGGCCAGCTGGCGGGTGGTCTCCTCCGCCTCCTCCTGGGAGACGTCGATGATGCGATCGACCCGGGAGGCGTCGTAGATCTTCGGCAGATACTCCTTGGGCCAGCGCCGGATACCGGGAATGCTGGCGCCTTCCATCGGTTGCACACCGACGATCTCGACGGCCGGATTCTGCGACTTGAGATAGGTGGAGGTACCCATGATGGTGCCGGTGGTGCCCATGGCGCTGACGAAATGGGTGATCTCGCCCTGGGTATCGCGCCAGATCTCGGGACCGGTGCCTTCGATATGGGCCTGTGGATTGTCCTGGTTGGAGAACTGATCCAGGATCACGCCCTTGCCGGCGGCCTCCAGTTCGCGCGCCTTGTCGATGGCCGCCTCCATGCTGCCCGCCTTGGGGGTCAGCACCAGTTCGGCGCCATAAGCCTTCATCACCGCCCGCCGTTCCAGGCTCATGTGTTCCGGCATCACCAGGATCATGCGGTAGCCCTTGATGGCGGCCGCCATCGCCAGCGCAATACCGGTATTGCCGCTGGTGGCCTCGATCAGCGTGTCGCCGGGCTTGATGGTGCCCCGGTCTTCGGCATGGCGGATCATGCTGAGTGCCGGGCGATCCTTGACCGAACCGGCCGGGTTGTTGCCCTCCAGCTTGACCAGAACGGTGTTGCTGGTCTCGCCCGGGAGGCGCTGCAGCCTGACCAGGGGTGTGTTGCCGATGAAGTCTTCGATGGTTTTGTAGTTCATGGGCGCGATTCTACCCTGTTTCAGCGGGAAATATCATGACTGCGGCGAATGTCGTGGGGCAACCCTCCAGCCGAGCGGCCCAGCGAAATGTGAGGGCGGGCCCGGCCCCGCCATGCCAAATCCCGTCAACCTGTATGGATGACGCTTCCCTCCCTCAGCCCCGATCCGAACGCCAAATGATCTATAGTTAAGAAAAAATCAGAATCGATAAGGAGGAGAAAGCGTGCAAACGATCAACCAGTTACTGCAGACCAAAGGCTCTCAAGTCGAAACTGTGGCTGCGGATGCAACGGTCTTCGAGGCCTTGAGGATCATGGCCGACAAGGGCATAGGCGCACTCGTGGTGATACAGGACAACCAACCGGTCGGCCTCTTCTCGGAACGGGATTACGCCCGCAATATCATCCTCAAAGGCAGAACCTCCAAACAGACAAAGGTCGCCGAGGTGATGTCTTCCCACGTGGTGGTCGCACATCCGGATCAGAGTGTCGAGGAGTGTATGGCCATCATGACCGAAAAGCGGGTCCGTCATCTGCCGGTCATGCAGGACGACGAACTGATCGGCATCATCTCCATCGGCGACCTGGTAAAAGCGATTATCGAAAACCAGCAGTTCGTGATCGAGCAGCTGGTCAGCTACATCAACGGCTAGCCGACTCATGACATAAACCAGGGCCTGTTTTCTCTAATCCGCTGTTTGCCGGTCTGATCTCCTCACCAAGGCGCACCCTACTGAAACAGGTGGAAGCTCGGGGGGAGGCGCTCAATCGTGCCCTGGTCTTTGACGGCATCACCATCGCCATCGGCTTCGCATTCCAGGTCCCGCTGCGGTCAGATCGTTTTTTCCGCGATCTGATCGCCGGCACGCTGCTCTCCGCTATGCTGTGGCTCTTCCGGTTCCTGCTGAAAGGACTTTATGGGACCGGTCAACCCGAGATCACCTCGATCATCGAGGGGAGTCACAGCGTCATTTTGGCCGCTGTCCGGTCTGCAGATCCGTCCAGCGTCGATTCATCTAAACCCATGCGGATGCCAACAGGGATCGGATATCGGGTATCCTTTGCTCTGGCAACAACAACGGATCCTCGGCATGAAGTTTTCTTTTCCCTGGCTTGCCGCCGGTATCGGACTGTTACTGGCGATGGTTTTGATTCAAACGGGCGTTCTCGGCGAAGCAGAGGAGCGAAGCCTGCCCCTGTTGACCATGCTCTTCATCAGCGAGTTCGGCTTCCTGGTCACCGCCGCCGGCAGTTTCCTCGCGGGCAGAGCGCTGCAGGGTCAGGCCCGAAGCTGGTCCAATCTGTTTCTCACCCTGGCCTGTGGAGCGCTGGCCATCGCCTTCTTCATCCTCGGCATACGGCTGTGGCAGGGCTCCGTGGGCTGAGGCGGGCGATGAATCCATGAAACTGATTGAGGTCATCGCCCAACGCGGCAGCGTCGATACCGTCTCGATCATCTCGGAGAAGTACAAGGCGCGCGATTTCCGCCTCGGACGCGAAGGCGAGGATGGCCGCCTCGCCATGCGCATGCTGGTGGCCGATGAAAAGGTTCAGGCGGTGCTCGACGCGCTGCAGAACGTGCTCGGCGCACAACCCTCTGCACGCATCATCGTCTTTCCGGTCGACGCCACACTACCCAGCGGCAAGAGCGAAGCGGAGAAGGAGGAGGACAAGGCCAGCACCACCCGCGAGGCGATGTACGCTTCGGTGGACAAGAATGCCCGGCTCGACATCAATTTCGTGGTGCTGGTCATGCTCTCGACCGTGGTGGCGGCGATCGGCCTGGTTGAGGACAATGTTGCCGTGGTCATCGGCGCCATGGTGATCGCTCCCCTGCTGGGCCCCAACCTGGCCTTCGGCCTCGGCACCGCCCTGGGCGATGTGCATCTGATGAAGAAGTCGCTGAAATCACTGCTCGCGGGACTCGCCATTGCCATCTCCCTCTCCCTGCTGATCGGGTTGTTGTGGCCCTTTGGCGATACCGCCGAACTGCTTGCCCGTACCGATGTGGGGATCGACTCCCTGGCGCTTGCGCTGGCCTCGGGCGCCGCCGCCGCACTCTCGCTCACCACCGGATTGCCGAGCGTTCTGGTCGGCGTCATGGTCGCGGTCGCGCTGCTGCCGCCCGCCGCCACCGTCGGCCTAACCCTGGGGCACGGCCAGATCGACTACGCCATCGGCGCGTGCCTGTTACTGGCCGCCAACATCGTCTGCGTCAATCTGGCTGCCAAGGTCGTATTTCTGGTCAAAGGGATCCAACCGCGCACCTGGTCAGAGAAGACCAAGGCGAAACGGGCGATGACCATCTATATTCTTGTCTGGATCGTAACGCTGCTGTTGCTGACGGCTGCGATTCTTGCCAGGACTCAGTTTGAGTGAACGCTTCCCGGAGAGGTGGCACTGCTGTCCGCTTCAAGCATGACAACACACATAGAGAATCATCGGCGCTCTGACGGGTCCATCGCTGCAGCAGTGCCATCAGATCCCGCACGACTTTGTCCAGATCGTTAACGGGCGCCAGACATTGATGATATGGTTGATGTTCAGATACAGCAGATCGACTTTAAAGAATTAATCAATTCTAAGGTGGATCAACTAAAGTAGATTAAGCGAACTCAAGCTGTTGAATCGGTAAGCACCATAGGGTATAAATCCGGGCTACTGGTCTCCGGTTAGCAAAGGGGATCTTAAGGACACAGCGGCATATTCTCAGCTGATGAAGTGATGTCGCTCCGAATTAGAAGCGCTATAGGAAGGCCGATAGAATAATGGAAAGTTTAACAAGGAGTGTTTGCCCGCCAGCTTCTTTAACATCCGTTTTCCATCTTGCAGATAACTTCAAGCCTGCAAGTCATCCCTTTGACAATACTTCAAAATTTTCTTTTATACCCTCTATTTTTTCAATAGAGGCAGTGTCCATTTATCCCTTATGAAAATTCGCCAGGAATGGGTGTGACGATGTTGAAACAATCTGAAATGGAACCCAGTATGAAGACAGTACAGAGACGGAATGGGATTAGATCGACTGTATCGCTGTTCGTAGCCACAGTGCTATCGATCGTATATACAACCATCTGCCACGCCGCTGAGATACCCGACTACTATTCAGAACCTGGAATCAACCCGTACCGTTCCTATATCAATCAGGACTTCGCTGAACACATCGATCCGTTTACAGGTAAGCTGCAGCTGCATTACGCCGATCTCTACCTGCCGGGCGATGGTGGATTCGACATAAAAGTTCAACGTTCATACACGAGTCTTGACGAGGTTTTACCTACAGTTCCAGAGATGAGCATTATCGGTATGGGGTGGGATATATCTTTCGGCTTGATGATCAAGCCGAAAGAACCTGCTGGATGCGCGAATTACACAATGAACACGGATGACAATCCTGTGATGAAGCTCGCCGATGGAAGCATGGAGGTCTTTGCCGCGCCCAGTCAGGGCAGTGCTGTTTTCGGGGGGCGAACTCCACACTATATCAGTAAAAATCGTTGGATCGCATATTGCACAGACACTGCGACAGGCACTCAATGGGAAGTATATTCACCGAATGGGCTGATATATGAGTTATCCAAGTCGATAACTTCACTTAGCCAAAACATAGTTGCAGTCAGGAAAATAACGGACACAAACGGCAACAGCGTTACTTTTGAATACTATGGAGATGGTGATCTTTATTCTGCATACAACATAAAGCCGTTTGTTAAAACAATATCTGCTTCTGATGGCAGACAGATAAACTTTGACTACTATGATTCCGTGTCGGCGCCATATGACACCATGCGATTGAAGTCTATTTCCGCCAATGGACGTACGACGCAGTATGACTATAAACAAGTAGAAAACAGGCTTCTTTATCGGCTAACCAAAGTAGACCTGCCAGGAACTGGCACTGGCGCATGGGAGTATAGTTATCACATCAATGATGCGGATCCGCTCGCGGATATTCCTGGGAAATACTCAGTAAAGAGCGTTAAGTATCCATACGGAGGAGAAATCAGGTACACCTACGACAGAAACCTGTATCTACAGAATGATGGAAAGGTAACGAATGGCATAAAGACCAAGACGACTTACAATGGCGCGGAAGTCGGGGAATGGACATATAATTATACGCCGGGATATGAAAGTTATCTGCCGGATGAGCTGGACAAAACCGTTGTAACCATGCCCGGGAGTGTCCAGGTGTTTCAACACTACGGACTACAAAGCGCAGGGCTGAATGAAGCCTGGAAGATTGGCCTGCTTAAAAAGAAAATCACATGCAAGACCGGCGTTTCATGTACAGAGTCAAGTGCCACTCAAACTGAGACCTACACGTGGGACTATCAGATAGTCTCACAAGAAAACTTTTCCGGCCCAAGGTCACTGGTAGATCCGGACATTAGACAGCCTATTCTGACAAAGAAGGAAATTACGCGCGACGGATCAATATACGAGACACAATATTCAGATTTTGACGATTATGGCAATGCTCGACAGGTCGTAGAGAGTGGAAATGATACTAAAACAACGCGTTATACCTTCTATCGGAATAGTGCGAATTGGATAGTTAATCAAGCAGAAGACGAGACCATCTACGATGCGGCGGAGGTCGATGGCGCTTTGGTGGACGCAACCATAGACAGGACGTTTGACAGCAAGGGCAATCTAATAACGGAAAACAACAACGGCGTAGTCACTGATTATACATACTACGGAAATGGAAACCTGGAAACAAAGACTAACGCCAGAAAAAAGACTACTACCTATAAAGACTACTACAGGGGAATTTCCAGAAAGGAAGAGCAGCCGGAAGGCATCACCATACTCAGAACAGTTAATGATACAGGTACCGTCGGCGCCGTTACCAACGGCAGAAGCATACCTACTGGATACGGCTACGATGACCTAAACAGGCTGAGTGCTATCGATTACCCAATCAATGGTGACGTCGTAGTCACACGTACGGAAAACACAAAGACCCTGTCACGCGGAAACTTCAAGCAATATGTGATTCTCGACGGGTTCGGTCGAGAGAAATCCACCGACAATTCAGATATCTTGATCGGCACCTCGATCACCGTAACGAAGAGGTACGACGCTCTGGGAAGGACTATTTTCGAGTCCTACCCAAATTCGACTACCGAGGGCACATCATACCAATATGATGCACTCGATAGATTAAAGCAGGAGACCCATACGGATGGTTCGAATGTTAAGTTTGAATATCTCAGTTCAAATAGAGTGCAGATCACTGACGAACTGGAAAATGTCACAGTCAAGCAATACAGATCGTATGGCGATCCCGATAGTAAATCTTTGGTGAGAATTGAATCCCCCGAGGATGTAATTACTGTCATTACACGCAACAGAATGGGCCTGGCGGAAGCCATATGGCAGGGCAATTCTGCGGGTGTTGGCAGCCGGAGAAGCTACAGACTCAATAGCAAGTTGTTCGTCAAAGAAGAAGATAATCCGGAAACAGGCACTACTTTCTATGGCAGAGACGAAGTGGGGAATATGACCTCAAAGAAGGTAGGCAGTTCAGGGCCTACCACTGTCTTTGTCTATGACGACCAGGAACGTCTCGATTATATCGACTATCCTGATCCTACGCCCGATGTCGACTATATCTATGATAAAAACAGCAATCTCAAAGAGGTCATTAATTCAACCAGTAGAAGAGTATTGACCTATGACGAGAACGACAATCTGACCAGGGAAGATATTGTCATAGAGAGCAATGCTTACACAGTTAAATATGACTATGATCATCACGACAATCTGGGGGCGATGACCTATCCTACCGGCCGCGTTGCCGTCTATGAACCGGATGCGCTCGGACGACCCACAAAACTCGAGCCCTTTGTCAACAAAGTTACATATCACCCATCCGGTCAGCCTCATATCATCAACTACAACAATGAGCAGGACACGACGCTTACTTTGAACAGCAGGAGATGGATTGAAACCATCAGTTCCGTCGGGCTTGAGAACCCGATTGACCTGTTTTATGCCTACGACTATTCAGGCAATGTCGATTACATCACGAACAATCTGAACTCTGCTTACACAAGAGACATGGCCTATGACGGCTTGAACCGCTTGGACTACGTGACGGGAAACTGGGGCATTGAAGACTATGCATATACCGAGACAGGCGACATCAAAACCATCAATGACGGATCAAATGACAAAACATTCGTATATTCGGACAACAAGCTCTCGTCAATTACAGATCCGAACGGCAGCATCTCTTATGCCTATGACGATTATGGCAATGTGACAGAGAATGCCACTCACATTTTCTACTATGACGATGCTCAGAATCTGACAATAGCCAACTCAAAATCCGGAGGCTCTTCATTCCTGTTCGAGTATGACGGCAATAACATGCGCGTCGTTCGAAACAAGGAAGGAAAGAAGACACATTTTGTCTATGCCGCGTCCGGACAATTGCTAGGAGCATACCGCGGCGATATTACCGACTCAGAGGAGTATTTTTATCTGGGTAATGAAAAAGTCGCGAGTGCTGAAATTATCGAGAAAACTGGAACTGTGGCTGTCCCGGATATCACGGTAAATGAGGGCGAATCAGTGACCCTCAATGCGGGAGCGAGATTTTCGAACGGCTTGCCAATCGAAGACTATCGCTGGAGGGAGTTCGCAGGACCACCTGTAGCCCTGTCAAGCTACAATGAGCAAGTCACTACATTTACCGCCCCTTCTGGTTATGCCGACTACACCATAGAGTTTAGCCTGATAGTTAATAACTACACATATGACATGCATGTAACAGATACCGTGCGCGTGCATGTGAAAATGATAGATGCGGATGGTGATGCATTGTCCGATTCCTGGGAGATCAGCCACTACGGAGCAATCGATGTGGTATCGGCTGATAGCGATACAGATGGCGACGGCCTGACCGCTCTCGAAGAATTTGAGTTACGCACTGACCCCACCACACAAACAGCACCAGAAGCGTCACTTAAAGTCTCTGCCATACCCGGCAATAGCAGTGCCGACATTACTTGGACACCCGGTGCTTATGCCAAATCTTACGATCTCTACTGGTCGCAAACCCCAGGAGTGGATACAACGACCGGAATTAAAATAGAGAATGCGACATCCCCGTATCATCACACGGGATTAAGCAACGGAACAAAATACTATTACATCGTTGTCGCACGTAATAACTGCTGCGAGGAAACCTCAGCCGAGGTTAGCGTAGTGCCCGGTATCAACGGCTGGACTACGCCAAACACCCTCAGTTCTCCCTATCAGGTGAACACCAGTGGTTACAGTAACAATGAGTTCAAGGTAATTTGGCAGGATTACGGCTCAATAAGAGAAGGATTCGTCGACCAACAACTCATACGAGTGGAATCCTATAGCCAACTGCAAGGCTGGGGAAAAACGACCATCCTCGAAGCTGACAGTGGAATTGTACAAGGAGGCTATCCGGATATTTCCCTGGGCAAGGATGGCTCGGCCATCGCTATCTGGTACAGGGGTGGGACGCTAACCGCCAGACACTACGACAGAATAGCTGGCTGGGGCGAACAATACTCATGGACCCTGGCTGATGGAGAAGCCAATATCAGCACACCTTTTTTCGTGAAGCACCACGGCGAAGGTAATGCAACCATTCTTGTGGCAGTAACTCTTAACACCCTAACCTCTGCGACAACCAGTTTTTACAGTATAGATTTCACACCTGCGGAAAAATGGACGCAAGCAACATTAGTCAAACAGCTGGATAATCAAGTCATACACATAAGTGATTTCACTGCTTCACAAAATGGTCATATGGCACTCTTCTTTTCCACGCGAACGGAAGACAGAAGAGGCATCGCAGCCCTGAATATGATGAAAAGATCATCATCGGGCGTGTGGAGCGATGTTATCAAAATATCCGACAATGCAGAGATTGGCCAAGGTCAGGCTGCCATAAATAACCATGGAAATGTTGCTGTTGCCTATGCCAAGTTCTTTTTCAATGATTCCGGATATGAGTATAGACTCCTTCTTTGGAGAGATGGCCCCTTACCTTCTGAAACAGTCGAGGAGCAGATAAGCACACATACAGGACCAATCTCAACTGTTATTGACGATATAGGCCGAATAACGGTTGCATGGATGCCTTCCATAACAAGTAGCGCATCTGTTCAATTTCCAGGCGACGGGGTTGACGAGCTCTTGGAGTGTAGTTTACATCCGGAAATCGCCAATAGAATCTATTACAGACAATACCTACCCGCGACCGGATGGAGCGAAGAACAGCGGGTTTTCGCTATCCTGCCTGGAGATGAGTTCTGTCACTCATTCCTGCCGAATATCGGATTAACTACGGACAGCTTGGGAGATGTGCACCTTATAGCAACTGCCACGGGTCTGATTCTCAAGCCAACGACACCCGATCAGGATCCCTACGAGAATGCGGATCCTTACAGGGCCGTATTCGATTACGAACTAAAATACGAAGAGGGCATAAGATATCCCAAGGACATCTACCCCTGGTACGGCACGACCGACGGAACCATGCCGCCGACTGTCGCATATGGCGATGATCAGGGGAACATGCTTGCATTTTTCATGGAGCGGGTTGATACCTGGACAAGTGATCCTGCAGTCAGTGAATATGTCAGATTGCCAGGATCGCCAACCGCAAACGCGGGAAAAAATCTGGAAACATATGGTTCAACCACTGTAGTACTGGATGCAAGCAAATCCATTGCAAACTCGGGTTTAATCACCTCTTATTCCTGGAGACAGCTACACGGCGCTTCAGTCGCTCTATCGGACGCCACAGCGATTACTCCCTCGTTTCAAGCCCCAACGGTGACAGACAAAGAGGTAATCTGGTTTGAATTGACGGTCACAAACAGCAATGGTCTATCCGACTCGGAAGCCGTTGCCGTTACGGTGTTCCCTGATACTTCAAACATCGTCCCTGTTGTTGGGGGGGATATCACTGTCAACAAAGGGGCCACGGTAACGCTTGATGCATCAGCCACGCAGGATCCCAATGGCGTCATCACTGCGGTTAACTGGATCCAGGCAAATCTTCCCTATGTGGATCTGGTCCCGCAGGAGCCAGACCCGAGATCTGACTCCATTCGATGGATGGCGACATTCGTAGCGCCGGAAGTCGAAACCGACACGGTTCTCACCTTCAAGGTACGTATCAAAGACGCTGCGGGCAGAGTTGTCTATGGCTATAAGAATGTGACCGTCAAGGCGGATTCAACTGGAGGAGATACAACGCCGCCAACCATCACACCTGCCGCTGACCTGACGGTGGAAGCTACAGACATCCTCACCCCCGTCGATCTAGGCACGGCATCTGCGATTGATGATGTGGATGGGGCATTGACACCATTGGCCGATCCAACAGGCCCCTATGCCCTGGGCGCCCATACCATTACCTGGAGCGCCACTGATGCGGCGGGCAATACCGGTACGGCTCAGCAGACTGTGACCGTCCAGGACACCACGGCACCCACGCTAACCGCTCCTGCCGACATCAGTGTCTCCAGCAACGAGCCAATCGCCGTCACCCTGGGATCTGCGACTGCCAGCGACATCTTCGAGCCGGTAGTGGTCACCAATGATGCCCCGGCGCTCTTTCCTGTCGGCACGACAACGGTCAACTGGACCGCTACAGACCCGAATGGAAACGTGGCAACTGCACAACAGACGGTCGTTGTTGCGGCAGCGGATACCTCACCACCGGTGGTGACGGCCCCGCCCTCCATCTCGACAGAGGCCACAGCCACGCTGACCCCTGTATCGCTCGGCCTGGCGACAGCCGTTGATGACGTGGATGGTGCGCTGACACCAACACCCGACACAAGCGGGCCTTTCGCCCTCGGCACGACCAGCGTGATATGGAGCGCGACGGATGCGGCGGGGAACACGGGGACGGCAACCCAGCAGGTCGTGGTTGTCGACACTACGCCACCGACCATCTCGCCGCCCGGCGATGTGACCGTCGAAGCCCTCATACCCACTGTCGTGGATATAGGCATGGCTACGGCAGATGACATATTCACGCCGGTTCTTATCGAAAATGATGCGCCTGCGGAATTTGTCCCCGGAGAGACAGTTGTAACCTGGACGGCCACCGACGCGAATGGCAATACTGCCACCGCCACACAGACGGTGACGATAGCCGAACCCAGCACCTGGGAGTCCTTTGTTCAGGCATTGAGAGACCTTTGGAACTATCTGAAGGAACTGTTCGGTTGGTAATCAAGGGAAGTGAAGCAATGGCTATCAGGAATATACACATGAATAAGTCTTTTCTATCCTTGCTGGCACTGGTTTTAACCCTAATATCCTCTACCCAGGCTGTTAGCGGTGGCAGTATCGATTTCGACTACAATCCTTCCGAACAGGTCACCTGTGACTATATCAGCGACCCCCAGCCTGTTCGCTTTAGCTACAGCGACACATCGGGTAGCGGCGGTGGGGGAAGAGTCCATTTCCCGTACAACAGCGATAAGTGCGTAGGTGACTCAGCCGGCAGTGTAGTTGACGTGGCTCCTCCCTATGTCCCGCCAGAGGGGGTGGTCTTCGCCTCCTCGGTCGTCACCTATTACCACAACGACGCACTCGGTTCTCCGGTGGCCGCCACCAACGGAAAAGGCGAGGTGCTCTGGAGCGAGGAGTACCGCCCCTACGGC
>JBNLGI010000050.1:0-13068 GCA_050305975.1 Sedimenticolaceae bacterium | reverse complement strand
GATCGTCGCCGTGCTCGGCTCCATCCTGGGCGGACTCGCCACCCCCACGGAAGCGGCCTCGGTGGGCGCCATCGGCGCCATGCTGCTGGCCCTGTTCCAGCGCCAGCTCAACCGCTCGACCCTGAAGGCGGTGGTCACCGGTACCACCAAGGTCACCAGCATGGTGTTCCTGATCTTCATCGGCGCCGCACTCTTCTCCCTGGTGTTCCGCGGCTTCGGCGGCGACGAAGTGGTGACCGATCTGCTGACCGACCTGCCGGGCGGAACGGTCGGCGCCATGCTGGTGGTGATGCTGGTGATGTTCCTGCTCGGCTTCATTCTCGACTTCATCGAGATCACCTTCGTGGTGGTGCCCATCGTCGGCCCGGTACTGCTGGCCATGGGGCTCGATCCGGTCTGGCTCGGTGTCATGATCGCCATCAACCTGCAGACCTCCTTCCTCACCCCGCCCTTCGGTTTTGCCCTCTTTTACCTGCGTGGCGTGGCCCCGCGCGAGGTGACCACCGGTGCCATCTATCGTGGCGTGGCACCCTTCATCGTGATCCAGCTGCTGATGCTGGGCCTGCTCGCCTTCTGGCCGCAGCTGGCCACCTGGCTGCCGACACTGCTCTACGGCTGATTTCGTTTTTTCCGGTTTCGATTTGAAACCATCCGGGTCTCTGCCTGGTCAGAGGTAGTGGTCGCGTGCTCGGTGTGACTCAAGTCCCGGAGAGTGTGGATAATCACGGTTTAATTAAGCTCGCCTTAAGCCGGCTGGCGGAAAATCGCGACATTTCCGAAACGCGCGCATTACGCCCATTCCGGCCGGAGCGCGGAATTCCCGTCTTACAATCAACCTCTATGCCCATGGGGAGTCTGTTGTCACGATGCCGAAGCTTGGCATGACCTATTCAAAACTGATACTCGGTGTCGCGCTGTTTCTGCTGGTGGTGGGGAATTACTCGTTCTTCTCACATCTGCTGCAAGCCTACCCGCTCAATCTCGGTAATCTTCCCTACCTGCTGTCTCTGGCGGTGCTGTTCGGCTGCGTCAACGTGATTCTGCTGTCGTTGTTGTGTTACGGCCGGGCGACCAAACCGGTGCTCATCGTCATCCTGTTGGTTTCGGCCGCTGCCGCCTACTTCATGGATGCCTACCAGGTGATCATCGATGACGACATGATCGACAATGTGCTGAAGACCGACATGGCGGAGTCGCTCGACCTGATCAGTGTCAAACTGGTGCTCTATCTGCTGCTGATCGGCATCGTGCCCGCCTATCTGGTCTACCGGGTCCCCGTGGTGCAGCAGTCCTTGCGCCAGGCGGTCTTCTCGCGGGTCAAGCTGGCGGCAGGCGCACTGGTGCTGGCGGTGGCCACGGTGGTGGTGTTCGGCAGTTTCTATGCGTCATTCGCCCGCGAGCACAAATCCCTGCGCTATTACGCCAATCCCTCCTACTACCTCTATGCCATCGGCAAGACCATCGGCAAGGCCTTCAAGCAGGAGGATCAGAGCCTGCGAACGGTGGGTGAGGACGCCAAGATTCCCGAAACCGACGAGGACCGGGAGCTGGTGATCCTGGTGGTGGGCGAGACGGCGCGCGCCGATCACTTCTCGCTCAACGGCTATTCCCGCGAGACCAATCCGCTGCTGGCGAATGAGAAGATCGCCAGCTTCACCAACACCTGGGCCTGTGGTACCTCCACCGCTATCTCCGTGCCCTGCATGTTCTCGATCTACGATCAGGAGGACTACAGCAAGGAGAAGGCGAGCCACACGGAAAACCTGCTCGATGTGCTGCAGCGGGCCGGGGTCAATGTGGTCTGGCTCGACAACAACTCCGACTCCAAAGGGGTGGCGGAGCGGGTGCCCTATCAGAGCTACAAGTCGCCGGAGGTGAATCCCGATTGCGACAGCGAGTGCCGGGACGTGGGCATGCTGGAGAACCTGCAGAGCTACATCGATCAGCATCCGAGCGGGGATGTCTTCATCGTACTGCATCAGATGGGCAACCATGGTCCGGCCTACTACAAACGCTATCCGGCGTCTTTCGAGCGCTTCACGCCGGTGTGCCAGACCAATGAACTGTCCGACTGCGATCGGCAGGCCATCGACAACACCTACGACAACGCCATTCTCTACACCGACTATTTCCTGGCTCGGGTGATCGAACTGCTGAAGCACAACAGCGACCAGTTCGAAGCAGCCATGTTCTATATCAGCGACCATGGCGAATCCTTGGGTGAGAACAATCTCTATCTGCACGGCCTGCCCGATCTGCTGGCGCCGGATGCGCAGAAGCACGTACCGATGATCTTCTGGTTCAGCGACAGTTACCTGGAGGATGGCGTCAGTGTCGATCTCTTGCGATCAAAGCTCGTCGAGAACTACTCCCACGACAATGTGTTTCACACCGTGCTGGGTCTGTTCGAGGTGGAGACCGGTGTCTACGACCCGGAAAAGGATCTGGTGAAACAGAAGCAGGTGGAGTGAGCGGCCGGCCTGTTGCCGGCCGCTCGTGCGGAAATCACTTGGGGGTGTAACTGAACTTCTGGCCGCCGATGGAGGCCTCGTACATCAGGCCGCCCTTGGCCACGGTGAAGACCGCCATGCCTTTGTAATACCCGCCGACGGTGGTGGCGTCGTGCTTGCCGCCGCTGGCGCCCGCGGAGCTGCCGGTGGTGGTGGTCGCGGCCGAAGCGCCGGCGGTGATGGCGACCGCTGTGGCCTGGGCGCCGAATTCGAAGTTGCCGCCGGTGAACTCCTTATAGGCCCGCTCATCCTTGAAAAAGATGATCTGGCTGTAGGCCTGACCGCCGAGCTGGAAACCCAGCGTCACCTGGGTCATCTTGACGTCACCGGTGTACTTGCCCTGGGCATACACCCGTCCCTTGCCGTAGGCGCCGCCCAGGACGGCACCCCCCTTGCCGATGGTGGGAAAGACCGCATAACCGTAGGCGGTATCGAAAAAGCGGCCGCTCTCTCCCGCCTGCTTGAAGACATCGACAGTCTCCTGGAAATCGTCCGCCCAGGCCTGAGCCAGGGGCAACAGGGTCGCCAACAGCAGAATGGCCATGCGTTGCAGTCTGATCATGGGAGCCTCCTCATCATTGTTTTTGGGCGGCGTCGACGGATATTTGTCGTGGTGGGCCGTGTGGCAGTTGTGACAGGCGCGGGAGGGAGTGGTTCCGTGCGGGGGCCGCGGGATGTGATGAAGCCCCCGACCCGTGATGGAGCGGGCCGGGGGTTCGGCGTTATTGCGAAAGCGCCTGCAGCAGTTTCTGCAGCGCCTGGCCGCGGTGACTGAGGCTGTTCTTGACCTCGGCCGGTAATTCCGCCGAGCTGCAGTCGTGGCTCGGCACGTAGAAGATGGGATCGTATCCGAAACCGTTCTCGCCTCTCGGTTCATACAGGATGCGTCCCTCCCAGGTGCCCTGGCAGATCAGGGGTGTCGGGTCTTCGGCATGACGCATGTAGACCATCAGGCATTGGAAGCGGGCGCCCCGTTTCGCCTCCGGCACGTCGGCCATCCGCTCCAGCAGTTTTTGCAGATTCTCCTCGTCGCTGGCATCGGCGCCGGCGAAGCGGGCCGAGTAGATCCCGGGCGCGCCGTTGAGCGCGTCCACCTCGATGCCCGAGTCGTCGGCGATGGCCGGCAGACCGCTGAGGCTACTGGCATGGCGCGCCTTCTTGATGGCGTTTTCGACGAAGCTGAGGCCGTCCTCGATGGCGTCGGGTATGTTGAAATCCCGCTGCGGGACCACCTCGATGCGTTCGCTGGCCAGCAGCTGGTTGATCTCTCTCACCTTGCCGGCGTTGTTGCTGGCCAAGACGATTTTCTCGCCTGTGTGATGTCCTGTCATAGCATGTGTTTCCTTTTCATGGATGGATTGACGCTACTCACGATTCGATGCCGTAGATCCGCCGACTCATGGTCGCTGCCTCTCGGCCGGGCCGGGAGGGCGCTGCGGCGGACAACGGGTCGATCTGTTCCCTGTAGCGTTGTGGTGAAGGGATCGAATCAAGCCCCCAGCGCATCGCGCTGAATCTGCACGATCTGCTCGATGCCGCGATGGGCCAGGTCGAGCATGGCGTTGAGTTCGTCCCGGGTATAGGCCGCTGCCTCGGCGGTGCCCTGCACCTCGATGAAGCCGCCCTGTTCGTTCATGACCACGTTCATGTCGGTCTCGGCATTGGAGTCTTCCGCATAGTCCAGGTCGAGCACCGGTGTGCCCTCGAACACGCCGACGGAGACCGAGGCGACCATGCCGAGTATCGGATCGCCCTCGATCAGGCCCAGTTGGCGGGTGCGGGCTAGGGCGTCGGCGAGGGCCACGCAGGCGCCGGTGATGGAGGCGGTGCGGGTGCCGCCGTCGGCCTGGATCACGTCGCAGTCGAGGGTGATGGTGCGCTCGCCCAGGGCCTTGAGGTCCACCGCCGCGCGCAGGGAGCGCCCGATCAGGCGCTGGATCTCCAGGGTGCGGCCGCCCTGCTTGCCGCGCGCCGCTTCGCGGCCCATGCGATCGGTGGTGGAGCGTGGCAGCATGCCGTACTCCGCCGTGACCCAACCCTGGCCGGCGCCCTTGAGAAAGCGCGGGACGCTCTCTTCCACCGATGCGGTGCAGATCACTTTGGTATCGCCAAAGCAGACCAGTACCGAGCCCTCCGCATGTTTGGTGTAGTTGCGGGTGATGGTGATGGGGCGCAGTTGGTCTGGCTGGCGTCCGGATGGTCTCATCGTGATCTCCTGGTGGTTGGAATTGGGGCCGGCTTCCTGCCAGCCTCGCGTCGTTCATGGGGGCGCTATTATGGGTGAAGCGGAGAGGGATGTCAGCCGTCGGCAGGGAGCACAGGAAGTGAAACCGGAACCGGCTTCCGCCAAACCTGTCGGGTGGCCGCATGGCACCGGCGGCAGCGCGCCGATGACTCGATTCAAGGGGGAGGGTCCCATGATGCGAATGTTGCTTGGATTTAGCGGTCTCCTGCTCCTGCTGGGGGCTGCCGGAGACGGGGTCGCGGAGGATCGCGCGGCCCGGCAGGCGCAGCTCGACCGAGCCTGCGAGGCGGCGCGTCAGGCGCACCTGGCGCCGCTGCGGGAGGCGGCCGTTCGGAAATGCATGCGGGAATCGGGCAGGGAGCGGTCGGCCTGCGAGCGGCTCCACGGCAACTACGGCGAGCGGGCCGGAAACCGGCCCGCCCTGTTCTACGACCTGCCGGAGTGCAAGCGGGCGTTCGAATACCAGCGCAGCTACCGGCGATCCGAATAGAGTCGCAGGGGGTCTCGCCGGCCGCTCGGCAGTGGTTACTGCCAGCCCAGCAGGACGAAGGCCAGCGCCATCTGCGCCGCGACGCCGACGGCAAAGGCCGGGATCCGCAGTCCCGGGATGCCGAAGCTGAAGATCAGGTAGTGCGCCAGCCGGGCGAAGAAATAGACCCTGCAGGCGCCGGCCGTGAGCGGGGTGCTGATCTGCGCCAGCTGCAGCGCCAGCACCAGCGGTGCGAAGACCGTCAGGTTCTCGATGGCGTTCTGATGCGCGCGCATCATCCGGCCGGCCCAGCCGACCCGGGTCGCCGTGGTACCTTCCGGGTCCCACAGGGCCGGTCCCGGACGCTGTTCGATGAGGCGGTTGATGATGTAGGGCACCCACATCAGGCCGGTCATGAACAGGGTCAGGGTGAGCCAGTAGAGTTCGGCATTGAGTTGAGTGGTCGGCATCGGGGCGTCTCCAAAAAGCGGCTGGCGGTTTCGAGCATCAGGTGCTCTGGCTGCGCTGTAGGGCGGGACGGGCTTTGAGGCGTTTGACGTAGTCCTTCAGAGCCGGGTTGGCCGTCACCTGACGGGGGAACCACATCAGGATGTAACCGGCCAGGATGTCGGCGGCGCTGAACGCTTCACCCAGCAGGTAGTCGCGTTCGCCAAGGTGACTCCCCAGCACTTCGAAAACCTCCGCCAGGCGTCCTTCCGCAAAGGGGATGATCGCCTTGACCGCCAGCGCATCCGGCAGGATGTCGCGGTGGAGCACGATCTCCCAGGCCGGCCCTTCCAGGTTGGTGACGGCGAAGTACATCCACTGTTCGTACTCTGCGCGCAGCAGCGAATCGACCGCCGGTGCCAACAGGCCGGGGGAGAATCGGTCGGCCAGCCACTGCACGATGGCACCGCTCTCCAGGATCACCCGGTCGTCGGCTTTCAGAGCGGGCAGCTGTCCGAGCGGATTGATGGCCCTGTATTCAGGGCTGTTGCCCTGGCCGTGGTAGAGGTCGATCGCCTCCAGCCGGTAGTCGAGGCCGAGTTCTTCGAGGGCCCAGCGTACCCGCTGCGAGCGGGTTCCGGGGCAGTGATAGAGGGTGAATTGCATCGGTAAGCGGTCTCCTGCTCAGTGGCTTTTGTTTTGAAAGTAACAAAAGCGTAGACAGGTCACTTTCAAAATACAAGTCATTTGACTAGACTGGGGCCATGGCGCAGAACACGCAGTCCTCAAACGCCGCATGCCACCGCTCGCGCTGCCCGATGGCCTGCGTGCTCGACATCATCGGCGACAAGTGGACACTGCTGGTGGTGCGCGACCTCTTCTTCGGACGCCACACCTTCAAAGAGCTGCAGAGCTCCCTGGAGCGGATTCCCACCAACATCCTGGCCGATCGCCTGAAGCGGCTCGAACAGCAGCAGATCGTTCGGCGCGAGCTCTACCAGTCACGGCCCAAGCGCTATCGTTATCACCTGACCGAAAAGGGGCAGGATCTGGGACCGGTGATGCGGGCGTTGGTGGGATGGTCCAAAAAGTACATTCCGGATACCTTGGAGGTGCCGGGGGTTACGGACGATACGCGTGCATGAGCTGATGCGCGGTCTGGTCACGCCGTTCACTGACGACGTCAGCACGGCTGGGCGAAGCGCATTTTGACTAGGCATGATCACTTGATCCGCAGCAGCCGGGTCAGGCGGGGACGGATCCGATGCGGGTGCCGCCCTCGCCGTATATTCCGCGCAAAAGGCGTGTCTATCGCCGGTCCCCTCTGTCTACACTCGATTCTATAGGTGGACCCAAGGGGTAATTCTCGAGCCGTGTCAGTTCGGCGCCCTCTGATGCGCAGTCGTCTCAGTTCGTCAGGGTCCCAATTTCTGCAACACCGACAACTGATGGGGGATCACCATGGCAGAAAAATGGCACGTCAAGGGTACCTACTTTGAAGCTTGCAACTGCACGGTCGTCTGTCCCTGCAATTTCCTGGGCGCACCCTCCGAAGGCGAGTGCAAGGTCGTGGTTGCCTGGCATGTGGATGAGGGCAGCTACGGCGCGTTCGATCTGGCCGGCTTGAACGTGGCCCTGTTCGCCTATGCGCCGGGACACATGATGCAGGAGAAGTGGAAGGTGGCCCTCTACACGGACGATCGGGCCGATGCGTCGCAGGCCGAAGCCCTGGCCAAGATCTTCTCTGGTCAGGAGGGCGGCCATCTTTCCGCACTGGGGCCGCTGATCGGCGAGGTGCTGGGGGTGAGCGCGGCGCCGATCGACTACCAGGCCGATGGCACCCGACGCAGCGTGCGCGTCGGTACCGTCGCGGAGGCTGAGATCGAGGGCATCGCCGGCCAGGGGGGGCGTCCGGTGGAGGTGCACAATGTGCCCTTCACTGTGGTGCCCGACGTGCCGATGGTGGCCGCCAAGTCGACACGCTGCCGCTACGGCGATCACGGCTTTTCGGTGGAGTTTAGCGAACGCAACGCCTACTACGCGCCTTTCGCCTATCAGGCCTGAACCGATGGAGGGGATACTGCGCGTTCGCCTCGGGCTGGCGGCACTCGCCGGATTGGGGTGGCTCTATCTGGTCTACATGGCCTGGGGCATGATGCATATGGAGGTGCCGGCCGCCCAGTGGCTGATGCCTGCGATGATGAACTGGAGTGCCGGCGATCTGGTGCTGGTGTGGCTGATGTGGGCGATCATGATGGCGGCCATGATGCTGCCCTCGGCACTGCCGATGGTGCAGATGTACGCGCGTGTCGCGCACAATCAGGCGGCGCAGGGTGGCAGGGCTCTCGTCAGCGCCTTCGTCGGCGGCTACCTCGCGGTATGGGCCGGTTTCAGCGTGGCGGCCACCCTGGCCCAGTGGGGCCTGCTGGAGCTGCGTCTGGTGACGCCGATGATGGAGAGTGCCAGCCCGGGGCTCAGCGGCCTGCTGTTGCTGGGGGCCGGGGTCTACCAGTTCACCCCCTTCAAGCAGCTGTGTCTGAACAAGTGCCGCACGCCCCTCGGTTTTCTGCTCTCCGAATGGCGTCCCGGCAAACGCGGCGGCTTCCTGATGGGGATACGTCACGGTGCCTACTGTGTCGGCTGCTGCGCCATGCTGATGCTGCTGCTGTTTGTGCTCGGCGTGATGAATCTGATCTGGATCGCCGTGCTTACCCTGGTGGTGCTGGTGGAGAAGGTCCTCCCTGCGGAACAGGCGTGGCCGTCACGCCTACTGGGAATCGGCCTGATCGTCTGGGGCGGATATCTGATGATCGGCACCCAGGCTTGAGTCTGCCGGCATCGCCTCCCGCTGCTTCAACATAGTGGGTTAGAGGTTCGTTCAGGTCAGCGTTTACCGGTGATCGAACCGAGAATCCCGCGAACGATCTGCCTGCCCAGATTGGAACCGACGGCACGCGCCACGGACTTGAAAAAGGCTTCGCCCGCGCTCTCGCGCCGGGAACCGCCGCCACTGCGACTCGCCTTCTGCTCCGCTTTTTCGGCCGCTTCCTGGCGCGCCCGCTCCTCGCGCCGCTGGATCAGCTCCTGTTCGCGCTTTTTCAGCAGTTCGTAGGCCGATTCCCGGTCGATCGTCTGGTCGTAGGCGGCCTTGACCGGCGAACGGTTGACGATGCGGCCGCGCTCCTCCTCGCTGACCGGGCCGAACTGGGAGCGGGGCGGGGACATCAGGGTGCGCTCGACGATACTGGGCACGCCCTTTTTGTCCAGGGTGGAGATCAGCGCCTCGCCGACCCCCAGATTGCCGATCACCTCCACGGTGTCGAAAGCGGGATTGGCGCGGAAGGTCTCGGCGGCGGCCTTGACCGCCTTCCTGTCATGCGGTGTGAAGGCCCGCAGGGCGTGCTGGATGCGGTTGCCGAGCTGGCCGATGACCTCGTCGGGCACGTCGTTCGGGTACTGGGTGATGAAGAAGACGCCGACCCCCTTGGAGCGGATCAGTCGCACCACCTGGGTGATCTTCTCCAGCAGAGCCTTGGGGGCGTTGCTGAACAGCAGGTGGGCCTCGTCGAAGAAGAAGACCAGCTTCGGCAGGTCGGCGTCGCCCCGTTCCGGCAGCTCCTCCATCAGCTCCGAGAGCAGCCACAGCAGGAAGGTGGCGTAGATGCGGGGCGAGTGATAGAGGGTGGTGGCGTCGAGGATGCTGATCACGCCGCGACCCGAGAAGTCGTTCTGCATCAGGTGTTCGATGCGGATCGCCGGTTCGCCGAAGAAGGTCTCGCCGCCCGCCTCCTCCAACACCAGCAGTCGCCGCAGGATGGCGGTGACGCTCTGCTTGGAGACCCGTCCGTACTCCCGCTCCAGCTCTGCGGCGTTGTCGGCCACCCAATTGAGCATGGCGCGCAGGTCTTTCAGGTCGAGCAGCAGCAGGCCCTCGTCGTCGGCCAGACTGAAGGCGATCTGCAGCACCCCCTCCTGGGTCTCGTTGAGCTCCAGCAGGTTGGCAAGCAGGGTGGGACCCATCTCGGAGACGGTGGTGCGCACCGGGTGACCCTGCTTGCCGTAGACGTCCCAGAACAGTACCGGGGAGGCCTCGAACGGATGCTCAGGGATGTGGATGTATTCCAGCCGCTCGGTGATCTTCGGATGCGCCTTGCCGGGACCGGCAAGACCGGAGAGGTCGCCTTTGACATCGGCGGTGAAGACCGGCACCCCGAGGCGCGAGAAGGACTCCGCAAGCACCTGCAGGGTGACGGTCTTGCCGGTGCCGGTGGCGCCGGTGATCAGGCCGTGGCGATTGGCCATGCCTGCGTCGAGCAGGATCTGCCGTTCGCCGTTGCCGCCCAAGACGATCTGATTCTCTGCCATCTCCCTCTCCCTTTCAGCCGCCTGTGATCCGGCTTTGTGACAATGGTTTACGTTTTTTGCTGGAGCTGACCTCCGCTTTGGTTAGACTCAGCGGTGTCGCACGGTGGATTTTTTCTCGACGCATGAGCTATCGATCGACCCCGCAGTGCCGTTTCCAGCGTAGGAACCGGATTTCAGCGGCGGTGAGCGGGCGCAGCGTCTCCACTTCGGAGGGTTTTAGCATGATGGAACTGGTACAACAATTGGTGACCGCCACGGGTGTCAGCGCCTCCCAGGCGGAAGGGGGAGCGGGGCTGCTGTTCGGCCTGGTGAAGGATAAGCTCTCCTCCGGGGATTTCGCCCGCGTGGCCGGGGCGTTGCCGGGTGTCGAGGATCTGATCGACGCCGCGCCCGATAGCGGCGGCGGTCTCGGTGGTCTGCTCGGCGGTGTCGCCTCCGCTCTGGGCGGCAAGGAGCTCGGCAACCTGGCTTCGCTGGCGGGAGGATTCGGCAAGCTCGACCTGGATGCGGGGATGATCGGCAAGTTTATCCCTATCGTGCTGAGTTATCTGCAGTCGAAGGGCGGTGGCGATCTGGCCTCGCTAGTGCAGAACGTGCTGCAAGGGGAGTAGCCATCCTATGCGCTGGAAAGGCCGACGCGGCAGTGAAAATATCGAAGACCGCCGGGGCGCCTCAGCGCCCAGCGGTCTCGGCGGCCTGGGCGGGGGCGGCATGCTCAACCTGCTGCCCATGGTGTTCAAACTGTTTGGTCTGAAAGGCGGTGTCGTCGTCGTATTGGCGATTGGCGCCTACGGCTTGCTCAGCGGTAATCTGGACAGCCTGCTCGGGGGTGGCGGCGAGACGCTCACCGACCAGACGCAAGCCCCGGTGCAGCAGAGCGCGGCGGAGAAGGAGCAGGTCGATTTTGTCTCCGTGGTGCTGGCCGATACCGAGCAGACCTGGCATACCCTCTTTCGTCAGCAGGGTGGGCGTTATGAGGAACCGAAACTGGTGCTCTTTCGCGGTGCCGTGCGCTCGGCCTGCGGCCTGGGTCAGGCAGCCATGGGGCCCTTCTACTGCCCGGGAGATCACAAGGTCTACATCGACCTCTCCTTCTACAGCGACCTGAAGAGCCGCTTCAAGGCGCCGGGGGATTTCGCCCAGGCCTACGTGATCGCCCATGAGGTGGGCCACCATGTGCAGACCCTGCTCGGCATCTCGCAGCAGGTGCAGGAGGCTAAACAGGGGCTCTCCCAGGTGGATCAGAATCGCCTGACCGTGCGCCAGGAGCTGCAGGCGGACTGCTTCGCCGGTGTCTGGGCCCACCATGCCGACCGTTCACGTCAGCTGCTGGAGAGCGGTGACGTGGAGGAGGGGCTGGCCGCCGCCAGCGCCATCGGTGACGACCGGCTGCAGAAACAGTCTCAGGGCTATGTCACCCCCGACGCCTTCACTCACGGCAGCTCCGAACAACGGGTGCGCTGGTTCGAGATCGGCCTGCAACAGGGGGATCTGAAGCGTTGCGACACTTTCGCCGCCAAGCGTCTCTGAGTTGACGGCTTGGCGCGGTGTGCGGCTCAAGCCACCACAAACTGAAAAGGGAGAGGTAAACATGGGATTTATTTCCTGGATCGTGCTCGGACTGATCGCCGGTATCTTCGCCAAGTGGATCATGCCGGGAGCGGACGGCGGCGGCCTGATCATGACCATTCTGCTGGGTGTGGCGGGCGCCATGGTCGGCGGCTATCTCGGTTCCATGGTCGGTGTCGGAGGTGTCGGTGGCGTCGACATCACCAGTATTTTGACGGCGACAGCGGGTGCTCTGCTGTTGCTGTTTCTCTACAGGCAGTTCAACAAATCGGGTTGAGGGCTCGTGACCCTGCGCCTTCGAGCCCGGGTCGTTATCACTACCAACACAAGGAATAAAGATGAGAACAACACATACATCGATACTTGCTTGCGGGCTGGTTGCGGCACTGTCGGTCGGCCACAACGTCTTCGCCGACGAGCGGGAGGATCATCGCAAAAGGATGGAGGACGCACATCAGCAACGCATGGTGGCTGAGAAGGAGCGCTCGGAGACGTGGAAGAAGGAGCGTGATGCGGCCTTCGAAGAGCGTAAACGCGAGAACGAGTCCGAGCGGGAGGCGATGAAGCGTGAGCACGAGGCCAAACAGCAGGAGCACGAGGCGGAACGCGAGACATACAAGACGGAGATGGAGAAGCGCAAGGCCGAGTCGCAGGTCCGCGATGAAGCGATGAAGCCCGCTGAAAAAGAACGGGAGACGAACTCGAAGTACCAGGAGCAGCTCAAGAAGAGGCTGAAGAAAGAGAAAGAGTAAGTCTGCGATCAGCGTTCACCCTCTCTTTCGAGAGAGGGTTGGATAAGGTCTCAATGAGGTGGTTTACTTTGAAATCTGCACTTCATTGATTTGGATTATCGGCTCAATATTGGTGTAGTTCGCAATATCGCCCTGCAGCTCTTCGGCATGGGGAGCAAAAGCCGCCATAAACTCTTCGAGAGAGTCGAAATAGTAGTGGCACATCGCCACATACGATGATTCGAGCCTTGGTTCATCGATATCCATGCCGCGCTCGACAGACACACCTTTGAAACCTTTCGCAGTAGACAGCAGTTCTATCGACCTGGGCATATGTTTGTTCAGGTAGTAGTCAAAATCGAATTCGAATCCCTCTTTCTTCGGGTAGATGCTGGAAATATTGAACATGCTTTCTCCAAGGTATGGGGTTGCCGCCTGACGCGTATTCTACGTTCAGGCAGCGAGTGCCGGACGCATGCCATGCGGGGCGTCACCGAGCCGGCCGCGACTCATTCGATGGGGCAGTCGTCCACCACCGCCACCACCGCATCGGTGAGCCGCTTCAGGTCCTCTGCCGAGATGATGAAGGGGGGCATCAGATAGACCAGCTTGCCGAAGGGTCTGACCCAGACTCCGGCCTCCACGAAGCAGTTCGACAGGCGCTTCATATCCACCGGCTTTTTCAGCTCCACCACGCCAATGGCGCCCAACACCCGGACCTCCTCCACCTGG
>JBNLGI010000049.1:0-1546 GCA_050305975.1 Sedimenticolaceae bacterium | reverse complement strand
CGCGACCGTTTCGGCATCAAGCCCCTCTACTACAGTCAGGACAGCGCCCGCCTACGTTTCGCCTCCAACACCCAGGCCCTGCTGGCCGCCGGCGGCGTGGATACCGGCATCGACCCAGTGGCGCTGCACCACCAGTTCACTCTCCATGGTGTGGTGCCGGCGCCGCATACCGTGTTCCAGGGCATTCGCAAGCTGCCGCCCGCGCACTGCATGTCGATCGACGACAAAGGTACCCTGCGCCTGCGCCGCTACTGGCACTATGCGGCCACCCGTCCGGAGATGGCCCGCTCCGAGGAGGAGTGGCTCGACGCCATCCACACCTCCCTGCGCGAGGCGGTGCGCAAGCGCAACGAGATCGCCGACGTGCCGGTGGGGGTGTTGCTCTCCGGCGGACTCGATTCGAGCCTGCTGGTGGCCCTGCTGGCCGAGGCCGGGGTCTCCGATCTGCATACCTTTTCGGTCGGCTTCGAGGATCAGCCGGAGGAGAAGGGCAACGAGTTCGAGTACTCCGATCCGGTGGCCGCCATGTACGGCACCCGCCACCACAGGTTCCTGGTGCCCAACGGGGAGGTGCTCAAGCGTCTGCCGGAGGCGGTGGACCAGATGGCCGAGCCCATGTTCGGCCAGGACGCGGTGGCCTTCTTCCTGCTCGGCGAGCAGGTCTCGAAGCAGATCAAGGTGGTGCAGTCGGGACAGGGAGCGGACGAGGTCTTCGGCGGCTACTTCTGGTACCCGCGCATCATGGAGGACCAGATCGGCGAGCCGGTGGAGCGCTTCGCCCGCCACTACTTCGACCGCGACCACGACGAGTACCTGCGCATGGTGACGGCCGACTATGCCGGCGCCGACCACACCCGCGAACTGATCGCCGAACGGCTGGGCGAGCCCGAGGCCGATACGCTGATCGACGCCGTGCTGAGAACCGACCAGACCATGCTCATCGTCGACGATCCGGTGAAACGGGTCGACAACATGACCATGGCCTGGGGACTGGAGGCGCGGGTGCCCTTCCTCGATCACCATCTGGTCGAGTTGGCGGCCCGCTGTCCGCCGGAGCTGAAGCTGCGTGACGGCGGCAAATACCCGCTCAAGGCGATGGCCCGGGGGATCCTGCCCGACAGCGTGATCGACCGGCCCAAGGGCTATTTCCCGATGCCGGCGCTGAAATACGTGCGTGGCGAGTTTCTCGCATTCATGCGCGACATCCTCGACAGCCGGGCCGCCCGCGAGCGGGGCGTCTTCCGCCAGGAGTACATCGACATGCTGATGGCGGCGCCGGAGATGCACCACACCCGGATCCGCGGCAGCAAGCTGTGGCACATCGCCGTGTTCGAGTTCTGGCTGCAGCGGCAGTTGGGGGGGGTAGGAGCCTGCGTTTCGGATCTGAGCGAAATGTGACTCTGTTGAGGGAGACGGGAAGTCAGACAGCACTTTTTGGTGGGGCAGGGCCCCACCCTACCGTTCAATCCCGGTGTAGGGTGGGGCCCTGCCCCACCTTTCGCATAATGATACTCCAGCCGTGTTTCTGACTTTGTGCCGGCGAAAG
>JBNLGI010000048.1:0-15293 GCA_050305975.1 Sedimenticolaceae bacterium | reverse complement strand
GCCCTCGATCTCCCGCTGCTGCTGCCAGGCGCTCTGGGTCAGGTTGTCCAGCGCGATGGCGATGCCCGACATGGTGTTGCCGAGCAGCATGCCGAGCAGGGGAATGGTGTACTGCACCGAGTACCAGGGCTGCGCCTGGATAATCACCGTCAGCGCGATCAGGGTAACGCTGAAGGAGGAGATGAACATGGAGAGGGTGCCCACACCCATGCCCCAGGCACCGAGGAATCGGCGCTGTTGCCTGGCCATCACCTCGTAGCCCGCCACTATCAGCATGAAGAGGGCCAGGGCGGCGATCAGCAGCGGGTGCGATTGCACGAAGAGGAACTTGAGCACCAGGCCGAGCAGGCTCAGCTGCACCACTGTGCGCAGAGTGGCGATCAGCAGGCGTCGGCCGATGCCGAGGGAGAGTTTCAAAGACAGCAGGGCCAGGGCCAGCACCAGCAGTGCGGCCAGGGTGAGATCCCAGGGGGTGAGGCTGATCAGTCCCATGCGCTCACCAGTCGGCGGCTTTCGATGCGCAACGAACGTTCGCTGACGCGCCGCCGCTGGGCGGGATCGTGAGAGACCCAGAACACAGCGGTCCCCTGTTCCCGGCGCCAGCGCGCGAGCAGGGCCTCGACCCGTTCGATATTGGTCTGGTCCAGATTGGCCGTGGGTTCGTCCAGCAGCAGGACATCCGGTTCGATGCTCAGCACCCGCAGCAAGGCCAGGCGCTGGCGCTCGCCGCTGGAGAGTCGGGTGACCTGCCAGTCGGCGGCGTCCGCCGGCAGCTTGAGCAGATCGAGGGTGTCGGCGTCGAGCTGTGCGAAGTGGTCGCCGACCCGTTCGCCCCACCAGGCGCTCTCCGCCGGCAGCAGGGCCACCCGGCGGCGCCAGGCGGGTGCGCTCAGGGTCTGTTGGCGGGTGCCGTCGCACCAGGCCTCGCCCTGATGGGGATCGAGGTCGGCGATGGCGCGCAGCAGGCGTGACTTGCCGCTGCCCGAGGGGCCGCTGAGAGTGGCGCACTCGCCCGCGGCGAGGCTGAGATCGAAAGGATCCAGTAGCGGCGTGCCGAACTGCTTGAGGGTGAGTCCGCTCACCCGTTCAGTCCCGCCGTTCGAAAAGCAGATCCCAGACCCCGTGGCCGAGGCGCTGGCCGCGCTGTTCGAACTTGGTCAGTGGTCGATCTTCCGGACGGGGTGAATAGCCCCCCCTTCCCGCCATGTTGTCGAAACCGGGATGCTCGCTGAGCACGCGCAGCATCTGCCCGGCATAGTCCTCCCAGTCGGTGGCCATGTGGAGTAGGCCGCCGGGAATCAGCGCCCGGTAGACCAGATCGGCGAACTCGGGCTGTACGATGCGCCGCTTGTGGTGGCGCTTCTTATGCCAGGGATCGGGGAAAAAGAGCAGTACGGCGGCGAGACTGCCGGCTGGCAGATGGTGGCGCAACAGCTGCATGGCGTCGCACTGCAGGATGCGCACGTTGTCGCTCTCCTGCTTCGCCAGTCTGATCATCAGGTGGCCGACTCCGGGACTGTGTACCTCGACGCCGAGGAAATTGCGCTCGGGGTGGCGCAGTGCCTGCTGGGCCAGGGCCTCGCCATTGCCGAAGCCGATCTCCAGGGTCATGGGGTGGTCGTTGCCGAACAGCGCCGGCAGGTTGAGTTCTGTTTCGCCCAAGGTCAGGCCGTAACGGGGCCAGAGGGTTTCGAAGGCGCGCTGTTGGGCTTCGGTCATGCGCCCCTGGCGCAGCACGAAGCTGCGAATGGGGCGGTGGCTGCCGGTGGGTGATTCGGTCATCTGCTAAGGTCCGGCAGGAGGCATAGGTCCTGTCTGGTAGTCGTCGTATCGTTGGGAGAGGGACGATCGGGTGCCCCGCTTTTGTCAGGGGCTGGTCCGGGTCGTACCCAAATCGGGAGATGATAGCGAATTTCCCGAGCAAAAGGGTCCCCTGCGTACGTGGGGGCGCATGAATCGGCTGGTATCTATAGGTACTCCTGCAGCTGCGAAAGCTCGTCGGCCAGGAACTCGCGCAGGCTGTTGTAATACCTTCCTGTAAAGCCGCCCGGTTCCTCGTTGATGCACAGGACCCGGCCGGGGTTTTCGCTGTCGGAGTCGGGCTCGAGCAGCAGATACTCTCCAGAAAATCGATTGCCGATCAGGAGCATGTGGCCTAGTTTGGCCGGCTCGAAGGTCTCTTCGGTGTCTTTGCCATCGGTGGAGTTGCCATGGAGAGTGACCTGCAGGGGTTTATCCGGAGTCCGACTCGCTTGGCGTACCCGCACATAGGCGGGGGAGAGTGTTTTGGCGAAGCGCTCCACCCGTTGCACGGGGAACAGGAGGTAGCGGGTAACGTGCGATGCTGTCCCCAGCTCGAGAAAGCCGTTGCCGGTTTTGAGGAACTGCCGATAGTCGCCATCGATCGAGATAGCGAGCCGCCGCTCGGCGGCGGTGATGGCATCGTCGTCGGCAGGGGGCTGTAGCACGTTGCGGGAGAGCGTCGGATCCCGCGACTGGTTCAGCCGGCGGGTGGCATCGGCCACTTCGCGGACCAGTTGCGGTATCGGCATCACGACGGCCCGGTCGTAAGCCGCCTGTTGCTCGGCTTCCCTATCGGTGGGGAGCCTTTCCACGACATCCGTGAGCTTGGGGAAGGCTGCCATCAAGGCCATAGGAGGTGCTACGAAGAGTCCGATGTAGAGGGCGAGGAAGGTTCCCGCCACCGCCGGGCCGGCTGGCTTGAGCCGCAGCATGGAGAGGATTTCGATGATGTCCCGTGCCTTCTTCTCTAGTGGGCGGTAGCGCTTGTCGCTTTCATCGATGGCGTGGATGACCGAAGTGGTCCGGGCTTTGGGTGAAGGCTCCGCGCTGTCATCCGCGTTCTCCTCCAGTGCCTCGATCACCTGTTTGTGCTTCAGCAGGGCGAGGCCACTGAGGAAGGGCAGCAGCGCCAGGGCCGACAGGAAGTAGATATCGAGCAGCCAGCCGAGCAGCAGCAGACCGACGGCCCCCAGCCATTCAAAGAGGATCAGCAGGCCGAAGCGTCTGACCGGGATCAGCGCCTTGATCAGCTGGCCGCCGTCCAGCGGCAGGATCGGCAGTAGGTTGAGGTAGTTGACGAGAAGCAGCGTGATGCCCAGGGTGGTGACCCAGCCGTGTTCGAATCCGTAGAGGCCGAGAATGGCGAAGCCGAGGATGATTCCCGGCAGCGGACCCATGAGGCTGACCAGGGCTCGGTGGGTGGCCTTTCCCGTGCTCTCCTGGCCGAGGGTGACGCCGCCGACCAGGGGCAGCATCAGGATCTGCAGATTGCGGTAGCCCAGCAGACGCATGGCGAGCCAGTGGCCCGCCTCGTGGAAGAGGATCACCCCCAGGATCAGCGGGGCGAATGCCCAGTCCCAGAAGGTCCCGGCGAGCACCACGAAGGCGATGGCGCTGATGAGAAAGATGCCCAGCTGGGCCGAGAGCGGAGGCGGCATGCGCTGGGTCTGTTCCCAGTTGCCGAACAGGTAGGCAGCGCGGTTGGCGGGGAGGGCCTGCAGCTCGTGGGGCGGGTTTTTTTCCTTGCCGGTAAAGAAGCGCCAGAGAAAGCGCAGCGCGATGCCGAGCCTGGGCGCGGTCGTGCCATCCGCCAGGGGTCTGACAAAGCCGCTCTCCCGTATCCACTGGATGCCCTTCTGTTCGTAGCGGTTGAGCAGATGCAGCGACCAGGTCAGCGCGCCCAGCTTGGCGCGATGGTCGCCCCAGGTCAGCCGCCGGCGCGCCATCTCGTAGGTATGCGCGCGGTACTGTTCGGCGAGCGAGTCCACCCGGGTGTTGATCATGATGGATGCCGTTTCCGGCGGGCGCGGGAAGAGTTCGGGCAAGCGGTTGGCGGTGGCGAGATAGACCCGCTCCCGGCTGCGGGAGATAAAGACCACCTGGCAGTGGTCGCCGGCAAATAGATTGAAAGGCGGCGAGACCCGCGCGACCACGGGTTGGGTGCGGTGGTGATAGAGGCGCACCAGCGGCGGCACGAAGCCGGGCAGAGGGGTGGGTGTCTGGCTGGTTGCCCAACCGACGCGTGTAAAGCCGAGTGCCTTCAGTTCGCTATGGGTCTGGGCGAAGAGTTCGGCCATGGCCTGCGGCGGCTTGACCAGCTTCACCGGCTTGAATTTCAGGTCGGATGGGATACGGACCGCCAGTAACAGGCGTATCAGGTGGGTGATGAAAAGCAGGGCCAGGGTGAAGATTATCAACAGCAGATCGGTCATCCCTGTCACTCCTTTCTCCTACGTGTCTACAGCAATCGCGGCTATAGGGTCGGACGGTCTCTCTAACTAAAGGTTTAGTCTATGCAGGCTATCGAAGGACTACGCCAGGGTGACGCATCGCGGGCGCCAGGGCGGAGTCTTCAATAAGCGGCACTCTTTCGACTATCGGCGATGCGCGGGAAAACTTCACGGTCCGCCCGACACCAGGAGTGACCCAACCGCCAGGCTGGGCACTTTCGGTTCGCAGGTCAGAAGAAGAAGCCATCCATCGGCGAGGAGGCCGAGGCGTAGCGCTTTGCCGGCATACGACCCGCCCGGTAGGCCTCGCGGCCGGCCTCGATCGCCTTCTTCATGGCTGAAGCCATCAGCACCGGGTTCTGGGCGGCGGCGATGGCGGTGTTCATGAGCACGCCGTCGCAACCCAGCTCCATCGCCACCGCGGCGTCGGAGGCGGTGCCGACGCCGGCGTCGACCAGGATCGGCACTTTGGCGTTCTCCACGATGGTGCGGATGTTGAGCCGGTTGCGGATGCCGAGGCCGGAGCCGATGGGGGCGGCCAGCGGCATCACTGCGACGCAGCCCAGCTCCTCCAGGCGTTTGGCCATGATCGGGTCGTCGTTGGTGTAGACCATGACGTCGAAGCCGTCCTTGATCAGCTCCTCGGCGGCGCTGAGGGTCTGCACCACGTCGGGGAAGAGGGTTTTCTGGTCGCCCAGCACTTCCAGCTTGACCAGGTTGTGGCCGTCGAGCAGCTCGCGGGCCAGGCGGCAGGTGCGCACCGCGGTGGCGGCGTCGTAGCAGCCGGCGGTGTTGGGCAGGTAGGTGAACTCGCTTGGCGGCAAGACCTCGAGGATGTTGGGCTCGTCCTTGTTCTGGCCGAGGTTGGTGCGGCGCACCGCGATGGTGACGATCTCCGCGCCGCTGGCGTCGATGGCCGCGCGGGTCTCCTGCATGTCCTTGTATTTGCCGGTTCCCACCAGCAGGCGGGAAGTGAACGTGCGTCCGGCGACGCTGAAGCTGTCGTTGGTTTCGTTGGCCATGGGTCTGTCTGAGGTTTGGGATCTATCGGGGCTTGGGGCGGTGAACTTCAGCCGCCGCCGACGGCATGGATGATCTCGATCCGGTCATCGGCGTTCAGTGCGTGGCCGGGAAAGGTGCTGCGCGGAACCAACTCCTCGTTGACCTCCACCGCGATGCGCTGGTCGGTCAGGTCGAGCAGTTCGATCAGGCCCGCCATATCGATCCCTTCGGGGATTTGCTTTTCATCACCGTTTAAGTAAATCTGCATCATTTCCGGTCTCTCTGGATAGCTCGCCATATCACCGTTGAGACTCGGAATTCTACAACATCTGTGAGCAACAAAGTACGCAGAGAAGAAATTGAGTCATCGAGGCCAGCGGACCGAGTGTCCAGGGGCCGGCGGAGGTTTCAGTGGGGCAGTGGCATGAAGATCTGATTCCTGTGGAGCAGGCGCGCACGCTGGACGGTCTGTTTTATCAGCGGGTCAAGCGTACGCCCGACGGGATCGCCTACCGAAATTACGATCGGGAAAAGAAGCAGTGGTATGAACTGACCTGGGCCGACATGGAGCGTCAGGTGGCGCGCTGGCGCCAAGCCCTGGCCGGCGAGGAGCTGGAGACTGGTGACCGAGTCGCGATTCTGCTGCGCAACAGCCCCGAGTGGGTGATGTTCGATCAGGCAGCGCTCTCCCTCGGACTGGTGGTGGTGCCCCTCTACACCGACGATCGGGCCGACGCCATCGCCTACATCCTGAAGGATGCCGCCGTGAAGCTGCTGCTGGTCCAGGACTCGGGGCGCTGGAACCGTATGCGGGAGGCGCTCAACGAGCTGCCGGCGCTGAAACGGGTGGTGGTGCTGGAGACCAAGCAGTCGGTCGAAAGCGACGAGGATGAGCGGGTGCGGGCCGTCAAGGGCTGGTTGCCACCGCGTGGTGAACCCTTGGTGCAGCGACGCGCCGATCCCAACAGCCTGGCCTCCATCGTCTATACCTCGGGCACCACGGGACGTCCGAAGGGCGTCATGCTCAGCCACTGGAACATGCTCTCGGTGGCCCATGCGTCGTTGACCGTGATCGACTGCTATACCCAGGACAGCTTCCTTTCGTTCCTGCCGCTCTCTCACACCCTGGAACGGACCGGTGGCTACTATCTGCCGATCATGTCCGGCTCCACGGTCGGATTCGCCCGCTCCATCCCCCAGCTGGCGGAGGATCTTCAGACCGTCCGGCCGACCGCCATCATCGCCGTGCCGCGCATCTTCGAGCGGGTCTACGCCCGGGTGCAGGAACAAATGAAGAACAAACCGGCCTTCGCCCGAATGCTGTTTCGTCTGGCGCTGGACGTGGGCTTCAAGGAGTTCGAACGCCGCATGGGGCGGCGTGGCTGGTCTCCGTCGCTGCTGCTCCATCCCCTGCTGCGCAGGCTGGTGTCGGGCAAGATCCTCGATAAGCTCGGCGGCCGCCTGCGGGTGGCGGTCAGCGGCGGCGCCGCCATCTCGCCGGAGATCGCGCGGGTCTTTCTCGGCCTGGGCCTACCCATGCTGCAGGGCTACGGGCTGACCGAGACCAGCCCGGTGATCAGCGTCAATCCGCTCGACAACATCAAGCCGGAGAGCGTCGGCATTCCGCTGCGCGGCATTCAGGTCAGGGTCGGCGACGACGACGAACTGCTGGTGAAAACCCCCGGCATGATGCTGGGCTACTGGAACAACCATGCCGCCACCGCCGAGATGATCGACCCGGAGGGCTGGCTGCATACCGGCGATCAGGCCCGCATCGACGACGACGGTCACATTCACATCACGGGACGCATCAAGGATATCCTGGTGCTTTCCAACGGCGAGAAGATTCCACCCGCGGACATGGAGATGGCCATCGCCCTCGATCCCCTGGTGGAGCAGGTGATGGTGGTGGGCGAGGGCAAGCCCTATCTGGGCGCTCTGGTGGTGCTCAATCCCGATCTCTGGAACGGACTGGCGGAGGAGTTCGACCTCGATCCTTCGAACGGCGAGAGTTTAAAGGACGAACGGCTCGAAAACGTGCTGCTGAAGCGAATCCGAGCCCAGCTGAAGGACTTTCCAGGCTATGCCAAGATCCGGCGGGTTGCGCTGCTGCTGGAACCCTGGACCGTGGAGAACGATCTGCTGACCCCGACCATGAAGGTGAAACGGCAGAAAGTGCTGGACCACTGCAGGCAGGACTACGACTCACTCTACGACAACGGTCTTGTGTGAGTCGGTCCGGTCACTCAAGGGAGGCTTGCGCGGCCCGCTCCGGCTAACCTAGAATGCGTCCTCACGCGGGTATCGTATATCGGTATTACCCTGGCTTCCCAAGCCAGAGAGACGGGTTCGACTCCCGTTACCCGCTCCATTTCACAAACTGCCAAAATCCCCCGACAGCTCACCCGAAACAGCCGTTTTATTGCGGTTTCAGACGGTATTTAGCCCCGCCCAGTGTCGGGATATTTAACGATTTATTCGCCCGCCTCCAAGGCGAAAATAATATCTCATTGTTTTATATGTAAAAAAATATCCTGGCACGGCTTGTGCTCTGATTGTTGCACCTGAATTAATGACATGGGGTATTCAAAGATGAAATTAACAACAAAAATGCTGAGCGCACTGATTGCCGCCCCCTTCATGGCGTGGGGAGTCGCCAATGCCGCGGTCATCGACGTGACCAGCTATGACGTCGAAAACACCAACCTCAGCGGTTTTGGTGGATGGGCGCATACCTATGACGGCACCATCACCGCCGATGGGGCGACTTACGATTACACGGGTGGTTCCGGTACTCTGAATGACGGAATCGTGGGCACCAGTGTTTCGAACACCCACCTGTTTACTGTTGCGAATGCTTCCGTGATCACGCTCTATCTGGGTGAAAGCGGCATGATCGACACCCTTTCGCTGTACAGCTTCGGTCCCACCAGCAACGGTATTCCGGGCAACATCACCGGTCTTGACGTCACCATCAATGGCGTCACCCAGTACTTTGCGACCACGGGATTCGGGCCGTCCAACGCCGCCTTCCCCAACAATGGTCGCGATCACTCCCATGAACTGGTCGATCTCAGCGGATCTCTTCTGGCGGGCCTGGTGACCGATACCATCACGCTGTCCGGTTTCACCACCGAGAATCCATACGCAACTTACTACTCGATCTCGGAAGTCGTGGTCGACGGTGCGACCGCTGTCCCCGAGCCGTCGGCGCTTGTTCTGATGAGTCTTGGAATGGTTGGTTTCGGCTTTGCCCGGCGCAAGAACCAGAAAGTCTGATCGCTTTCTAGTTCTGTCTCATCTGATGCCCCGCTCTACGCGGGGCATTTTTTTTTGTGAGTCATGAGCGCATGCTTCATGACCTGCTGATCCTGGCCGGTCCGGTTTCAGTTCGGCTCAATCCTTGTCTCGCACACACTCAGCCTGATAGCGTTCCATCGCGGCGTGTTTACGCTGCGGTTTCCCCTTCAGCTCCTCTATCCTGCGCAGCAGCTCTTCACATCTATCGCCGCCGGATTCCATCTCCAGAGGGGGGGTGGAGGTTATGCTCTCTTCCGGGGGGGCGAACATCACGGAGGGGGCCTTTTCCGCCATTGCCGCCTGGCTGAGCGGGTAGAGGCAGAGCAGAAAGAGGGTCTGGTTCAGTGTGTGTTTTTTCATGGGTTACCCATCCGGTTTCGCTGTGGGCGCTTCACTCCTCCACCCACTCGGTAAAGAATCGACTGGAGGCTTGAAAGTCGACGAAGTCGGCCTGCAGTGTCTCCATACGTTTCAGCAAGGTCCGAATCTCGTCGTTCTCGTTCAGTTGCAGGAGGCCGGCGGCGTCATCGAACCAGATCTCCAGCACCGCATCGTAGGGTGGCTGGGCCTCCCGCTCCATCTGCAGCCGGTCGTTGGCCTCCACCTGGAGGGTGAGATTGCGGCGGATCTGCCGGGTGCCGGTCTGGATAGCCAGTTCGGAAAGCAGCTGTTTCAGCTCGGCGCTGTGCCAGAAGCTGCGAAACGTCTCCATGCTGACGTCGGCACGGGCTTTCATACAGTGGATGAATCGGATCATGGCGGTCGCTCGCTCTGTCGTCTGGCTACTTTAACCCAAACCGGGTCGGGAGGAATCCTTTGCAACGATGAGTGATCTCGAGATCCATCACCTGCCCCGCCGGATGTCGCGCACGCAAACCATCATCGCTACTGGCCGCCGCAAGGGTCTGGGATATACTGACGGGAAGATTCGTCAGTTAGAGTTCATGCCATGCGTCTGATCACATACCTGCCGCTGTTGTTGCTGTTCGGTCTCACCTCCACGCACGCGCTCAACCTCAAATGGCTGGAGTTCTCTCCGGTGAAGTATTTCACGGAGAAGGATTGGGAACTGCTGCGCCAGGCGGCCCGTACGGCACTCGAGGACAAAGCTGACGGGGAGAGTGTGAAGTGGCGCAACGAGGAGAGCGGGCACTACGGCTCGATGACCCCCATCTCCCGCCTGCAGGTAGACGGCAGGCCGTGCCGCGATCTGGTGATACGCAACTTCGCCGGTGGCGTCAACGGCGGCGGCACCTACAGGATCTGCCGTATGGAGGATGGCGACTGGAAGATTTTGGGCGGCAAGCTGGCACAGTAGAGCGCTTTGCCGGCCGCGGGACACGGCCGGCAAAGCGTGAGTTCAGAGTTCCTCGTCGAATTCGTCCCGATAGGGATCGTCCAGCAGGGCCTTCAGGCGGCGCCTTTCCATCAACTCCTCGATGCGGCGTCGGGCGTCGGACTGCTCCTTGATTGCAGGCATACTGGTGTCGATCGCAGGCTCGAAGTCATCGGCCGAGAAGCCGCTGTCGTCGTCATCCGCAATTTCACTGCTCATGGGCGTACCTCGAACAAACAAATTTTCCGGCGTTATTACCCTGATTCGGCGACAAAAACCATCGAATAGTTTTTGTCGGATTCTCAAATAATGTTTATCGACCGATATGGCTGTGATATTTAGTGTTTCGTCCACTCTGGGATTAGCGTCGGGGCCCGCAGTCGAGCGCTTGCGCCTTCCCTGACGTTTCAACCCGCCGTCTGAGGTATCCGTTGGACATCGCCCTGCTGAAAACCTTCCTGGAAGTCGTCAAACAGAGCCACTTCGGCAAGGCCGCCGATATCCTCTGTATCACCCAGTCCGCGGTCAGTGCCCGTATCAAGCTGCTGGAATCACAGCTTGGGCTTCAGCTGTTGGTGCGCGAGCGCAAGGAGATCCAGCTGACACCGGCCGGACACCGGCTACTGCGCCATGCCGAGACCATCGTGAGTGGTTGGGAGCGTGCACGCCAGGAGATCGCTTTGGCGCCGGCCTTTTCCGCCAGTCTGGCGGTCGGGCTGGCGCAGGATCTCTGGAGCATCCAGCTGCGGCACTGGGTGGCGCAGATGCGAAGGCAGCAGCCGGAGGTCGCCCTGCGTATCGAGACCCATCCGGGCGAGACGCTGGTGCGCCGGCTGACCGGTCACCTGCTCGATCTCGTCTTCATGTTCGAACCGCCGATGATGCAGGGTCTCGAGACCGAGCAGGTGCTGGAGGTGCCGCTGGCGCTGGTGGCCAGTCAGCCCGGCCTCGACGTCTCCGAGGCGATGGCCGGAGACTATCTGCTGGTCGAATGGGGCAGCGCCTTCAGTGTGCGCCATGCCGAGTTGTTCCCGGACCTCAGCACGCCCGTGATCAAAGTTAACGCCGGTGTGCTGGCGGTCGACCTGTTGCTCGAGATGGGTGGCTGCGCCTATCTCAGCCAGCGTATGGTGCAGCAGGAGATCGATCAGGAGCGTCTCTTCCTGGTCGAGGATGCGCCGGTGATCAGCCGTTTCGCCTACGCCGTCTACAGCCCGAAAAGCGAACGTCTGGAGAGTATCCGTCAGGCGCTGACGATTTTGCGCCAGCTGCCCTGATGCCGGCGGGCTCCTCAGCGGAAGAATCGGACGGACATGGATGTGACGCCTTGCAATGGTTTACGATTTGTCCGGGAAACCCTTGGAGCGAATGTGCCATCATTAGCGAAATGATTGCAGCGACCGATGCGTAAACTCTACGAAGCCGCCGACCGGATCGAGGCGCAGATGCTCAAGGACTATCTGCAGGAGCAGGAGATACCGAGCGTGCTGCTCGGCGACGCGCTGAGCGGCGCCGCCGGTGAACTGCCGGCCAATATCTTCCCCACCCTTTGGCTGGTGAAAGATGAACAGTACCAGCGGGCGCGTTGGCTGATCGAGGAGTACAAGGCCTCGGCGAAAACATCTCGCGGCAGTCCGTGGCGCTGTCCGGTCTGCGGAGAGGATGTCGATCCCGGCTTCGATCTGTGTTGGAATTGTGCAACGCCACGGGTAAGAGAAAAAATAGGGAGATAGTCATGGGTAAACTCCTAAAGGTGCTTGGCTGGCTGGTCGGGATGCTGGTCGTCCTGATCGTCGCGGCCATCATTATGGTGCCCATGTTCGTCGATCTGAACGATCACAAGGAGCGCATCATCCATGAAGTCAAAAAGCTCACCGGCCGCGACCTGAGCATCGCCGGCGAACTGGGGCTGTCGGTTTTTCCCCGTTTCGCGCTGGAACTGAACGGCCTGAGCCTGAGCAATGCCGAGGGTTTCGAGGCGGAGCAGTTCGCCGCCGTGAAACATGCCCAGGTAGAGGTCAACATGATCCCCCTGCTGTTCAGCCAGAGGCTGGAGGCCGATACTCTGGAGATCGACGGTCTGACCCTCAATCTGGCCAAATCGAAGCAGGGCGTCACCAATTGGGACGATATGCTGGGCGCTCAACAGGGCGACAAGAGTCAGCAGACACCTTCCTACGACGGTGAGGGTGCGGAAGGCGGTCTGATGGCGTTCACCATCGGCGGGGTCACCATCAAACAGGCCCGGGTGGTGTGGGACGACCAGGCCACCGGCGAGCGTTACGAAGTGGCCAACCTAAATCTGGAGACGGGAGAGATTGTCCCGGGGCGTTCGGTGGACATCAGCTTCAATACCGAACTGGACAGTCGCAAACCTCAGATGAAAGGGAAACTGGGGTTGACCGGCCAGTTGCTGGTCGACGAGCAGCATGGGCTGATCGTACTTGACGACCTTCGGATCGAGAGCGAGGTCAGTGGCGAGGGTTTGCCCGAGCAGGGCGTGAAGGGCGTGCTGCAGGCCGATCTTCGCTACGATCAGGCCAATGATGCATTGGAGGCCAAGGACCTCCGCCTCTCCTCCGGCAAGTTGGTGGTGAAAGGTGGGCTCGAGGGCCTGACACTGACCACCGATCCAAAGTTTGACGGTCAGCTGCGGGTGGAGAAATTCAGTCCGCGCGAGTGGCTGCAGACCTTCGATCTGCCGGTGCCGGAGACCGCCGACCCCAAAGTGCTCGACGCCCTCGAGCTGTCCGCCGATTTCAAGGCGGGCACCGATCAGGTGGAGTTCAACAAGATGCTGCTGAAGCTCGACCAGACCTTGGTGAAGGGCGATTTCGAGCTGATCAGTCTGGCCAATCCGGCCTACATCTTCGATCTCAATGTGGACAGCATCAACCTCGACCGCTATCTGCCGCCGTCGAGCAAGGGCGGTTCAGGCGCGGGAGGCGGCGCCAAGAGTGCAGGCGGTGGCAACGAGGAGCTGATTCCGGTGGAGCCTCTGCGAAAGCTGCGCCTCGACGGCAAGCTTCTGATCGACAGCCTGACCGTGAATCAACTGCATGCGGAGGCGGTATTGCTGAAAATCCGTAGTCGCGACGGCAAGCTCACCGTCGATCAGGAGATCGGTCGCTTCTACGACGGCCTGACCAAGGGCAGCGTCAATCTCGACGTCACGGGACAAAGCCCCAAAATGACGATCAACCAATCGCTCTCCCGCATTCTGGCCGGGCCGCTGCTGACGGATCTGATGGGCAAGGACCCGTTGCTGGGCAGCGGCAGTCTGAATATGAATCTCACCAGCCAGGGAGGCACCCTGAACCAGATCAAGCGCACCCTCAGCGGCGACCTCAACTTCGATTTCCGTGATGGTGCGGTGAAGGGATTCAACCTGGCCAAGATGATCCGTGATACCCGGGCCAAGCTCTCGGGCGAGCCGGTGCCCATCTCCAGGGAGCCGGAGCAGACCGACTTCTCCGAACTCACCGGCAGCGCCACGCTCACCAACGGCCTGGTCAACAACCAGCAGCTGCTGGCCAAGTCGCCCTACCTACGGGTCAACGGCTCCGGCAAAGCCAACCTGGTGCAGGAGGAGCTCGACTACACCATCCGGCCGGTGATCGTCAGCACCCCGCAGGGGCAGGGCGGAGAGGGACTCGAACAGCTGGTCGGCGTTCCCATCCCGGTACGCATCCATGGCAGCTGGAGCGATCCTCAGTTCAGTATCCAGTTGGCGCAGATCCTCGAAGAGCAGCAGAAGGCCAAGCTGAAGGAGAAACTCGACAGCAAGGTGGAGGAGAAGCTGCAGGACAAGGTGCCCGAGGATCTCGGAGACAAGCTCAAGGACAAGTTCAAAAAACTCTTCTGATGGGCAATGCGGCACGCGAAACCGGGCTGCAGCGCGCGCCTGTCGGGCGTACCGAGGCCAAGCGCTTCGCTAAGCGCGTGCTGAACTGGTTCGAGCGTCACGGACGCAAGGACCTGCCCTGGCAGCAGCCGCGCGATCCCTACCGGGTCTGGGTCTCCGAGATCATGCTGCAACAGACCCAGGTGGCGACGGTGATCCCCTATTTCGACCGCTTCATGCGGCGTTTTCCCGATCTCGCGACGCTGGCCTCGGCGCCGATCGACCAGGTGCTGCACCACTGGTCCGGGCTGGGCTACTACGCCCGGGCACGCAACCTCCATCACTGTGCGCGGACCCTGAGCCAACGGCATGCCGGGAGCTTCCCACAGGAGGTGAGCGAACTGGCGGCGCTGCCCGGCATCGGGCGTTCCACCGCCGGGGCCATCCGCTCCCTGGGGCACGGGCAGCCGGCTGCCATCCTCGACGGCAACGTCAAGCGGGTGCTGGCCCGCTGTTTCGCCGTCGCAGGCTGGCCCGGGAGTTCGGCCGTGCTGAAGCGGCTCTGGAGCCTGAGCGAGAGCTTGACCCCGGAGCAGCGCTGCGACGACTACAACCAGGCCATGATGGACCTGGGATCGCTGATCTGTACTCACCGGCGTCCGGCCTGCTGCCAGTGCCCGCTCGAGACCGGCTGCCTGGCGCGTCAACAGGGCAACCCGGAGGCCTATCCCGAGCCCAAGCCCAGGAAAGGACTCCCGCTGAAGACGACGCGAATGGTGATCCTGGCCGACCGGCAGGGACGTATCCTGCTGCAGCGGCGTCCCCCGAGCGGCATCTGGGGCGGGCTCTGGAGCCTGCCGGAGTGTCCGCCGGAGCGGGCGCTCGACCAATGGTGCCGGGAGAGCATGGGGCTCGAGATCGACCGTCAGGGCTCCCTGCCGGTGCGACGCCACACCTTCTCCCATTTCAGGCTCGACATCGAACCGGTGCGGGCGCGGATAAAAAACCCCAACCGCCGGGTCATGGATGGGGAGGAGTGGGTTTGGTATAACCTTAGCCAACCAGACAACCGGGGGCTGGCCGCGCCGATCGCGCGTATCCTGCACGAGCTGGCGTCCGCCGAGCCCCCACCAACGGAGAAGTGAGCGCATGAGTCGAACCGTACACTGCGTCAGATTGCAGAAAGAGGCCGATGGCCTGGACCGCCTACCCTACCCCGGCGAGTTGGGGCAACGCATCTTCGACAACGTCTCGAAGGAGGCCTGGCAGGAGTGGCTGCGCCACCAGACCATGCTGATCAACGAAAACCGCCTCAGCCCGGTCGACCCCAAGGCGCGCAAATTCCTCGAGGAGCAGATGGAGCAGTTTTTCTTCGGCGAAGGCTCGTCTACACCCCCGGATTACCGCCCCCAGGAGTGATCCACCCAAGGGCCCTGCTTGACTCCACACGCCAAGCCCGCTTTAATACGCCCTCTTCACCCGGCCAGGTAGCTCAGTCGGTAGAGCAGGGGACTGAAAATCCCCGTGTCGGCAGTTCGATTCTGTCCCTGGCCACCAT
>JBNLGI010000047.1:0-19464 GCA_050305975.1 Sedimenticolaceae bacterium | reverse complement strand
GGCCAGACCTCTTCCATCTTGAAGCGCTTGGCGAACTCCATGGTCTGCCACAGGTCCGACTTCGCCTCGCCTGGCGCGTGCACCTGCTGGCGCCAGAACTGGGTGCGCCGTTCTGCGTTGCCGTAGGCCCCCTCTTTCTCGATCCACATGGCGGTGGGCAGGATCAGGTCGGCGGCCTGTGCCGAAACGGTCGGGTAGGGATCGGTGACGGTGATGAAGTTGTCCGGGTTGCGCCAACCGGGATAGGACTCCTCGTTCATGTTGGCGGCGGCCTGCATGTTGTTGTTGCACTGCTGCCAGTAGCAGTTCATGACGCCGTCCTTGAGTTTGCGGTGCATCAGCACGGCGTGGAAACCGACCTTCTCGTTGATGGTGCCCTCCGGCAGTTTCCACACCTTCTCGGCGAAGGCGCGGTGGGCCGGGTTCTTCACCACCAGGTCGGCCGGCAGGCGATGGGCGAAGGTGCCGACCTCGCGGGCGGTGCCGCAGGCCGAGGGCTGGCCGGTAAGCGAGAAGGGGCCGTTGCCGGGCTGGGAGATCTTGCCCATCAGCAGATGGATGTTGTAGACCAGGCCGTTCATCCAGACGCCGCGGGTATGCTGGTTCATGCCCATGGTCCAGTAGGAGCTGACCTTCTTGTTCGGATCGGCGTAGGCCTTGGCCAGGCGCTCCAGGTTCTCTTTCGGCACGCCGGACATCTGGTGCGCCTTGTCGAGGGTGTACTCGGAGACCAGCTTGGCGTACTCCTCGAAGCTGACCTTGTCGAACTTGCCCTTGCCCGCATTCTTCGCCGCCTGCTCCAGCGGATGCTCGGGACGCAGCCCGTAGCCGATGTCGGTGGTGGTGGCGTTGAAGTTGACGTGCTTGTCGATGAACTCCTGGTTGTAGGCCTTGTTCTGGATGATGTAGTTGGCGATGTAGTTGGCGATCACCAGATCGGTCTGCGGGGTGAAGACGATCGGGTTGTCGGCCAGCTCGAAGCAGCGGTGCTCGTAGGTGGAGAGCACGTGCACTTCGCAGCCCGGCTTGGTCAGGCGGGTGTCGGTCAGGCGCGACCAGAGGATCGGGTGCATCTCGGCCATGTTGGCTCCCCAGAGCACGAACACGTCGGCATGCTCCAGATCGTCATAGCAGCCCATCGGCTCATCGATGCCGAAGCCGCGGATGAAGGCGCCCACGGCGGAAGCCATGCAGTGGCGGGCGTTCGGATCCAGGTTGTTGGAGCGCAGGCCGGCCTTCATGAACTTGGAGGCGGCATAGCCCTCCCACACGGTCCACTGGCCGGAGCCGAAGATACCGACGGCGCTGGGGCCCTTGGCCTTGAGCGCGGCCTTCCACTTCTCGGCCATCACATCGAAGGCCTCGTCCCAGGAGACCTCCTCGAACTTGCCGTTCTTGTCGTACTTGCCGTCGGTCTTGCGCAGCAGAGGCTTGGTCAGACGGTCCTCGCCATAGAGGATCTTCGGCAGGAAGTAACCCTTGATGCAGTTGAGACCCTTGTTCACCGGCGCGTCGGGATCGCCCTGGCTGGCGACCACCTTGCCGTCCTTGACCCCCATCAACACGCTGCAGCCGGTACCGCAGTAGCGGCAGGCGGCCTTGTCCCAACGGATACCGTCGTCGCCTTCGGCGGCGGAGAGACTGCCCATCGGCAGGGTGACGCCGGCGACCGATGCGGCGGCGGCAACGGCGTTGCTTTTGATAAATTCGCGTCTAGTTAATTTCACGGTTCATTTCCTCCATCGATTCCTCTCCACCGTAGTGGTAAATCAAAGTCGTGCTGACCACCCCATCCACGTCTCGCAATGCATTCATGGTGTCGGAGACGGGGGAGATCTCCTCGCCCTCGTCCTCGACCGTGACAATCAGTTTTCCGCTCTCCTGGCCACCATGGACCTCGACCCCGTTGAAGGCCTCTAGTCTGCGGGAGACCTCCGCTCCCCGGTCCGGATTGGTGTGAACGATAAGGCTGCAGATATTCATGGATGCGTGACTCCTCCGGTCTCTCATGCGGCGCAATCGCGCTGGCTCGGTAAAATGGAAATGGCCCGGCTCGGGCAGACGGCGAAGCATTCGCCACAGCCGGTGCAGAGGTGGTCGATCACCTGCGGTGCGGAGCGACCGCCGGTCTTGAGCTGAAAACGAATGGCGGCGGTATCACAGGCATCGCCGCAGCTGCGGCAGACGATACCCCGCAACGACAGGCAGCTATCGTTGATGGAGACCTCAAGCGCCCAGGCGGAGGCGTCATCTTCCAGCGGCGTATCGAAGGCATGGTGGCGGCATGCCTCGACACAGGCACGGCAGAAGGTACAGGGACCGCGGGAGAAATCGACCGTGGGAAAGCCGCCGGAACCCTTGACGAGGATCTGCTGCGGGCAGACTGTCAGGCAGTCTCCGCAGCGTTCGCACAGGTCTGTGAACAAGGCTTCCGATTTGGACCAGGGTGGACGGATACCCTGGCGGGATCCACCGATATCGCCACGCAGAAACTGGGCTCTGTTGATGTTTTTTTTCACTGTTCACCTCGAATTGGTGAGCAGTGTTTCACCATGCGCGGCCCATGGCTTTGATACGGATCAAATATTAGTCGGAAAAAATCAACAAATATTCTTATATTTCAATATGTTACCAATTTATTGGTAGTCTTCTGTACCTTCGAGTGGGTAGAGGTCGCATTCTGCTGGGCAGCACTTCCGGCCATGCTCATGGTTCTTTTCAGAGCCGCCGCAGCGCCCACACGGCCGCCTCGGTGCGGGAGTGCAGGTTCAGTTTCTTCAACAGGTGCTTGACGTGGACTTTGACGGTCCCTTCGGAGATGCTGAGTTCCTGGGCGATGCGCTTGTTGCTCATGCCGTTGGCGATCTGTTCCAGGATCTCCTGTTCCCGGCTGGTGAGCGGTGTCAGCTCGCTTTCGTCGGTGAGCTTCTCCTCGTCTCGCAACGCCTTGGCCAGCAGTTGGGTCAGGCGCTCGCTGATCACCACCGTACCCTGCAACGCCTTGTTGATCGATTCGAGGATATCCTCGGGCTCCATATCCTTGAGCAGGTAGCCGTCGGCGCCGTTGCGCAGGGCGGTGAGGACATCGTCCTCGTTGTCCGAGACGGTCAGCATCAGGATCATGGAGTCCACATCCTCTTGCTTGATCGCCTTCAGGGTCTCCAGTCCGCTCATACCCTTCATGTTGATGTCGAGCAGGATCAGGTCAGGGTTCAGCCGCTTCGCCAGTGCCAGACCCTCCTGACCGTTGGTGGCCTCACCCACCAGCTGCAGGCGGTCGTCCATATCGATCAGGTCGGCGACACCTTTGCGAAATAGCGGATGGTCGTCGATGGCGAGTACGCTGTAGATTTCCTGATTATGCATGATTGAGTTGCTCAGAAAGGTTATTGTCAGGCGTATTGTGATCTGAATCATTGATGGCGAAGCGGAGCACGATGCGTGTCCCTCCATCCTTCGCTTCGGAGACACTCAGGTCGCCGCCCAACCACTCGGCCCGCTCCTTCATGATCGGCAGTCCGTAGTGCTGCATCATATCACTCTGCAGATCGATGCCGATGCCGTTGTCCTCGACGGTCAGTTCGATAACCCCCTCCTGGTCGCAACTCAGGGTGACGCAGGCCTGGGTGGCGTCGGCATGCCGGATGACGTTGGAGAGAGCCTCGCGGACGATCTGGATGATATGGATCTCCGCGTTGGGAGAGGGTTGGCAATGACCGAGCTGATTGTTGTAGGTGATGCCGATTCCCGAGCGTTCGGAAAATTCATCCACTGTGGTTTTCAGGGCCGCGCCAAGATCGGCTTCGCTGATCCGTAGGCGGAATGTGGTCAGCAGCTCACGCAATTGCCGATAGGTGCCATTGAGCGCCGAGCGCAGTACGGTGGTCAATTGAAGCAGTTCGTTTCGCGCCTGGTCTTCATGGATCGCTTTGTCGAGTCGGCTGACCTGAATCTTCAGGTAGGAGAGGGACTGGGCGATCGAGTCGTGCAGTTCCCGGGCGATGACGCTGCGCTCCTCCAGCAGGGCCAGACGTCGCTTTTCAGAGACCTGTTTCGCTACATTGATGGCCAGAGCGATGTGACTGGCCACGGACTCAAGCAGTCGCTCCTGCCAGGGCTCGAGCCGCTTCTCCAGCGGAAACTCGATCAGCATGATACCGAACTGCTGTGCCTTGTCCTTGATGGGGGTGGAGAAGATCTGCACTGCCTGGGTCTCCCCCAGTCGGGTGATTTCGAAACGGTGAGACTGGCCTTGTCCCAGACAACGGCTGCAATCGCGCTCCAGATTCTCCTGGATCAGATAGTCCGTCGGACTGGTGCTGGCATAGCGGTAGGCCTGGGTGTCGCCGGGCCGGCCGAGGCAGACAGTACCGCTCCTGGCGCCGAGCAGGTGTTCGATGTCGCGAATCACCGCTTCCATCACCTCGGAATCGAGACTCGATTCGCTGAGGCGTTTGGTGGCGGAATAGAGCAGTTCGAGAGAACGGTTGCTGCGCTCCAGATCGTGGGTCTTTTCCGCGACCCGGGCTTCCAGGTCGGCATAGATTGCCGACAGGTCCTCGGCCATGACGTTGAAGGCCTGTCCCAGCTGTCCCAGCTCATCCTCGCTCAGAAAGCGACTGCGGACGGAGAAGTCGCCGTGACGGGCCGCCTTGGCGCAGGCCAGCAGATCGTGCAGCGGCGCCAGTACATAGCGTTTGGTGAGATAGAGACTGATCACGGCAATCAGAAAGGTCATGAACAGCAGGATGAGCTGAATCGCGCGCAGTTGCTGATTTTTGTCTTCCGCATCCACCTCCAGGGCTTCGACGAAACGGTGGATGTCCTCCACGAAGTCGTCCACCAGCATTAGATGCCGGCGTTGGAATTGCATCGCGCTGGAGATCTCTCCAGGTGTCTGATCGGGTGAGGAGGAGTGACGCAGGTAATTATCCAGGTTGGGTTCGATCACCTGTTTCCATTGCTCCTCGACCCTGCGATAGGTGTCGATGACCGCACGACTGGGTCCCCTGCTGAGCACATCCTGAATACGTGGACTGAACAGTCGCTGGTTATACTCGTCGACCAGTTCGGCAGTGCGGTTGTCGGAACCCTGCTTTTCATAGGCGGTGCCGTGAACCAGGCTGCTGGTGATGCGATAGGACTGCATACGCAGGGTGCCGGCCTGGTTGATGGCCGCCGCATAACCCTCTGCGGTCTCGGCGATGAAGACCGAGCTGAGCATGCCGGAGACCGCCAGCAGGAAGAGGATGGTAATGACGGTGCCGAATCGAAGTAGCAGGGAACGTTTCAAGGGCGTGCTCCGGTTACCATGGTGTTGATGGCAGATTCCGCTGATCTCGGCCGGCGCGGATTGTGACAATCGTTTGCCGACAGTCTGCGGTTTTCTCCACTTAGCACAGTATACTGTAAGGCAGCGCATCGTCATGGGGAGGGGAGGGATGAAGAGAACCGTTATGCGAACCGGTCGCGGTAGCCTCCGCGCTTGCCTGTCGCTGTTTCTGCTGTTCTCGATGCCGGTGTCCACACTCTGTGCTGCCGGACTCATACCGGCGGAGGCGGTCCAGGTGACGGGGTCGCTGTTCGCCGATCGTGACATCAGTGCGATCGAGCAGGTGGCCGGGTCGCTGTTTGTGGCGGCGGACGAGGGACGTGATCTGCAGCGCTTGAGCGGCAGTCCCGTCGCGGGATACCGACTACAGGCGAGTTACGGGCTCAATCACGGCAAGCCGGTCAAGAAACCATCGAAAGGCGATGAGTACGACATCGAGGCCATGGCCTTTGACGGCGAGCGGCAGCTCTATCTCATCGGTTCTCATTCCGCCAAGCGAAGTGTCCTGGACAAACAGACCGGGGGGACGAGGGAAGAGAGTCTCAAGCAGCTCGATGCCATCCGGTCCGAGAAGGCGAGAAGGGTGTTGCTGCGGTTGTCGCTCGATCAAGAGGGCAATCCGCAAGGCAAGCCCGAGACGATCTCGCTATGGAAGCCGATCAGCCGCTCCTCGATTCTCAAGCCCTTCACCAATTTGCCCAGCAAGGAGAACGGGATCGACATCGAGGGTCTGGCCTTCGCCGGGGGATTGCTCTATGTGGGATTTCGCGGCCCCGTGTTACGGGACAACTGGGTGCCGGTGCTGGTGGGGGATTTCGACAGTTTCGAACGGCGTCACGAACTCAAGTTCATTCGTCTCGATGGTTTGGGCATTCGCAGTATGATCGCGTTGGGTCAGCGGGGTTTTCTCATTCTTGCCGGCCCGGTTGGAGACGGACCGGGGGGTTACCATCTCTATCTCTGGGACGGACGTGATCAGTTGCCGGGCCGGGATGGTGAAGGGGGCAAAGTACGTCACTTGGGGGAGTTGGCTGTCGCAGACGGTTACAAGGGAGAGGCAATGACGCTGATCTCCCGGCAAGGTAATCGTATCGAGCTGCTGATTGCCTTCGACGGCGCGAAGAATGGCGCATTGCGTCGCTTCAAACTGGTACTCTGAACTTCTACGACAACAGGCCGGGAGGCCACACAATGACACAGACACCGGATACCAAGATCATGGCGCTCTTCTGCGACTTCGAAAACGTGGCGCTGGGCGTGCGGGAAGCCGACTACGCCGAATTCGATATCATCAAGGTGCTGGAGAAGCTCCTGCTGAAAGGCAATATCGTGGTCAAGAAGGCCTACGCCGACTGGTCCCGCTACAAGGATTTTCGTCCGCCCATGCACGAGGCGTCGTTCGAGCTGATCGAGATTCCCCATGTGCGGCAGTCGGGCAAAAATTCGGCCGATATCCGACTGGTGGTGGACGCCCTCGATCTCTGTTACACCAAAGAGCATGTCGACACCTTCGTCATTATCAGCGGTGATTCCGATTTTTCTCCGTTGGTGAGCAAACTGCGCGAGAACAACAAGACGGTGATCGGCCTCGGGGTGAAGAATTCCACCTCGGACCTGCTGATCGCCAACTGTGACGAGTTCATCTATTACGACGATCTGGTCAAGCGTGAGCGTCCGCAGCGCAAGCGCAGCGCCAAGACAACCAAGAAGAGCGTCAAGGCGGTCCCCAAGGGGGGTGAGAAATCGCTCGAAACCAAAAAGCAGGAGGCCTGGAATCTGATCGTTGCCACCTACCAGGCGCTGCTTGAGGAGCGGGGGGAGGGGGAAAAGATCTGGGGTTCGATGATCAAGCAGACCCTGAAACGGCGCAAACCGGGCTTCAGCGAATCCTATTACGGATTTCACTCCTTCGGCGACCTGCTGGAGGAGGCTAAGAGTCACGGCATTCTCGAGTTGGAACGCGATGAGCGGTCCGGCGGCTATATCGTCCTCAGCTGCTCCGGCGAGTGAGGGTGATTGACCTGACTCGGCTCCCGATACTCAGTTCGAGCCGGTCGGCCTCAGGGTCTCCGCGTGGCAGATCTCATCATGGATGCGGTTGCGGCCGGAAATCTTGGCGCGATAGAGACAGTGATCCGCCAGCATCAGAAACATGCGTGGATCGATCCCTTCATTGGGCTCGCCGGAGACTACGCCGATACTGATGGTAACCACCTTCTCAATACCCGCGCTGTGGGGAATCTGCTGATTCATCACCGCGGTACGTAACTTCTCGGCGATGGTTCGGGCTCCGTCCATGTCGGTATCGGGCAGGATGCAGACAAACTCCTCGCCGCCATAGCGGGCCAGCAGGTCGTTGGAGCGATGAAGCTCGGACTGCATGGTTTTGGCCACCAGCTTGAGGCAGTCGTCGCCTGTCAGATGGCCATAGATATCGTTATATTTCTTGAAGAAATCAATATCGATCATGAGTGTGGAAAGGGGGGCGCCAATGCGTTTGCAACGGCGGTGTTCACGAATCAGGGCATCATCGAAAAAGCGGCGGTTGGCGATTGCCGTCAGTCCATCCTGGTAGGAGAGGGTTTTCAGCAGTTCTTTCTGACGCTTCAGTTCGACATGGGTGTGCACGCGCGCCTTGACGATCTCCGGGTTGAAGGGTTTGGTGATGTAGTCGACCGCGCCGAGACGCAGACAGAGGGTTTCATCCTCAATCTCATGCGAGCCGGTGATGATAATGATTGGAATGTCTGCCGTTTCCAGATTTTGCTTGAGCTCCCGTATGACCTGAAAACCGTCGATGTTCTCCATCATCAGATCGAGCATGATCAGATAGGGATGCTCGGTCATGGCGACACCGAGGGCATTGAGGCTGTCACAGTCGGCAATGACCGTGTACTGGGGCTGCAGCAGAGCCTCCAGGCTCCGCAGGTAGCGTTTGTCATCATCGATTATGAGGACTTTGGGTCGTTCGGTACTCATCGTGCCTACCGTTGTTTTTTATGCTAGTGCCGAGAATCGCAATGTCTCCGGGGCGAGGGCAGCAGACGAGCCGGAAATCCATGCCTCAGTTTCCGCTCAGTTCTGCTTTTGTCCGCTATCCCGAGAATCTATTCTTATCAGTGTGTTATCGCTATCTACTGCCAATCGGAGTCGACGGTGCCAGTGCCAGACGCACTTTATTGAGCACACAAGTGAGCATTGGACGATGTCGACCCGACACTGAAGGTTTCGGCAGCTTACGGAAGATCTTGATGCAGTCGCTGGCCGATCGAATACCCATATTTTGAGGGGTTGGTCACACTGAGCCGGAAGCGTGCCGAGGCTCGTGTTGGCGGTACCGCGGGTTACCAGAACGGATAGTCCGCATTGCGGAGAGGGAAAGGCTCGCCGCCGTCAGAGTCTCATGCAGTTCCCGTAGCAGGTAATTGTCGCCGGCCAGTCGGAGAAGACGCCTTCGAGGCCCATGTCACGGGCCAGTACGTCGAGCAGGACCAGGGTGTCGCAGTCGTTATCGCTGGCTTCGGTGGTGCTCTGGTAGTGCCAGCCGCCACTGCACTAGAGAAGTTCCGCGCGCTCCTGGATCCAGGTGATCGGCTTGAAGCCGTTGGCCCTGGCGGCCAGGGCGTAGTCGGAGGGAGTGATCTGTGCGGTCCCGGGGTCGAATGCGGCGGGCCGGAAGTTTTGTGTGCACTGCTTGGCCAGTGGTGTGACCAGGAGATGGGTAGAGGTATGCAGATCGCATTGGGAGTGGCGGCAGACCAGCTCGCGATGCTTGGTGAAGGTGACGTCATACTCGATGATGCCGGCACCCATGCGGGCTGCCGCTGCATAGGACCCGCGGGTGTGTTCCGGGAACTGTTGCGCCGTGCCATGACGACCAATGGAGAGTTCGCTCTTTTCGAAGGGACCTGCTGCGCAATCGAGCAGTTCCTGTTCAACGGGCTCTCCTCCGTGTCGTTGACCAGGTAGTAAGGACTCAGCCCGAGCTGTGCCGAGACGGTTAAGCCATCGCGTCACTTATCGGCATGATCTCTTCCTCGATGGATCGTATGTTTGGTGATGGATTCTCTGATCCAGAGCGAGGCCCTATAGAATATGTGTGTCTTGAGCGTGTCTGTCTTATGACACTTCCAAGACAAGCTTGAGAACAGGGTGGTGATGGAGATTGCCGCCACTCAGCCGTGCTCCTGTTAGCGCAGAGGTTCAATCTTGATGGCGCTGACGATGCTGTCCAAGTGAACGGCTAAGCGCTTTGCGCGGCACTAAGTGTCGGAAAATTTTCCATTTTGATTGAATGATTTGTGACGTTCCTTCAGGTTTCAGCCATGTTCGGTTCCTATCATCCAACTGTCCGGGATTGTTCCCTGCGGACGAGAGTTGCGTCGCCATAGATCGATTCGTGAATCGATCAGGGATCTCTTGTAATAAAGGTTAAAAGGAGGGCAGGTCACAATCTTGGGTATAAGGCGACATATGGGGTTGCCGGGTAAATGCATGACTGTCTACAGCTGGACAGCGGGGATCGCTGTTGGCGGGCTCAATACAATATATCTGTTGGGTGGCTGTCGCCGGTCAGGCGGAAAAGATGCCTGCGATACCCAGGTCCCGGGGCAGTACGGTGAGATGAGCCTGGGTGTCAGCGTCAATCTCGGTGGTATCGATGATGTTTTTCAAGTACCCCCCGATGTTGTTGACGAGTAGTAACAGAAAGGTCGAGCCGGAGGGTGTCATGCTTCGCTGTAGTGCTTGCAGGTTGCCTGCCTCTATATATAGAGAGATTGTGATGCTGCTCGTTTTTCTGCCGCTTCGGTTTATCGCTAACGCTGTCAGCGTAGTTGCTGATGTAGACAAGCTGGCGGCCAGTGTTTGCATTGCTGCCAGTCGTGCATGATCTCTTCCGTCATGAGTGGTCTATTGTTTCGTGAATCGTCCCTCGAGGCCGGTGGCAATCCAAAAAGGTGTAATTATTCTGCGCGCGTCTGTGAGATAAAATAGTTGGAACGGCGTGAATACTCAGTGAAAGGTTGAGGGTTATCATCGATCGGCAAGGCTCGCTAAAGCGACTGACTGATGCATTATCGACTCGGCGGTAAAATGGTAATCGTCAAACTGCTCTATGCCTGCCGACAGCGTTTGCATCAATAGCCGCTGTCGTACTTCCAGGGCCGACTTTTCACAGTGCTTTCCGTTCGTGTCTGCGCTCCGATCTCTCCTTTTGTAATCGTTCTAAGAGCGATGCCAACACGCAGTGGTGCCCGTTTAAGCTCTTTACTGGCATCAGATCTGTTTGTGACTTGGCCTATGGCGGCTGCAAGGTTCTGTCCATTACTGCGATAACGCTGATGCAATAGCGGACAATTGCATGGCATTCATCTTTATGCGAAGTCTTTTATCTCATCACTCAATCGAACTGATGTTAATCGTATCTTAAGAAACGTCTTGTCTTTATGCGTTGTGTACACGGGGTTTGAGAGATGGTTCAGCAAGAGTTTGTTGTGCTATCAACCGTCTTGATAATTTGTGACGCGTTTCCAAGTTCGACATATCTCACCCCATTACTATCCACACCATCAATATGGAAATTGATTTTGAATAAGGACGTTGAAATCTAAATCAGTCTGGCAGGGTTTGCCAGCGATGCGCCGATCGCGTCTCTTGGTCGTGCTCATTGGTCACAACCAATGTAATCGAACACGGGTGTGAGATTTCCTGGTTGGCCTTCATCTGAACGAACAAAAAAAAGTTCAAGGAGTAGTTCGATGTATCCCAGAAGTCCGCGGTCGCTCCCTTCGCGACTGGTTTTGGTTTCTGCTCTTACTTCACTCGGTGTCCTCACCTTCTCCCCGCCGGTTCTGGCAAAAAGCACATATCTCACGAGCTGGCGTTCGATCTACCCCGACTCGACTTCCGAAGAGAGTTATGACGTTCCGTGCAGACTCTGTCATACAACTCAATATAGTCAGCTCAATGCCTATGGATGGGACTTTTCTCAGAAAATAAAGAGCCTGAGCGTTACTGAATCCTTCAAGGCCATCGAGTCCCTGAACTCGGACAATGATCCGAACGGCACCACCAACCTGGAAGAGATCAAGGCCAATACCCAGCCGGGCTGGACGGAAGGTCCAAACAATGTCATCAGCACCACCTATGACACCAGCGCGGGAACGGTTTCCACAAACGCAGCGCCTATCGAGCTCATCGCGGGTATGCTGGATGCGGCAGCGGCCAATCAGCCACCTGTAGCCGATATCGGTGGCCCTTACAGCGGTACTGAGAAGATTGCTCTGGCGTTCGACGCCTCCAACTCTTCGGACAGTGATGGCACTCTGGTCGGTTACGCCTGGGATTTTGGCGACGGCAGCAGCGGTACTGGCGCCAAGGTGAGCCATACTTATGCCGCGACCGGCACCTACAGCGTGACACTGATCGTCACCGATGATGCGGGTGACAGTGCGACCGATACCGTGCAGGTCACGATCGGAGCCGGTAATCAGCCGCCGATCGCCGACGCCAAGGGTCCCTACACGAGCGTCGCCGGCAAGGCGGTCGAATTCGACGCCAGCGGGTCGTCTGATCCCGATGGCTCGATCGTCAGTTATGACTGGGACTTCGGTGATGGCGGCACTGGAGCGGGAGTCAAGCCGACACACACCTATACTTCCAAGGGAACTTACAACGTCACACTGACGGTGACCGACGACAGCAATGCGGTCGACTCCGTCATGACCTCGGTGAGTGTCGACCCGGCCAATCAGGCGCCGACCGCCGATCCTGCCGGGCCCTACCTCGCCAAGGCGGGTGAGAAGCTGGTCTTCGACGCCACCGGCTCCATGGATCCCGACGGTTCGATCAGCAGCTACGCCTGGAATTTCGGCGACGGCACTACCGGCAGCGGCGCCAATCCTTCGCACACCTACAGCACGGCCGGCACCTATAACGTCACCCTCAAGGTGACCGACAATGGTGGCTTGAGCGGCATGGCCATGACCACGGCGAAGATCGGTGAAGTGGTCAAGCAGGCGCCGGTGGCCGTGGCCAACGGTCCCTACTCGGGTACGGTGAACATGGCGCTGGCATTCAGTAGCGACGGCAGCCAGGATGCAGACGGCTCCATCGTCGCCTATGCCTGGGATTTCGGCGATGGCCAGACGGCCAGTGGCGCCAACGTCTCCCACACCTACACCAAACAAGGCAGCTATAACGTCACCCTGCAGGTTACGGATAGCGACGGCCTGATGGGTATGGCCTCCACCAAGGCGGTGGTCGGCGTAGGCAATCTGTCGCCGGTCTCCGATGCCAAAGGGCCCTACAGCGCCAAGGTCAACCAGGCGGTGCAGTTCGATGGCAGCGGCTCGAAGGATCCTGACGGCTCCATCATCGCCTACGACTGGAACTTCGGCGACGGCGCCACCAGCACCGATGCGAACCCGAGCCACAGCTATGCGCAAGCGGGCACCTACAATGTGATCCTGACCGTCTATGACGACAGCGGCGCTATGGATGCGGATGCGACCACTGTGACCGTGACTCAGGAGAGCGGCAATGCCGGCGGCGGAAGTGGCAGTGGTTCCGCTCATGTGGGCAAGGCCAGCATCAACAAGGCCGGTGATTGGGGAAGCAGCTTCCAGGGTGAAGCGGTGATCGTCAATGACACCACTACCCGGATCGGCAGCTGGACGATCACCTTCGATGCCGACTTCACTATCGGTCAGATCTGGAATGCGGAGATCGCCTCCCACACAGGCAAAACCTATGTCATCAAGGCGGCCGGATGGAACAGTGCGATCACACCCGGCAGCGAGGTCAGGTTTGGTTTCATCGCCAGTCCCGGCGGTAAACAGATGCCTGCAGAGATCACTGTGGGCGATGCGACCCGGCACGACTCCAGCCAGGGCGGAAACAGCAATGCGCTCTCCGCCCAGGTGACAATGAAGAACGTCAACGACTGGGGCGCTGGGTTCCAGGGAATGGCGACCGTCACCAATAAGGGGTCATCAAAGATCAACGGTTGGGAGATCGCGTTCGACGCCAGCTTCGAGATCGGACAGATCTGGAATGCGAAAATCGTCTCCCATGAAGGCACGCGCTATGTGATCCAGAGTGCCGGTTGGAACGACGCACTCGCACCCGGAGCGGAGGCCAGCTTCGGCTTCATCGCATCGCCGGGTGGGTCGGCTATGCCGGTTGAGTTTAGCGTGAATGGTATGGGCTCGGGTGGTGGCAGCGGCACCAATCCGCCAACGCCAACGCCAACGCCGACGCCAACGCCGACGCCGACGCCAACGCCGACGCCGACGCCAACGCCGACGCCAACGCCAACGCCAACGCCGACGCCAACGCCGACGCCAACGCCGACGCCGACGCCGACACCGACACCGACACCGACACCGACACCGACACCGACACCGACGCCAACGCCTGGCAACGGCTGTACTGATGGCGATCTGTTCTGTGAAGATTTCGAATCCTTCACAGGTTCGAGCGCCACGAGCAACGCCTGGTCGATTGAAAGCCGTGCAGGAAACGCGAGCATCGACGCTGTCCATGCGCGCGGCAAAAAGGCACTGCATCTGACCACGACCGACAACGGTATGGCCTTCCTGGTGCCGAACAGCTTCTCACCGGCCGGCAACAGCTTCTTTGGCCGTATGTGGCTGTGGGTGGATGAATTCCCGACCAAGCCGGACTATGCCCACTTCACCATGGTCGAAGCCTCGGGCACGGGCAGCGGTACACTGGTGCGGCCGGTTGGCGGACAGTATATCCCTGGCCATGCCAACGGCACCCCGCTCTGGGGCGTGGGAAGCGATGGCGGATCCACAGGCGACTGGACCAGTTGGCAGGACACCACGCCGACGGCGAATGGCCGCTGGACCTGCATGGAGTGGCAGATGGATTCCTCCAACAATGCGGTAAACGTTTGGATCGACGGGGTGGCAAAACCTGAGCTGAGTGTGTCGACCACGATGCACGGCGGCAATGGAGACTTTATCTTCCCCGACTTCAACAAGATCCGTCTTGGTTGGCAGCTCTATCAGGGCGGCTCGACACCGTCGAACTTCAACATCTGGCTTGATGATCTGGCCCTGAACAGATCTCGGGTTGGTTGTGGCTCCAACCCAGGTACTGACCCAGGCACGGATCCGGGTACTGACCCAGGCACCGATCCGGGTACTAATCCGGGCACCGATCCGGGGACTGATCCAGGTACTAATCCGGGCACCGATCCGGGTACTGACCCAGGAACGGATCCGGGCACCGATCCGGGTACTAATCCGGGCACCGATCCAGGTACTAACCCTGGCACCGATCCGGGTAGTGATCCGAATGAGGTCAATCAGTGTACTGATACCACCTATGGTCCGCGCATGCTGAAGCTGCTGACGCGCACCGAGTATCAGAACAGTATCGAGGATCTGGTCGGTATCGACTTCAATGTCTCCGAATCGATCCCCTTCGACTCGATGGTAGAGGGCTATTTCAACAACTACGCGACACCGGTAACCGAGGGTTATGTGGATGCCTATCTCGCGGTGGCTGAAAAGGTCGCCGCGTGGTCGGCCGGCCGCAAGTTCCAGGGTGTGGTCGACTGCGCATTCGACGCCAACGGCAACGCCGGCGTCAGCTATCAGGAGTGCCGGAGCCGCTTCCTGAACGACTTCGCGACCCGGGTCTTCAGGCGTCCGTTGACTGCGACCGAGGTAACCACCTATCAGGCTGTCTTCAGCGAGACCTTGACCGGGGGTGATATCAAGGAAGGACTTCAACTCGGCATCACCGCGCTGCTCACCTCGCCCCAGTTCCTCTATCGCTCGGAGGTGGGTACGCCTGTACAGGATCTTCTTAGCGGCGGTGGCTCGGTTAGCGGTAGCGACATCAGTGTCAACGGTGTCGACTTCCAGACCAAATCCACCGGCGGAGCCGACGGCACCGGTTGGAATATCTGGAGCAATGGTTATATCCAGAACAGCTTCTCGCTGGGTGATGACACCAGTTTCCGGATCAGCATGAAAGGCGACGCGGCCCGGGGTGTGTGGCCGGCCATGGAACTCGCTATCGACGGCACCGTGGTGGCTACCACGACGGTCGACAGTAGCAGCTACCGGGACTATGAGTTCAGCGTCTCAGGCTATGGCGGCACGCACGCGGTGCAGGTACGTTTCACCAACGACTTGTACGAGAATGGTATGGATCGCAACCTCTACGTGGGTTCGCTCTCCGTCACCAACACCGCGAACGCGGTGATTCCGGCTGATGCTGTCGATCTGAGCGCTCTCGACAACGATGCCTACGTGCTCAGTAACTACGAAGTGGCGAGCTTCCTCAGCTACACCCTCACTGGCTCCACGCCCGATGCGCAGTTGCTGACGGCAGCCAAGAACGGCGAGCTGGCGACCAATGCTCAGCTGCGGGAACAGGCATTGAGGCTGCTCTCCACCGATCGGGCGAAGAAGCACATGGGTGAGTTCGCAGCTCAGTGGCTGGGTAGTGACGATGTGCTCAAAGCACAGAAGGACAGCACGCTGTTCCCTGATTTCACCGACGATGTGCGCAAGGCCATGGCGGCCGAGGTAAGGTCCTTCTTTACCCACGTCTTCTTCGATCAGAGTCAGGGTTTCAGCAACCTGTTCGACGCCGACTATGTCATGGTCAACAATGTGCTGGCCAACTACTACGGCCTGGGCAGTGTGGGAACCAACAGCAGCGATCCGGCGCAATTGGTCAAAGCGGATGCCAGCAGCGTTCATCGCGGCGGTCTGCTGACCATGGGCTCTTTCCTTGCCTGGGATGCGGATACGACCAAGAGCTCGCCGATCAAGCGCGCAATCGATATCCGGACCCGCATGCTGTGCCAGAGTCCACCGAAGCCGGATGCCACCATCGCCAGCTTCCGCGCGGAGAAGGCCGATGCGCTGATCAAGGAGCTGCAAGGCATGGTGATCTCCAATCGCGACTTCATCGCAGGAATCACCAAAGAGTCGCCTTGTAACGCCTGCCATGAGGAGATCATCAATCCGCTTGGTTTCGGTCTGGAAGACTACGATGCCGCCGGCCGCCACGTAACAGTGGATGCCAACAGTCTCTCCATCGACAGCAGTGGAGAGTTGATCGGTGTGAACTCTTTGTTCGATGGCAACGTGATGGCCTTCAACGGCGCCAAGGATCTGTCGAACAAGTTCGCGCAGCTCGAGCCGGTTCGCTCCTGTTTCTCAGCCAACGTGTTCCGTTTCGCCATGGATATCGGACATGACGTGATCAACACCGCCAACGAGAACACCGGTCAACTGACCGCCGAGGAGAAAGCGGATTATTCCTGCTCTGTCGACACCCTCAGTCAGACCCTCTCTGACAGCAACAGCATGGCCGATCTGTTCACCCGATTGGGCACGCTGGAGTTGGTCCGGTTCAGAAAGCAGAGAGATCGCTAATCCCAAGCAGTTTTTTAAAGGAATGAGCATGAAAAAGAAGTCATCAATCGAATCGATGAGTCGCCGGGGTTTCCTGAAGAAGCTGGGTGGTGTTGGGCTCTCCGGAGCGATGTTTAAGCTCTCAATGTTGAGCGGTAACCTGCTGTGGGCACGTTCCGTGTTCGCCGCAACAGCGCCGAAAAGGGTGATCTTTGTCTATATGGCCGGTGGCGCCATTCCCGATCAGTGGAACCCGGCCAACACCGGCACCAACTTTACGCTGCCAGCCATGTCGGCACCGCTGGAGTCGGTCAAGCAGCACTGTGTCTTCCTTAAGGGCGTCAGTATGGAGGGCCCGGGCCATGGCCTGACCTCCAAAGCCCTGGGAAGCCACCATGCGAACATGACTCTGGATATCCACATGGCGCGAACCCTCGGCCAATCAACGCCATTCTCGCAGTTGCAGTTGGGCGTTATCAGCAATGGCTTTGGCAGTATCTCAAGGCTCAACTGGAATGAGCCGGCTTACGAGGACAATCCGCTCAATGCCTTCAGCCGGCTGTTTGGTGCGGGGGCTTCATCCTCGCTGGATATCGATACACGTCGCAAGATCAGTGTGCTCGACAGCAATTTGCAGGCGCTGGATCAGATGCGCAGCAGGTTGGGCAGTTTTGAAAAGTCGCGCCTGGATGAGCATACCGATGCCATTCGGCGCATCGAGACGCGTCTGCAGGCCGCCGGGCAATCCTCCGGTGGCGGGGCGTGTACCACGCCGGTCTTCAATCAGGGCGGATTCAATGGTGCGGCCAATGTGGATGTCAATTTCGATGCCGTTGCCGACCTGCAGTGTGATGTGGCGACATTGGCGCTGAAGTGCGACCTCACACGGGTGGTCTCGCTGATGTTTGGCAACCATCAGTGCGACTTCACGGTGCCGGAATCCGGTACCGATACCAACCTTCACGCGTGTATCCATGGGCGGCCCGCTCAAGACTACATCAAATTCCGTGCGTATCTTACGAAGAAGCTGGCCTATCTGATCCAGAGTCTGGCAAATACACAGGATATGGATGGCGGCAGTCTGCTGGACAACACCATCGTGTTGACGGTCTCCGATATGGGTGACGCCCGCTCACATGGTGGAGATGGCGTGCCCTATATGCTCGCAGGCGGAGCGGGCGGCAGCTTGGTCGGTGGGCGCGTGTTGGCAATGAATGGGGTGAGTCACAACAGCATACTCGACACGGTCGCTCAGGCTGCGGGTGTCGATGTCAACAGCGCTAACTATCCGAAGTATGGCACGGGCCCAGTGAACGGCATCTTCAACTAACCACATGAGATCACGTGACCGCAAGTGCGCTCCACCCGAGGGAGTGCATGGTCACGATCTCAACCCGATACCACAACCCGGCGGATCATGTGATCCGTGTGCTCATAGCTTTGGCTCGGGATGTGGCGCTGATGAGTAAAGGAGTGCGTTTCCACAGCTGGAAGTGCCGCGATACGGAGTTTCAAATGGAGTACAGCTCATGATGAGGATATTGAAATTTTTCGATGCCGTACCTCTCCCAGCTTTGTTTCCGACATGTGCTTTTGTCCATTCCGACTACTCGGCGAGTCTGACCGATGTCCCACTCAGCGGGCTTTTGCAAATCATTGCAGACGATGAAGAATACACATCCACTGACACAAGCAGGAGTTCGATGAGACGAGGTGATCTGGATTGCGCGAGCGATGCTCGGTAGCGGCAACGTGCATCTATCTCAACGGATCACTATATGGCCCGAAAATGACGGGCGGGATCGTTGAAACCATGTAAGTGAAAGTATTAGCAAGGATGACGAAAATGTTTGGTAGAGAGAGAACACCAAAATCCAGCGCCCGTCTGGCGCTTTTGACTATATCCGGTATTCCCGCTTTCGCTGATGCGGAAAATTGCCCCGATGCGCCTGTCAGTGATCACTACTGCAGTCTCATCAACGCAGCTAGCGGTTACTCAATCGATATCCGTCGCGAGACTACGGAGAATGGCGCCAACGCGATTCAATGGCCGTACAAGGCGAGTCGCAACGAGCTGTTTCTTCTTACCGACATCGGTGGCGGCTATTGGTCCGTCAAGGCAGCGCACAGCGATCGCGCGTTGGATGTGGCCAGCGGGAGCTGTGTTCTGTCGAGCAGCTTCAACGAGGCTTTTGCCAAACTGCTCTTGATGTGACTGTGCGGACTTTGACTGTCAGAGTCTGATGCATACGGTGAGTGGCCGCTCGGTGGAGTAATTAACCGAACGTATGGGATCAGCCTGAAAGGGCGATGCAGTACCTGATGCCGATAATGTGTCATGAATTTTTAAAGCTTGGATTACAAATGATGGACAAGATAATGAAAATGGCGAGGGAGAAGGCGGGGCGCCGTGCTGTTTACCTTCCGGTACTTCTGCTGTCTTTGATGCTTTCACTCTCGGCTTGTTCGAAGTCAAATTCGGATACGGCATCAAACCAGGATTCCGGAACCGGCTCCGGTGCGCAAACGGATCAGGGTACCAACAGTGGAAGCAGTAACGGAACCGATACCGGCACTGGCACTGGCACTGGCACTGGCACTGGCACTGATACGGGCACCGATACCGGCAGTAATACAGGCGGCAATACCGGCACCGATACCGGTAGCAATACCGGCAGCGATAACGGTGGCAATACTGGTGGTGGTACGGGCGCCGATACCGGC
>JBNLGI010000046.1:0-29130 GCA_050305975.1 Sedimenticolaceae bacterium | reverse complement strand
GGTGCCGAGGTCGGTCAGCTCCTTGACGCCGCTGAGTATGCCCCAGAGGGCCTCACCCGTGCCTTTGGATAAGGCGCCTTGATAAGCCATGGCCTTGCCCAGGAGGCTGCGTTGCCGTTGCTCGGACTCGATGCGGGCGGCTTCTTCCCGTTCGGCTTGGAGGATGCGTTCGAGTTCTTGTTCGACCTGTTGTCGTTGGGCCTCGATTGCCGGGTCGTCGAACGGTCGGCCGAAGGTGATATCGACAGGACCGTCCGCCAGGCCGTTGACCTGGCTTTCGCCCTGGGCATTGAGTTGTCCCTGCCGGACGGAGCCGTTGCTGTCGAGCAGGCGGTAGGGGTAGCCGGCGGCGGGGTTACCGTCTGCGTCGCGTAGGAGCAGCCCGACCCAGTGGTTGGCCGGCTTCTTTGGGACGGCGGTCGCCATGATCGCGTCCCACTCCCGCAGGGATATGTGACGGGGTTGGTAGCCGGGCGGGAGGCTGGCGTTGACGTTCAAGCGGCGGTGGAAAAAGAGCTGGCGAACAGTGTTGTCGTAGGCGAACCGCTCGGCCATGGTCTGTGCGCCGCCGTGGTTTTGTCGCTTGGGGATGGTACGTCGGCGCAGGGCGATGATCTCCTCGCCGGTGGGGACGCCGTTGAGTGCCTTCAAGGGTTCCCAGCCCTTGCGAGTGCGGCGAAAAATGGCGATATGGTCGCTGGCGCGCAGATTGTAGAGGGCTTCCTCGCGGGTGATGAGCTCCCATTCGCTGGGATGGGAGCCACGGCGGCTCAGCCTGGAGAGAATATCGTGGGGCAGGCGCAAATCGGCGGCGCTGCGTCCCTGGCGTTGTTTCTTGGCTGGAGGGTCTGTATTGGCCCGTATATCGGGGTGGTCGTGGAAACCACCCGGTATCCAACGACGAGGAGGGAATCCATCCCTGTTGAAGTCGTCCATGAGCACAGTTCCTTTTGTGCGTATGAAGCGCAGTAGTCTAGAAAGGCATGGGCTGGGCTGTCAATGGATGGCCTCGTTTACAACTGGATGCAAATCTCCAGCCTTTGCTAGCTGGCTCCACAATAGGTCTGCTGTGGGACGATGATGACTTCTGAATCCTTTCAGGCTGAATTTTTGCTATTGCCGGTTGTGAGCATTGTCGAGAAACGGACTCTGGATATCCGCTTTCGTTTTATTACGTCCGATTTATTACGTCTCTGAAGTCATGGACAGCCGGAACCTCAGCAAGTTGCCCGGATGCAACGAAGTGGAATCCGGGTGATCGATAGGACGGATCCCTGGATTACGTTGAGTTCCAACCAGGCGACATTGATTGCGGTGTCACTAACCGTCACATGGTCGGCATCACGAACTCGGTCTGATCGGGCAGCTCGTCGGGCCAGGTCGCGGTCACCGTCTTGAGCCGGGTATAGAAGCGCACACCGTCGGGTCCATGCACATGCAGGTCGCCGAACAGGGAGTGCTTCCAGCCGCCGAAACTGTGGAAGGCCATGGGGACCGGGATCGGCACGTTGATGCCCACCATGCCGGCCTGCACGGCATGTGTGAAGGCGCGCGCGCTACCCCCGTCGCGGGTGAAGATCGCGGTGCCGTTGCCATATTCATGCTGATTGACCAGATGCAGGGCGGTCTGAAAGTCGGGCACCCGGACCACCACCAGGACCGGCCCGAAGATCTCCTCGCGATAGATGCGCATGCCGGGTTCGACCCGGTCGAAGAGCGTGCCGCCGAGAAAGAAGCCGCTCTCATGACCGGGAACGCGAAGCTCGCGGCCATCCACCAGCAGTTCGGCGCCTTCGGCGATACCGCTCTCGATATAGTCGAGAATGCGCTGGCGATGGGCTGCGGTCACCACCGGACCCATCTCGGCCGCGGGATCGGTGCCGGATCCGACCTTGAGGTCGCGTACCCTCGGCGCCAGCCGCTCCACCAAGCGGTCGCCCGCATCGCCCACGGCCACCGCCACGGAGATCGCCATGCAGCGCTCACCGGCGGATCCATAGGCGGCGCCCATGAGGGCGTTCGCCGCCTGATCCAGGTCGGCATCGGGCATCACCACCATGTGATTCTTGGCGCCGCCCAGGGCCTGCACCCGCTTGCCGTGTTCCGATGCGGTGCGATAGATGTATTCGGCGATCGGTGTGGAGCCGACGAAACTCACGGCGGCGACCCGCGGATCGGTCAGCAGCGTGTCCACCGCCTCCTTGTCGCCGTTGACCAGGTTGAACACGCCGTCCGGCAGTCCCGCTTCCTGCAACAGCTCGGCCAGCCGCAGGGGGCAGGAGGGATCGCGTTCGGAGGGCTTGAGGACAAAAGTGTTGCCGCAGGCAAGGGCGACCGGGAACATCCACATCGGCACCATGGAGGGAAAGTTGAACGGCGTGACGCCCGCGCAGACGCCGAGCGGCTGACGCAGGGACCAGCTGTCGACGCCGGTGCCGACGCTCTCCGAGTGCTCGCCCTTGAGCAGGTGGGGGATACCACAGGCAAATTCGACGACCTCCATTCCGCGCGTCAACTCGCCCTTGGCATCGCTCAGCAGTTTGCCGTGTTCACGGGTGATCAATGCCGTCAGCTCATCCGCATGCCGTTCCAGCAATTCGCGAAAGCGGAACATCACCCGCGCCCGGCGCAGCGGGGTGGTGGCGGCCCATCCGGGCAGGGCCTCGCGGGCGGCGGCGATCGCACTGCGTGTCTCCTCCGCCGTGGCGAGTGGGACCGCATACTCGCTCTGTCCCGTGGCCGGATTGAACACAGGGGCAGAGCGTTCACCCGTGCCGGCGATGTGTTGACCATTGATGAAATGGGTTAAGGTATTGGCCATGTTCGGTCCCCTGACACTCGTATATCTGCATGAGAATGCATAAGCATAGTCGTTGCTGCAACGGTGTTTGGACTTTCTGCCTGAAACCACCAGATGGCGCCTGCGCCATCGAACGATATCGGATGCGCCATGTCCCTGACTCAGACCCAACAGCTCCAGTTGAACCACCGCTCTGTGCGCCGCTTCCTGCCAAAGCCCCTCGAACCGGGGCAGCTCGAAACACTCATTCGCTGCGGCCAGGCGGCCGCCTCCTCCAGTTTCATCCAGGCCTATTCGGTCGTACGCGTGACCCGGGCGGAGGCGCGGGCCGCGATCGCTGCGGCCGCCGGAGGCCAGGCCTGGATCGAAAGGGCGGCGGAGTTCCTGGTCTTCTGTGCCGATCTGCGCCGCCTCAATACGGCCTGTGAGCGCGCGGGCAGGGGAGAGCTCGAGGGCTACAGCGAGCACGCTCTGGCCGCGGTCATCGACGTCGCGCTGATGGCGCAGAACGTGTTGCTGGCCGCCGAGTCGCAGGGGCTTGGCGGCGTCTTCATCGGTGGCATCCGCAACCATCCCCAGGTGATCGCGGAGCAGCTGGCGCTGCCGAAGTGGGTTATTCCAGCGTTCGGCATGTGTCTGGGTTGGCCGGACCAGGACAACCCGGTCAAACCCCGCATGCCGGTCGACTACGTGCTGCATCAGGATCGCTATCAGGAACCGACGGCTGCACGCATGGCCGAGTACGACGCGGAGATGGCGGCCTATTACGCCACCCGTGGCGCCAACCTCAAACTCAGTGACTGGACCACCGCGGCGGCCGACGCCATGCAGGGCAAGAAGCGTGAGCACATGCTCGAATTTATGCGCGCCCGTGGCTTTTTCGTGCGTTAGACGATCAACCCCGCCGCAGGGAGGGAAACGCTCAGACGCCCTTGTGCAGATCTGCCGGGGTATCGATATCCAGCAGGACACCCCTGTCGTCGACCGGACAGAGCACCAACTGTTCCGGATGCGACTCCAGAATGGCCTTGCCCCCCTGATCACCGGTCAGGCTCGTCAGCTGGGGCAGCCACTGTCTCGAAAAGCCGACCGGATGTCCCCGGCGACCCCGGTACTGGGTGGCTGCCAGACTGGCTCCCTCCCGCAGGCGGGCGATTACGGCCTGATGGCTGCGCCTGTCGATATAGGGCATGTCGGCCAGCGCCACGATCCAGGCATCGGCTTCGGCTGCGGCGCCGACGCCGGCGGCCAGGCTGGCGCCGACTCCCAGCTCGGCATGGCGGGCCCGGATGATCTCGCATCCTCTCTCCGACAACTGCATCGCCAAGCGCTCATCTGTGGGCCGCACTACGGCGATGGCACGGTCACACGCGGCCAGCAGGGCGATCGCGGAGGCCACCGCCATGGGGGTGCCGTCCGGCAGGGGGAGTTGGAGTTTGTCGCTGCCGAAGCGCTGGCTCGAGCCGGCAGCGAGCAGCAGGCCGACGATTGCGGACCCGGGCCCAGCCATAGCTCAGGCCAGACTGACCCGGTTCTCGATCGCCGAGCGTCTGGGCAGCAATCCCTGGGGTGTCCAGACGCCGTTTCTGACCGCCGTCATCTCGGCCAGAATGGAGAGGGCGATCTCCGGCGGTGTGCGACTGCCGATGGCAAGACCGACCGGACCGTGCAGGCGGTCCACCTCCGCCATGCTGAGGTCCAGGTCTTGCAGCAGCCGTTCCCGACGCTGCCGGTTGTTTTTGCTCGAACCCAGGGCGCCGACATAGAAGGCGGACGACCTCAGGGCCTCCAGCAGCGCCAGGTCGTCCAGCTTCGGATCATGGGTCAGGGCCACCACCGCAGTATGGGGGTCGGGTTTCAGCGCCGTCACCGCGTCGTCCGGCATGCAACTCATCAGCGTCGTCTGCGGCACATGCCACTCGGCGCTGTATTGTGTGCGCGGGTCGCAGATAAACACCCGGTAGTCGAGCGCCTGCGCCATCTGTGCGAGATAGCTGCTGATCTGGCCGGCGCCGATCACCAGCAGGCGCCAGACAGGTCCGTGAACGGTGGTCAGCGTCTGGCCATCCCAATCAAAGGTCGTGTTCGATGAGGCGGGATGAAGCCCGCTGCCCGTTCGACCGAGCGTGACCGAGCGGCGCAGCAGCTCACCCTCTGAGATACGCCGGGCCAGTGACTCCAGCAGTTCCACATCCGGTGCCGGCTCGACCACCAGCTCCATGGTTCCGCCGCAGGGCAGGCCGTGGCGCCGTGCATCCTCCTGAGTGATGCCATACCTGAGCAGAAAGGGCGTCTCCGCCCGGAACTCATCCGTGGCGACCCGCTCGATCAGGTCGGCTTCGATGCAGCCGCCCGAGACCGAACCCTGCAGGTGGCCGTCCTCCCGCAAGATCATCCAGGATCCCGGGGGGCGGGGGGCCGAACCCCAGGTCCTGGCGACCGTGACCAGTGCAAAGCGATGTCCCTCCGTCGCCCAGCGACAGGCGGCTTCCAGTACTTCGGTATCCCGGCTGTCCATGTCAGATCGCCAGCTCCCCGGTGCGGAAGGGCATCCGGCGCAGCCGCTTGCCGGTAGCGGCGGCGATGGCATTGGCCACGGCCGGCGCCAGTGGCGGCACGCCCGGTTCACCGATACCGGTGGGTGCGGTATCCGAGGCGACGATGTGGACTTCCACCCGGGGCATCTCACCGATGCGCAGCAGCGGATAGGTGTCGAAGTTGTTCTGTTCAACACGACCCTCGCTGAGTGTGATCTCCTGGTACAGGGCGGCGCTGAGGGCAAAACCGACACTGCCTTCGATCTGAGCGCGGATGACGTCCGGATTGACGGCGACGCCGCAGTCCACCGCGCAGACCACCCGGTCGACCCTCACCGAACCGTCCTCTTTCACGCTCACCTCCGCCACCTGGGCCACGAAACTCCTGAAGGACTCGTGTACCGCGACACCGCGCCCGCGCCGTTGCCCGGGTTTCTCCACGAGCGGTTTGTCCCAGCCGGCCTTCTCCGCTGCCAGTTTCAGCACCCCCGCATGGCGTGGATGCTTGGCCAGCAGTTCGAGACGCCAGGCCACCGGGTCCTTGCCGGTCGTTTGCGCGATCTCGTCGAGAAAGGTCTCGGTGGAGTAGGCCGTGTGGGTCGAACCCACCGAACGCCACCAGAGCACGGGCACGGGTATATCGGTCGGCGTATGCAGTTCCACCCGCAGGTTGGGAATGGCGTAGGGCAGGTTGGCCGCGCCTTCCACGGAGACCGGGTCGATGCCGTCCTCCTTGATCATTCCCGCCATCGGTGAACCGGCCATGATCGACTGTCCGACCAGGCGATGTCGCCACCCCGTCAGCTTGCCCTGACTATCGATGGCCGCCTCAAGCCGGTGGTGGAACAGGGGGCGGTAGTAGCCGGCGTGCATGTCGTCCTCCCGCAGCCAGATCAGCTTGACCGGAGCACGGCCGTCGATGGCCTTGGCGATCTGAGCCGCTTCCAGCAGGTAGTCGGCGTGACTGTTGGCGCGCCGACCGAAGCTGCCGCCCGCATAGAGCATGTGGATCTTGACCTGTTCCGGCTTGAGGCCGAAGAGTTTGGCCAGGGCCGTCTGATCGGCGGTCTGCATCTGCTCGCCGTTCCACACTTCGCAGCCGTCGCCGCTCAGGCGGATGATGCAGTCCATCGGCTCCATCGCCGCATGGGCCAGATAGGGAAAGTCGTAACTGGCGCTCAATACCTTGGCCGCGCCGGACAGCGCCTGTTCGGCGTCACCCTGCTGACGGGCGACGGCGCCGGGGGTCAGAGCCAGTTCCCGGTAGCGGGCAAAAATATCCTCCGTGCCCAGTTTGAAGGCGCTCTCCTGGTCCCAGCTCACCGACAGCGCATCCCGTCCCTTCTTGGCGCTCCAGGTGTCCTTGGCCAGAACGGCGACGCCCTGGGGGATCTGGACCACGTCGACCACCCCCTTGACCGCCTTCGCACGGCCGGCGTCGAAGGACTTCACGCGGGCGCCGAAGCGGGGAGGGTGGGCCACCACCGCCACCAGCATGTCCGGCAGAAAAACATCCTGGGTGAAACGGGCGGAGCCGTCGGTCTTGTCCCGGCTGTCCTGGCGCTTGGTCTGTTTGCCGATAAGGCGGAACTCGGAAGGGTCCTTGAGCAGCACGTCGTCGGGAACAGGCTCATTGGCGGCGGCTGCGGCCAGCTCACCGAAGCTGGCCTTGCGCCCGCTGGCTGGGTGGCTGACCACACTCTCCCTGACCTCGATGCCGTCCGCCTCGACCTGCCACTGACGGGCGGCCGCCGCGACCAGCATGGCGCGGCCAGTGGCGCCGGCCTTGCGCAGCTGCTCCCAGGAGTTGGCGATGGCCGAGCTGCCGCCGGTGCCCTGCATCGGTCCCCACAGCAGGTTGTTGTAGCGGGTGGCGTCGGCGGGCGCCCCTTCGACCCGTACCCGACTCCAGTCGGCGTCCAGCTCATCGGCCAGGATGGTGGCCAGCCCGGTGTAGGTGCCCTGGCCCATCTCCAGATGTTTGGAGATGACGGTTACGGTGTTGTCGCTGCCGATACGCAGAAAGGCGTTGGGTTCGAACGGGGTGGTCTGCTCCGTGCCGTCGCCCGCCAAGGCCAGCCCTGGCAGACAGAAACCGAGCGTGAGGCCGGCGCCGCTCTGCAGGAAGCGGCGACGGCTGAGATTCTCAATCAGGTGTTGGTGCATGATCCCCTCCCTCAGGCAAGCGCCTTGGCGGCTTCGTGGATGGCGGCACGGATGCGCTGATAGGTCGCGCAGCGGCAGAGGTTGCCCGACAGGGCGTTGTCGATATCCTCATCGCTCGGCTGCTTGTTTTTGTTCAGCAGGGCGACGGCGCTCATGATCTGGCCCGATTGGCAGAAGCCGCACTGAACCACATCGAACTTGCGCCAGGCCTCCTGCACGGCCTTGCCGACAGCCGCCTGATCGATGGCCTCGACCGTGGTGACCTGAGTTCCGGCCGCGGCCGAGACCGGCACCGAACAGGAGCGGACGGGAACCCCGTCGAGGTGCACCGTGCAGGCGCCGCACAGGGCCTGCCCGCAGCCATACTTGGTTCCCGTCAGTTTCAGGGTATCGCGCAGCACCCATAACAGGGGGGTATCCGGCGCCACATCGACGCGATGTTGTTGGCCATTTACAGTGAACTGGATCATGCCATGGCTCCTTTGGTTGGCAAGGATGACTCCTTGGAGATGAGTTCGACCTCGTTCGTCGCGGTTCGTTTGTTTTGACTGATTCCCCAGTAGCCCCAGTGTAGACGGAAACGGAGATCGCGGGAGACGGGATAGTTCACAGGCCTGTCTTGTTCCCGGGCTTCAGACTCTGATCGGAATGGAACATGCCTTAAGGCAATGGTGTAAGTTTTGTACGTTGTTTACCTGTGATTCGGTGCTGCATGCCGCACCGAAATCCTTCAACTTACGCTGCACTATTTCGCATAAGTTAAGTGCCATTAGGCTCTGGTCCTGGTCTTACAAAGAACAAAGCGGAAAGCCCTTGAGCGTTTTGGTGGGGCAGGACCCCACCCTACGTTCGATTCAAGGTGTAGGGTGGGGCCCAGCCCCACCAAAACAGCATTTAAGAGAGTGCCATTCGCGGCTGGTCCTGGTTACTATTAGCCTGGATCAGCGGTCGACTCGTGTCACCCGCGTAAGCCCTGCAAAGAGTGTTGTTATCGGTGTAGCTTGGATACCGACGCGTAGCGAGTAAAGTATCGGACTTCATGCTGGGTCTTTGTGCATGAGCGGAGTCAAGTATGCCGAATCTCTTTTGTGAAGAGACCTAGAATGGATCCCTACCATAGATTGATTCGGCCGTACCTGCGGGCTGTTTCAGGATGTCACGATTTTCGAGGTAAGCTTTCAGATGGAGTATTGGCAGATTCTGATACTGTGCCTGGTCGGCATCGCCGCTGGCTGGCTCAATGTTATGGCCGGTGGCGGTTCGCTGCTGACGGTGCCGGTGATGCTGTTCATGGGTATTCCCGGACCGGTGGCCAACGGCACCAACCGCATCGCGATCCTGGCGCAGAACATCACCGCGGTAACCGCGTTTCGGCGTCGCGGCTTTTCCGATTTCAAGCTGAGCTTGAGCCTTGCCGCAGCCGCCTCGCTCGGCGCCGTCGGTGGCGCCTCGGTCGGCGTGCATCTGGCGGGCGAGTGGTTCGATCGGGTGTTGGCGCTGATCATGATCGGCGTCATGCTGCTGATGGCGACCGGTCACGACAAGGTCAAGCCGACCGGCGGCGATACCCAGCCGAAAAATCTGCTTGCCGGACACCTATTGATGATCGGAGCCGGCTTCTGGGGCGGCTTCATCCAGATCGGGGTCGGCTTCATCCTAATGCCGATCCTGCACCGCGTGCTCGGACTCGACCTGGTGCGGGTCAACATGCACAAGGTGCTCATCGTGCTGGTCTACACCATTGTCGCGTTGCTGGTGTTTGCGACCCAATTGGAGCTGCTGTGGTGGACCGGGCTCGGGCTGGCGGTGGGCAACTCGATCGGCGGATGGCTCGGCGCCCACACCACGATCAGCCATGGCGAGACATTGATTCGGCGGGTGCTGTTTCTGGCCCTCAGCGTCTTCATCATCAAGCTGCTCTTTTTCTGAGATCGCCGGGCGCTGTTCGCAAGCCGAGTGACTGAGATGGCGCACTCCCAGTTCGATCGGACTCCCGACCTGCTGATCATCGGCGCCGGGGTGATCGGTCTGGGGCTGGCCCTGGAGCTGAAGCGCCGCCACCCCGAGCAGTCGCTGCTGGTGATCGACAAGGAGCCGGCGCTGGCCGCGCATGCCAGCGGCCGCAACAGTGGGGTGCTGCACGCGGGTTTCTACTATTCCGCCGACAGTCTCAAGGCCAGACTGACCCGTGACGGTAACCGACTGATGACCGACTACTGTCTGGATAACGGCTTGCCGATCAACCGATGCGGCAAACTGGTGGTGGCGACCTGCGAAGAGGATCTGCCGGCGCTCGATGAACTGCTGCGACGAGGCCGGGCCAACGGCGTCGAGTTGGAGCAGGTGAGCGTCGCCGAGGCCCGACGCATCGAGCCCAGGGCGCGCACCGTCGAACGCGCCCTCTGGTCACCCACCACCAGCTCGGTCGATCCCAGGCAGGTGCTGGACCGGATGGCCAGGGACGCGGCCGGGGAGGGGATACAGCTGGTCACCGGGTGCGCCTACCAGGGCCGGCAGGGCGATGCCGTACGCACCTCCAAAGGCCTGATCACTCCGGGGTATGTGGTCAATGCCGCCGGTCTCTATGCCGACCGTGTCGCACGCGATTTCGGCTTCAGTCGGCACCACACGATCCTGCCTTTCAAAGGCCTCTACCTCTATTGCGATGACCCGGATCAGGCGCTCGGGGTGCATGTCTACCCCGTGCCCGATCTCAGGCAGCCCTTTCTCGGAGTGCATACCACCCAGACCGTGGATGGACGGACCAAGATCGGTCCCACCGCCATCCCCGCTCTCTGGCGTGAGCACTACCGGGGGCTGGAGAATTTCGACTGGCGCGAGATGGCTTCGATCCTGGGTCTGGAGGCGGCGCTGTTTCTGCGCAACGACTTCGATTTTCGCCAACTGGCCTGGCGCGAGCTGAAGAAATACAGCCGCCAACATCTTGTCGGCATGGCTCGACGGATGGTCGAGGGCCTGGATCCGTCACGTTGGAACGCTTGGGGAACGCCCGGAATCCGCGCCCAGCTGATCGACATCCGGCAACGCAAGCTGGAGATGGATTTCCGTTTTGAGGGCGATGCCCATTCATTCCATGTGTTGAATGCAGTTTCTCCCGCCTTCACCTGTACCTTCTCGTTTGCCCGCCTGTTGGCGGACCGGCTGCAGGCATTGCGATCCGACTCGGCCGCCAATCGCAGGCAGTGATCTCGAAACTCGCCACAGCGCGAATCTACCTCTAAATTAGCGGGTTTGTGGATCGGTATAGATGCAATCTATACTCAGCCAGGTATACGAAAAGAATGAACCACTGGAGGAGCCAAACATGCGCAAATCGCTTAAATCGGGCATTGTCGCCCTGTCATTGACCCTCTTCGGCCTGGGGGCTTCTTCGCAGGCATCGGCTGAGGGGGACTATCTGATGGCCACCGCCAGTACCGGCGGTACCTATTATCCTGTCGGGGTGGCCTTGTCGACGCTGGTCAAGGTCAAACTGCAGCCGACCGAGAAGATCAACATGTCGGCGATCAACTCGGCGGGGTCCGGCGAGAACATCAAGCTGCTGCGCGAGAACGAGTGCCAGTTCGCGATTCTGCAGGGTCTCTACGGATCCTATGCCTGGAACGGCACCGGCGCGCTGAAGAACGACGGTCCGCAGAAGAACCTGCGCGCGGTGACCATGCTGTGGCAGAACGTGGAGCACTTTCTGACCAAGGCGGAATACGCTAAGACCGGCACCATCGCCGATGTGAAGAACATCAGCAGCGTTGCCGGCTTCGGCAAGAAGAATTCGGGATCCCTGGGTTCCAGCAGGACCATCTTCGCCAATCTGGGCGTTGATATCGACAAGCAGTTTGAACTCTTCTACGGCGGCTACAGTGCGCTGGCCAGCGCCATGCAGGACGGCAAGGCGGACCTGATCGGCACCCCGGCCGGCGTTCCCGTCGGCGCCGTCACCAAGCTCCTGGCCGCCAAGGGTGACGCGGTGCGCCTGCTGGCGTTCACACCGGAGCAGGCGGCACAGGCCGATAGCGGCATGGAGCTGTGGACACCCTACCTGATCCCGGCCAATACCTATCCGGGCCAGGACGCCGACATCATGACGATCGCCCAGCCCAACTTCCTCGCCGTGCGCGCGGACGTCTCCGAAGAGGACGTCTACCGCATCACCAAGACCATCTACGAAAATCTCGGTTTTCTGCAGTCGATACACAAGGCAACCAACGCAATGGCGCTGGAAAAGGCCATGGCCGGTCTGCCGATGCCCCTGCATCCAGGCGCAGCCCGCTACTACAAAGAGGCCGGATTGGAGATCCCGGCGCGCTTGATCGTTCAGTGATAGTGACGACGGCTGCCATCCGGCAGCCGTCGCCTCCCGATGTCCAACGATTCCACAACCATTGAGACGGGTACGCTCGAGGCCGGGCTGCGCGAGCAGGCCTGGGTGCGCCAGCTCGTCTACTGGCTGGGAGCGGCGGTCGCGCTGCTGCACCTGGTGATGAATTTCACCACGATTTTCTCCACCCAGTGGCAGAGCACGCTGCATTTCCTCGGTCTCGGCATGCTCGCCATGCTGCTCTATCCTCCGTTGCGCAATGCGCGGCTCGCCGCGTCGCGCAGTATGCTGGTGATCGACCTGCTGATCGGTGTCTGTTTCGTTGCGGCGACGGTCTGGATCGTCGCCGCCGAAGATGCGATCTACGCGCGTGGCGTCAACATGACCGGCTGGGAACAGGTGCTCGCTGTGGTCACCATTATCGCCGCCATCGAACTCACGCGACGGACCACCGGTCTGGTCATCCCCGTGCTGATCGTCATCGCATTGACCTATGTGGTCGGCTGGGGCGCCACCCTCGACAATGTCTTTCGCTTCGCCGGATTGAGCAACGAGACCCTGCTGTTCCGCAGCATCTACGGGGACGATGCGCTGTTCGGCAGCATTGCGCAGATCTCGGTCTCTTTCGTCTTCATGTTCATCCTCTTCGGCGCCTTCCTCGTGCGCTCGGGGGCGGGCGACTTTGTGATCGCCATGGCGCGTGCGGTGGCCGGCCGGGTGGTCGGCGGTCCCGGGCTGGTGGCGGTCGTCTCATCCGGCCTGACCGGCACCATCTCGGGTTCATCGATCGCCAACACCGTTTCGACCGGCGTCATCACCATCCCGCTGATGAAACGTGCCGGATTTCCCGCGCGCTTCGCCGCCGGCGTCGAAGCCGCCGCCAGTACCGGCGGCCAGCTGATGCCGCCGATCATGGGCGCCGGCGCCTTCGTCATGGCCAGCTATACCCAGATCCCGTACACCCACATCGTCGTCGTCTCGGTCTTGCCGTCGCTGCTCTACTTTCTGTCGGTGGCGTTTTTCGTACGGCTCGAAGCCAAACGTCTCGGTTTCAAGGCGGAGGGCGAGGATCAGCCGGAGCGCCTGGGGCAGGTGATGCGCGAGGGTGGGATCGTCTTCATCATGCCCATCACGGTCTTGATCGTGACCCTGGTGGCGGGTTTCACGCCGACCTATGCGGCCGGCGTCGCCATCCTCACGGTGATCGGCGCGAGCTGGTTGACGCCGCGCAGGATGGGTCCGCGTGCGATCCTCGACGCCCTGGCATTGGGCAGCCGCAACATGGTCTCCACCGGTCTGCTGCTGGTCGCGGTCGGCCTGGTGGTCAATGTGATCGCCATGACCGGGGTCGGCAACACCCTGTCGCTGATGATCCAGCAGTGGGCTGGCGGCAGTCTGGTGGTGGCGCTGATCCTGATCGCGCTGGCCTCGCTGGTGCTCGGCATGGGGCTGCCGGTCACCGCCGCCTACATCGTGCTCGCCACCCTGTCGGCGCCAGCGCTCTACAATCTGATCGCAGAGGCGCAGGTGGTCGATCTCATCGCCGCCGGCCAGGCCTTGCCCGAGTCGGTCAAGGCGATGCTGATGCTGGCCGCACCCGACAAGCTGGAACTGCTCGGACAGAGCATGTCGGGCGATGACGCGCGCGCCATACTCGACGCCCTGCGCAGTGTCGATCCGTCGCTGGTCACCGGTCTCTACGAGCAGGTGCTCGACCCGGCAGTCGTCCTCGGCATCCTGTTGTCGGCGCACATGATCATCTTCTGGCTCAGCCAGGACAGCAATGTGACCCCGCCGGTCTGCCTAACCGCCTTTGCTGCGGCGGCGATCGCCGGCACCAACCAGATTCGCACCGGTTTCACCGCCTGGAAACTGGCCAAGGGGCTCTACATCATGCCGCTGCTGTTCGCCTACACCCCCTTCCTCTACGGCGACTGGTACACCGCCCTGGAGATCTTCTTCTTCACCCTGATCAGCCTCTATGCCTTCGCCGCAGCCTTTCAGGGACACCTGGCGCGCGACCTGGGCATGGTCCCCAGGTTGCTGGTCGGTGTGATTGCCGTGTGCCTGCTCTACCCCGGACAGGAGCTGTTGCATTGGGGTGGATTGTCGGCCTTCATACTCTTGTTTTCATGGGACCGGTTTCAGGCGGGACGCGCGCTGACCGCGGGATGATCCGACAGTGGTCATGTTATCGCTCGATAGCGATCCTCGCCGCAACCGTCATACCGGCATACCGGCATACCGTCATACCGGCACGACACGGCCGGTCGAGACGCTGTAAAAGGGAAGCAAAGGAAGAATGGCGTTGGAATAAACGTTGTGAGCTATAGGCCGAGCAAAATCATAAGCGGTGGTCAAACCGGGGTCGATATGGGTGGATTGACTGCTGCGCGACGATTGGGAATTGCAACGGGCGGCTGTGCCCCACGTGGATATCGGAATGAAGCGGGGGAGCAATCACGAAGGTTGAAGGGATTCGGTCTGCTCGAGCACACTTCGGCCGACTACAAGGAGCGCACGAAGCAGAATGTCATCGACTCGGACGCAACCTTGATTCTTGCCACTGATCCTGCGAGTGACGGCACGCAACTCACCATGCATTACTGCGAGGAATTTGATAAGCCGTTTCTGGTCGTCGAACCGACCTCCGATGCTGTCGCGAAGATTCGAAAATTCATTGATGAAAAGAAACCCGTCGTGCTCAATATCGCAGGCAACAGAGAATCAAAATCTAAAGGTATCGCCGCGAAAACAGAAGCGATCATTGAAGCCGTGTTTCAATGATGGAGCTGAGCAGGTCTACCCGGCGCTAGCGGCACCAGGTTGAACATGCCCTGGCGCTGGGGTCCGCCTTCGTCATGAACTATTCTTGATCCGGATATCGGTGTCTCCCTGATAAACCAAAGGAAGGATATGGCTATGAACCACAAGGGGTGCCTGAAGGAAAAGTGTGATTTCGAGGGGGTGCTCAGCGAGGAGTTGAAACTTCTCGAATTGCTCAGAGAGGAGGGGATCGCAGAGGAAGATGGCAACAAATCGTCCTTCGAGCGCGCCTATGCCAGTCATCTCTGTGGCTTGGCGCTGTCCGGTGGCGGCATTCGCAGCGCCATCTTCAATCTCGGTGCGATCCAAGCGCTCTCTCGTTATGGATTGCTCGAAGGATTCGATTACCTGTCGAGCGTATCCGGCGGGGGGTATATCGGCAGTTGGCTGTCCGCCCTGCTGCATCGTAAGGCGCCCAAAGGGCGCACCAGCAATGCCGTTGATCAACAATCCGTCAGGGCTTTTCAAGATTGCCTGAAACCGCATCCGGAGACGATCGCCAAGCGCATCGACAAGATGGAGTCAGGCTGCTTTACTCAGGATGAGACCATCGGATTTCCTCCGCTGGAAAACAACGCGGTACGTTTTCTGCGACGCTATAGCAACTTTCTCTCACCCAGACTCGGACTCTCCGGGGATATGCTGGCGGCGGTTTCCATCATTCTGAGAAACATTACGCTCATGCAGCTGATGTTGATCAGCCTCATCTCGGCCATTCTGCTGTTTGCCCATGGCGTGGGTTTGCTATCCGATATATTCGCTTCTCATGCCGTCCCGCTCTATTTGTTTACTATGGCCATGCTGCTCTTCGCTGCCTGGAAGGGTGGCGACCTCATGGCTACCCGCCGTGTCGATCCTAAAGACCGCACGCGAGCCGCTGTGCCAGTCCACTCCTATGTGATTCTGCCGCTGTTTCTGGCTGCCTGGGCGGGTAGCCTGGCGCTGCAGACAGGGTCACCCTTGCCGCAACTATCTGGCTATGACGATGCGTCTTCTGTAGTGCAGATTGTCGTGGTGGCGCTTGTCTACCTGCTTGCCGGTTACCTCGGCGCCAAAGCAAGAGAGAGGAAAAGCATCGAAATCAGGGAGCGATTGAAAGATCGGTGTCCAGATATGGAAGAAGCTGCGCAAGATTCTCGTGAATCCGGGACGCCGGAGAGGGCGGAGCGGCCATCCCGAAAAAAGTCTTTTTTCGCTACTCTGGTCGCGGGACTCATACTCGGGGGGATAGCCTACCTGGGCGCGTTGGATCCAAACCCTTCGAGCGACAGCTGGATGGTGGCATACCTGGGGCCTGCCCTGGCTCTCCTGAGTCTGTCGTTCGTTGGTGCGATCCATATCGGTTTGCTGGGACGCTCCATCAGTAATGAGGACCGTGAATGGCTTGCCAGGGTGGGTGGATTCATCTTGCTGTACAGTGTCGTCTGGTTATTGCTTTTCACGCTCGTACGCTATGCCACCCCCTTTGTCGCCTGGCTAAGTGTCGGTGGTTGGGCGGTGTTGGCTGCCTGGGCCACCGGGTCAGGCGTGGGTACCTGGTTTGCTCAAGGGGACAAGACACCGGTCTCCGGTATCAGCGGGCTCTGGAAGGAATGGATCACCCGCTTGGCCCCGTGGCTCTTTGTCCTGGGTCTGACGGTGATCGTCACCTTCTTTCTGCAGTGGTTGCTGTTCCTCTCGCCGGAGAATGACGATGCCCAGATGGCCCGTGAATTTCCGCTGCTGTTATCCATACACTGGGAACAACTGAAACAGGTACCGGGGTCGGTAGTAGTGATCGGTTTATTGATCTCCACCGGTCTATTTTTCTTCTTGTCCAAGAAAATCGATATCAATCTATTCTCGCTCCACGCACTCTACCGAAACCGCTTGTCACGCGCATTCATCGGTGCCTCCAACGCCGGGGATCGCCGGCCGTATCCCTTTACCGGTTTTGATCCTTGCGACGATGTGAAATTCTCCGATCTGTGTGCACAACGGCCGATTCCCATTATCAACACCGCCCTCAACATGACGGGAGGTGACGACCTGGCCTGGCAAACCCGGCGTGCGGCTTGCTTTGCCTTTACACCGCAATGGGCGGGATATGAAACTCGAAGCAGTCAGGGACATCTGTTGGGACAGTATCGTCCGACCAAATTTTATGCGGATGGACTCACCCTGGGGAGTCTGATGGCTGTATCAGGGGCCGCGGCCAGCCCCAATATGGGATACCACACATCTGCCGCCGTCGCCGCCTTGCTGACTGTTTTCAATCTGCGTTTGGGACGTTGGTGCGGAAACCCCGCTCACAGTACCAATTCAAACGTATGGAAGGAAAAGAGTCCGAAAACCGCCTTCCAGCCGTTTATCGCAGAGCTGACTGGAACAGCGAATGCGGAAGCCGAATGGATCAATTTGACAGATGGCGGACACTTCGAAAATTTGGGGGTTTATGAACTCATCCGGCGACGCTGCCGTCTGATTGTCGCCATTGATGCCGGCTGTGACCCTTCATATCAGTATGAAGATTTGGCAAACATGGTCCGCAAGTGTTGGACCGATCTCGGAGTGAATATCCGTTTTGACAATTTCAAACCGATGTACCGAAAGGCGGATGTACGCTTCATCCGCGAACACGCGGCCATCGGACGCATTCAATACAATGATGGTCCAAAAGGGGAGCAACGAGAGGGATTGCTGCTCTATCTGAAGTCCTCGATGACCGGGGACGAGTGGCCGGACATTCGTCACTATGCAGATAGCAACGAGGCATTTCCGCACGAAACGACAGCGGATCAGTTTTTTGATGAGAACCAGTTCGAGGCCTATCGCCACCTGGGCTACAAGGTAGTGGCCAAAGTCGTGGAGACGCTGTGTGCCTATCTCAATGACCACCCTAGTCAAATGCCAATCGATAAGCTGATCGAACAGTTGCTGCCAAAGACGAAGGCCCCTCCCTGCAAAAAACAGGCGCCTTGAAAGTAGCGTCTTCAGCATCACCCGCCAAGTCGGACGCAGCGCTCAAAGAAAGATCGAGGATTCATTCGCCCGCACGAAAAGCCTTGTCAGGTCCATCCTGGCCCGCATCACGCCGTTCATAGGTGGCAATGACCTGCGCTCCGAGGAGCAGAATCATGCCCGCCACTTCCAGTGAAAGCAGGGTGACGATAGCCGTGGCGAGCGAGCCGTAGACCAGATTGACAAGCGAAAGCGTGGAAAAATACCAGATCAGGAGATGACGGGCGATTTCCCAAAGAACTGCCGCCGCGATACCGCCGATGAGGGCGTGACGGAAGGACATGTTGCCCAGCGGCATGACCATGTAGATCGCGGTCAGCAGGAGTATCAGACCCAGAATCCCCAACAGGTAGAGCATGAGGTGGGTGATGCCGCGAAGTTCGAATTTCCAGGCAAACAGCGTGACCACGTCGGCATCGAGTGTCTGCAAGGCTCCTGCGATGAATGTGATCAGCAACAGGCCGACGCCAAGTACCAGTACGAAGATATAGGGCAGAATGGCGGAGACCAGGAAATGCCGGCGCTCGATCACGACCCGATGGTAGAAAATCACCGACATGGTGTTTTCCAGCACGGTGAATGCCATGGAGCTGAAGAACAACATGACGACGATGCCCACCCAGCTGATGACTTCGCGAAACTGGAGGAATTTGCCGACTTGTTCCAACAGCGTGTCCGTCAGGCCCGGCACGACCAACTCCAGATTGTCCCGCAGCAGTGCGATCAACTGCTGTTCGGTGAAAAAATGGGAGCTGACGACCAGCGCCAGCGTGAACAGAGGGATGATCGACAGCAGGGTGTAATAGGCGACGGCGCCTGATAGCAGAAGCCCCTGATTGGCGCGGAAATCGGAAAGTACGTGCCCGATGAAGATAAACACGCTTTTCGCGCGGCCCAGCGATGAAAATGGGATCATAGCTGATCGTTCCAAGCAAAATTGATAGTCATGAATCTTTGAAGAGGGCCTTGCAATCCCCGGGCAGCTTACTCTTTATTCTCTCGCATCTGCGGACTGCAAGGAGTTATTGCTTCTGTGCTTCTGGGGTCAGATCCCACCTAGCCAAGGGTTTTGGAAGCGACCCGGCAGAGGTAAGAACGACCGGTCCTGTTTCTGTCTCCCCATCGGACACCAGATCGCCGGGTACTGCCCATTCCGTGCATCTGGGGTCAGAGCGTTCATCTGGGGTCAGAGTAAATCAGAGATTTACTCTGACCCCATATCCCGGACCCCATATTTCGTGACTCCATATTTCGCACTGCCATGACGTTAAAATTACGTTAAAGCAGCTGGATGGTGAAAAATCTATATTCACTATAGATGATATTCCGTGCATGGATTGTTGGATATTCACCCTCGGCACTTGCTATATTCTCTCCTCTTGCTGCAATGCAATATGTCAACGGAGACCCCCATGTCCATCAAACCCTTCAAGAAGCTTCTGGTAGCCAATCGCAGCGAGATTGCGATCAGAATTTTTCGCGCCGCCAATGAGCTCGGTATCCGAACCGTCGCCATCTATGCAGAGGAGGACCGCCTGTCGATCCACCGCTCCAAGGCTGACGAGGCATACCCATTGAATCCCGAGAAGGGTCCGGTGGGCGCCTATCTGGACATCCAGGGCATCATCGACATCGCGCTGGACAAGGGTGTCGATGCGATTCATCCCGGCTATGGGTTTCTGTCCGAGAATCCGGAATTCGCCCAGGCCTGCGCGGACAATGGCATCGCCTTCGTCGGCCCGCGCGCCGAGCTGCTGGCGCAGATGGGCGACAAGACCGCCGCCCGTGAGCTGGCCAAACGTGCCGAGGTGCCCACCCTGTCCGGCACCGAGGAGCCCATCGAAGACCGGCAGGCGGCGATGGCCGTGGCCGAAGAGATCGGCTTCCCGCTGATCATCAAGGCAGCTCACGGCGGCGGCGGTCGCGGCATGCGCGTGGTGCGCGATCCGGACGATCTGGGCAAGCTGCTCGACGAGGCGCGCACCGAGGCCCTCAACGCCTTCGGCAATGGCGCAGTCTTTCTGGAGCGGTTCATTCAGCGCGCCAAGCACATCGAGGTGCAGATCCTCGGCGACAGGCACGGTAACGTGGTGCATCTGCACGAACGGGACTGCTCGGTGCAGCGCCGCCATCAGAAAGTCATCGAGATCGCGCCCTCGGTCGATCTGCCCGAGGCGACCCGACATTCTCTGTGCGAGGCTGCGGTTCGCCTGGCCAAAGAGATCGGCTACGACAATGCCGGTACGGTGGAATTCCTGGTCGACGCCGAGAGCGGCGACTGGTTCTTCATCGAGATGAACCCCCGCATCCAGGTCGAGCACACGGTCACCGAAGAGATCACCAACGTCGATCTGGTGCGTTCGCAGATACTGATCGCCTCGGGCCGCGCGCTGCACGATGCGGACATCGGCATCCCGGCCCAGGAACAGATTCCCCGCGAAGGTTTCGCGGTACAGTGCCGCATCACCACCGAGGATCCGGAGAACGGCTTCGCGCCCGATATCGGCCGCATACTCACCTATCGCTCTCCGGCCGGTTGCGGCATCCGCCTGGACGCCGCCATTGCCACCAACGGCGCGGTGGTGACGCCGTACTACGATTCGCTGCTGGTCAAACTGACCGTGCGCTCACCCTCCTGGGAGAACGCTCTGGAACGCATGAACCGTGCGTTGCACGAATTTCGGGTGCGTGGCGTGAAAACCAATATCCCGTTTCTGGAAAACGTCATTCAGGAGGAGACCTTCCGCTCCGGCAAGGCGACCACGCGTCTGATCGACACCACGCCGGCCCTGTTCGATTTCAAGCCGCGCCGCGACCGCGCCAGCAAACTGCTGGCCTATCTCGGGGATGTGATCGTCAACGGCAATCCCACCGCCAAGGGCTGGAAGCCGGAAGCTATTTTCACCCCGGCCCCGGTGCCGCACTACGATCACCGCCTGCCGCTGGAGAAGGGCACCCGCGAGCGCCTGCTCGAACTCGGGCCCAAGGGTTTCGCCGACTGGACCCTGGCCCAGGAGCAGGCCCTGTTCACCGACACCACCCTGCGCGACGCCCACCAGTCGCTGCTGGCCACGCGCATGCGCAGCGACGACATGCTGCGCATCGCCGAGGTGATCGCCCACAAGGTGCCGAACCTCTTCTCGCTGGAGATGTGGGGCGGCGCCACCTTCGACACCGCCATGCGCTTTCTCAACGAAGACCCCTGGGAGCGTCTGGCCAAGCTGCGTGAACGCATCCCCAACATCTGTTTCCAGATGCTGTTGCGCGGCGCCAACGCCGTGGGTTACTCCAACTATCCCGACAACGTCGTCGGCAGTTTCGTGCGCCGCGCGGTGGAAAACGGCATGGATATCTTCCGCATCTTCGACAGCCTCAACTATGCGGAGAATCTCTATCCCGCCATGGAGGCGGTGCTCGAGGACGGCCGCGCGGTCTGCGAAGCGGCCATCTGCTACACGGGTAATATTCTCGATCCGAAACGCAACAAGTACGATCTCGAATACTACATCGCCATGGCCAAGGATCTGGAGGCGCGGGGCGCGCACATCCTGGCGATCAAGGACATGGCGGGGCTGTTGCGCCCCTATGCCGCCGATGTACTGTTCCGTGCCCTGAAGTCCGAGGTGGGCATCCCGATCCACTTCCACACCCACGACACCTCGGGCATCAATGCGGCCTCCGTGTTGCGTGCCGTCGATGCCGGTGTGGACGTGGTCGACGGCGCCATTGCCGGCCTCTCGGGCTCGACCTCCCAGCCCAATCTCAATTCGATGATCGCCGCGCTGGAGCACACCGCGCGCGACCCCGGCATCAATCGTGAGGCGCTGGACGAGATGTCCCACTACTGGGAGCACGTGCGCAGCTTCTACAAACCCTTCGACACCAGCGCGCCGCACGGCACCGCCGAGGTCTACCTGCACGAGCTGCCGGGCGGACAGCTGACCAACCTCAAGGAGCAGGCCAGCGCCATGGGCTTGGGCGCACGCTGGCCCGAGGTCGCGCGCACCTATGCGGAGGTGAATCAGCTGTTCGGCGATATCGTCAAGGTCACGCCCAGCTCCAAGGTGGTCGGAGACATGGCGATCTTCCTGGTCACCCGGGGCCTCAAGGCCCAGGACGTACTCAACCTGGCGCCCGGGTCGGTACCCTTTCCCGAGTCGGTGATCGACATGCTGGCCGGCGGGTTGGGGCAGCCCAAGGGGGGCTGGCCCAAGACGCTGCAACACATCGTCCTGGGTGAGCGCAAGGCCATCGACGACCGCCCCGGGCTGCATGCCGAACCGGTGGACTTTCAGCCGCTCAAGTTCGAGCTGACGGAAAAGCTGGGCCGGGAGCCCAGCGACGAGGACCTGCTCAGCTACCTGATGTACCCCAAGGTCTTTGAGACCTTCGAGCAGACCCGCGAACAGTACGGCGACCTGTCGGTGCTGCCCACCTCGGCCTTCTTCTACGGCCTGAGCATCAACGAGGAGATCGCGGTGGAGATCGAACCGGGCAAGACCCTATTCATCAAACTGCTGCACCTGGGCGAGGCGGACAAGAAGGGCAGGCGCACGGCCATTTTCGAACTCAATGGCGATGCTCGGCATATCGAGATTCAGGACAGGAGCCTGGTGGTCGACACCGCCGCCAGGCCCAAGGCCAGCCCGGACGATCTGCGTCAGGTGGGAGCACCCATCCCCGGCAAGGTGACCCAGATCTCGGTCAGCGTCGGCGACCAGGTCGCCAAGGGCGATCCCCTGTTCACCCTGGAGGCGATGAAGATGTTCACCACCGTCAATGCGCCCATGGCGGGTGTGGTGAAGAGCATCGAGGTCGAGCCCGACGCCACCATCGAGGCCAAGGATCTGCTGTTGCGCTTCAGGTGATACGGATGGGGCGACGGCGCTTCACGCTGGCGCCGTCGCACCACCAGCCCTCCACATGCAGGTAGGGGGAGCCAAAACCCCGGACTGGTGATTCGATCCGTTAGTGCTGATTCCCCACCCGATGATCCCCGGTTGCTGAACACCGGGGATTCTCTCATTGATACGAAATTGCGCTTCTCTTTTTAGCTCAACGGTTCGATTTCAACAGCGAAATTCGGAACTCTGAAGGCTTCCCGCTTCAGCTCCAAAGTGCGCCAACTATACTTATTTCAGATGGAACGGTGTCTCCAAAGGGATCCTTGTCGACAGCGGAATGGAATGACGGAACGGCGTCAATTACGCCGAGGTATCCCGATAAGAAGATTGAGTAGGAGAGAGGCTAGTGAAAGATTTACTCTGGGGCGAAACACTCAGCGTCGATGTGGACGAAATCGACGAGGATCATCGTCGACTGGTCGAGCTGTTCAATATCCTCAACCATGCGGTGGAGGAGGGGGACTCGACAGACTATGTCGAGACCGTACTCGACGAGCTGATCAGCGGCACCGTATGGCACTTCCGCCACGAGGAACGACTGATGCTGAAGTACGGCTATGGAGGCATGGCGGAACACAAGGCCGAACACCAGGACCTGATCGAAAGCGCCAAGGAGCTACAACAGAAGTATCTGCAAGAGGGCAAGCAGCTCTCGGGTGAGGATATCGACTACCTGGAGCATTGGTTGACCGGTCATATTCTGAGTGCGGACAAGGACTTGGGATCTTATCTTTCGGCTGAGATGTAGGGCTGCTCAGGGACATCTGAAGTCCCGGGAAGGTGCAGGATTAATCAAGCGGTCTCGAAAACGCTGCTGATCGGTCTGCGTACAAGGCAATCCCGCCACGCGGACGGGATTGCTGGAATCAGCCGATTTGAAAAGCGCCTTCAGGAATAAGTCATGCCATCCAAAGGCTCATGGCTTTTGCTGAATGCTCCCGAGATAAAACACCAATTCCAGGATGCGCTGTCGGACCGAGCTGCCCGGCCCAGTGTAGTCGGGGCCGTAATACTCGATGATTTCCCGGCTGTATCGTTCACCCCAGATAGGCATCTCATCGGTGCCGTGCGCCCGGATCTTTTGGGGATCCCGAATCCACTCGTAGACTCTCTCCTGCGGGAAGACACCACCGTTGTTCTTGCTGAGCAGGGTCAGATCGGGAGGCGACTGTTTCAAAAACTCAATGAAGGGGCCGTCACCTTTACCACCAATGCCATGGCACGCGGCGCAGTTTTTCTGAAATTCCATTTTACCGATGGTTACCGTGCCGACATCCTCCTGAGCAAAAGCGATGCCTGCAGTGGCAAGAAACAGGATGCCAATTGCCCCAATCACAGGCTTCGCAATGCGTGGTGCTATCATGTGATGATCCTCCGGTATATTTGTTATTAAGCGACTAGCTGGTTTGCTGTTATCGTTATTCTAGATGAGTAAGAACATGAAAAACCGCATGTAAACTATAGCTTAGTTGACTTGTTTCCGGTTGCAATAGTGTCAAAAGTGCCGAATTTGTTGAATAGATATATATTCGAAATATTGGGTCATCCACCTTCCTTGCAAGGAGAACCCTGTCTCTATACGCCAACTCTGTGTCGGCGAGCAGGTCGATCCGGCAAGCCATAAGTTCTGTTCGGCAGCGGTTCGATATGATGATTGAATTTACACCCCATGAGACTGTCACTGACGCGCTGACTTTATGAGTGAAAAAACCGTCAGTATCTATTTTGGCGAACTGCTGGGGCGGTACGGATTTGGCGAAGGCCATCCGTTCGGACCGGATCGTATCCAGGCATTCTGGAAAGAGACGATCAAACAGGGATTGGACAAGCGGGTTCATGTGGCCGCTCCCCAAGTGTGTGACGAGCGGGCACTGTCGGCCTTTCACACCATGGAATACATCGCCCGGGTAAAAGCGCAATCGAAAGTCGGCAATGGCTATCTCGATCTGGGCGATACACCCGCCTTTCGAGGTGTCTTCGAGGCGGCGTGTACCGTAGCCGGTTCGGTGCTCGACGGGATGGAGAGCATCCTCTCGGAAGTCCACCCGAAAGTCTTCGTGCCCATCGCGGGACTGCATCATGCCCGCAGGGAAGCGGCGGCAGGCTTCTGTGTCTTCAACGATGTGGGCGTGCTGATCGAAAATCTACGAATACTCCACGGTATCCGGCGCATCGCCTATGTCGATATCGACGCACATCATGGCGACGGCGTCTTTTACGCCTTCGAAGAGGATCCCGACCTGATCCTGGCCGATATCCATGAGGACGGACGCTTTCTCTATCCCGGCACGGGCGCGGTCGAAGAGACCGGCAAAGGCGCCGCCAAGGGCACCAAACTCAATGTTCCGCTGCCACCCTTCGCGGATGACTCACTCTTTTTCAAAGTCTGGCCATCGGTGGAGGAATTTGTCCGCCGAGGCAAGCCTGAACTGATTATCCTGCAGGCCGGCGCCGACAGCATACGGGGCGATCCCATCACCCACATGGCCTTCACGCCGGCCGCTCATGCCCATGCTGCGAAACGGCTCAACCGACTCGCCGACGAGTACTGCAACGGACGCTTCATCGCCCTGGGAGGAGGGGGATACAACAGAGACAATCTCGCGTTGGGATGGAATGAAGTGGTCAGGGCAATGCTGAAAGAGAAGTGATCCCGGAATGATGGGAAGTGTATTTCATGACATACGTTGTGTCGTATGACAAATTTTTGTAAGTGTTTAGACTGGTATGCGACAAAAGCGGACTTATGAATCAGGTTGACACAATGGAACTATCTACCGCCTTAGGCTTTATCGCTGCAACATTAACGACAATTGCATTCTTACCCCAGGCCATCCGAATTATCAGGACCAGGCATACCCGGGATATTTCGCTTGCCATGTATGTAACCTTTACAACAGGTATTTTTTTCTGGTTGGTCTATGGTCTGTTGACTGACGACCTGCCGATAGTCGCAGCTAATACAATAACCTTCATTTTCAGTTTCACTATCCTGCTGCTAAAAATTAAGTACAAATGAATTTGGGAACACCTAAGGAGCCTCTGATTATTTTGTGGCTCGTCAATTAGTGCCCGAAACCTTAGGCTATGCGGAGTGAACAAGAAAGGCCATTCCGATTATGCATTGCAACGAACTTCAGGAGTAACCATTGGACCTAAAAAGATTTCGTTTCAAATACTCCAATCACGATAGTTGAAGATGTTGTCGCAGTGCAGGAAAAGCATTAGAGCATGACTCACATTAATCAATAAGTCAGGTTCATGCCGCCTGGTATGTGAATACTGATTACGTGCTCGCATTCAAGCAATCCAACCATACTGGCTAATTTAAATATTGGGTGACACCTTTTTCATAGAATCACTATGCCTATAAGGTATATTTTATAGTTCGGCTAAAGACATCTAATTAGACTTATCTGCTTGCCACCGGAAAAATCGCCAACAACATATCGCGCAGCTTCAGGGAATCAACATTTGTAGCCATAAGAAAAGAGCTACCGAACTTGCCATTGATGCAGGAGAACACACCATGCCTCTGGTCCACATGGGCGACATGTTGCGCCATGCCTATGCGAACCGCTATGCCGTCGCCGCTTTCGATGTGGTCAGTCTGGACTTTATCAGCGGCATCATCGCTGCCGCGGAAGAGAAGCGGGCACCGATCATCATCAGTCTGGCGGAGTCGCATTTCGAGTATTTCAACTTCGAACTGCTGATGAGCGCGGTGGTGAAAGCGGCACGCGACACATGCGTGCCGGTGGCGATCCATCTGGACCATGGCGAATCCATGGAATCCGCCGTTAGCGCTATCAATCAGGGCTGCACCGGTGTCATGGTCGACGCATCAAGCCTGCCGCTGGAGGAGAATATTTGTCAGACCAAAGCGGTCGTGGAGATGGCCCATGCCTGTGGAATTCCAGTCGAAGGGGAGTTGGGTTATGTGCCCGGTGTGGAAGGTGAAGACGCCGAGCGTCATCCCGGCGAGGTAGTCTACACAACGGCCAATGAGGCCAAGGCCTATGTGGAGGCCACCGGGGTGGACTTTCTCGCGGTATCCATCGGCACCGTGCATGGACGCATGCAAGGTGAACCGAAACTCGATTTCGAGCGCCTGGCGCAGATCAATCAGACTCTGCGCATGCCCCTGGTGATCCATGGCGGCACCGGTTTGAGTGACGAGCAGTTCCGTCAGCTCATCGACAACGGCGTTAGCAAGATCAATTACTTCACCGCGCTTGCGGACGCGGCAGGGCGCTGTGTTCACGCGAACGCGCAGAGCCAGGGAAGAGCGGGCTACAGCTCCCTGGTCAGTGGCGTGAGCGAAGCGATCCGCGAGGAAGCGGCGCGTTGCATCGAGGTCTGGGGCAGTGCCGGCAGGGCCGAGGAGCTGTTGACAAGCTGCCGACCCTGGAAACCGGTTGCCCATGTCATCGTGTACAACACCGAAGGTCTCGACGCCGCAGGCGTGGAGGCGATGATGGCGGAGGGCAGACGCGTGCTCTCGACCATCCCCGGCGTCACCGAGGTGTTTACCGGTCATGCGGTTCAGCACGACGCCAGCTATCGGCATTGCTGGATCGTGCGGTTTACCGATCGCTCGGTCATCGAGAGCTATCGTGACCACCCCGATCACCAGCGATTTGCCAATGACCGGTTTCGGCCCCACGCCGGGGGCCGTATCAGCATTGACTATGAGGACAGCAGCTCAGGAGTATGAAAGGCCAATCGCGCCCTAGGGGTAGCCTCGCATGAGCCCCCTGAGCACGCCCTGTATCTGCACTTCATCGGGTCTATAGACCATCGCCGACATCGCGGAGTTGGCCGGGTAGAGGATCACCTGTCCGGGTTTCTGCTCGATCTTCTTCAGCGTCACCTCCTCATTGTTGACCAGGGCCACCACGATATCGCCGTTGTCGGCGCGGTTACGCTGTTCGATGATGACGTAGTCGCCGTCGAAGATCCCTTCCTCGATCATGGAGTCGCCCGTCACCTGCAGCACATAGCAGGGGCCGCGCCCGAGCAGTTCGTCGGGCACCTTCATGAGTTCCGCCTGGGTGATGGCTTCGATCGGTCTGCCGGCGGCGATGCGTCCGAGGAAGGGGATGCCCTCGGGCGGTTCCCGCTGGCTCAGGCGGATGCCCCGCTGCAGCCCCTCCATGGGCTCCACCAGGCCCGCCTGGACCAGAGCCTGTATGTGTTTGTGCAGCGATCCGCGTGAACTGAGTCCGAGCAGTCGGCAGAGTTCGTCATAGGTGGGCGGGTGATCGAAGCGGTCCTGGTTGTCCAGGAGGGTTTGATAAATATCCTGCTGGCGTCGTGTCAGTTTCATGGATGGCCCTTGATTTGTTCTCCACTTGTTCTCTATTCTACACAAAGAGAACGGAGAGAGAACACTACATGAACAGTCCCGCGGAATCCTTCCCTGTCCCGCCCCCGGTTTCGCATGCGGATCCGGCCGAACGCCTTGCAGCCAGACTGCGCTCGGAGTACGCCGCACGTATCACCGGCGAACTGTTGGTGCCGGCGCGGCAGGGCGACTATCGAGCGCTGCCCGGCGACCTCGACCCGCGACTGGCTGGGGCCTTGCGCGGCCGGGGGATCGAGCGGCTCTACACCCATCAGGCGGCCGCCTGGGCCTCGGTTCGCGGGGGCCGGCATACGGTCGTCGTCACCCCCACCGCCTCGGGCAAGACCCTCTGCTACAACTTGCCGGTGCTGCAGGCGGCCCTGCAGGAGAAGGCCAAGGCGCTCTACCTCTTTCCCACCAAGGCACTGGCCCAGGACCAGGTGGCGGAACTCGCAGCCCTCAACGAGGCCGGCGAGCTTGGGGTGCGCGCCTTCACCTTCGACGGCGACACCCCGGGGGATGCCCGCAAGGCGGTGCGTACCCGTGGCGACATCGTGGTCTCCAACCCGGACATGCTGCACCAGGGCATACTGCCGCACCATACGAAATGGGCCCAGTTCTTCGAGTCCCTGCGCTATGTGGTGATCGACGAGATGCACAGCTACCGGGGCGTCTTCGGCTCCCACGTGGCCAACGTGATACGGCGGCTGCGGCGCATCTACCGCTTCTACGGCGCCGACCCCGTCTTCGTCTTCTGCTCCGCCACCATCGCCAACCCGGCGGAGCTGGCGGGCGCGCTGATCGGCGGCGAGGTCGACGCCATCACCGAGAGCGGCGCGCCCCAGGGGGCCAAACACCTGCTGCTGTGGAATCCGCCGGTGGTCAATCCCGACCTGGGCATCCGTGCCTCGGCTCGATCCCAGACCACCCGCATCGCCAGGATGGCGGTGAAGCAGGGGCTCAAGAGTATCGTCTTCGCCCAGTCGCGACTGATGGTGGAGGTGCTGACCAAGTACCTGAAGGACAGCTTCGACAAGGACCCGCGCCATCCGGCCCGGGTGGCGGCCTATCGCGGCGGCTATCTGCCCACGCAGCGGCGGGCCATGGAGCGGCAGCTGAGGGAGGGCCAGCTCGACTGCGTGGTCTCCACCTCGGCCCTGGAGCTGGGGGTCGATATCGGCGCCCTCGACCTCTGCGTGCTCAACGGCTATCCC
>JBNLGI010000045.1:0-14321 GCA_050305975.1 Sedimenticolaceae bacterium | reverse complement strand
ACCACGGCGTTGTCGTTGGAGCCCTGGGCACTGCCGCGCCACTCGATCATGGCGTTGTCGGTCTCGAAGCCGTAGAGCGCCTTCCAGCCCTGCACGAACAGACCCTGCTTGGAGAACTTCGGCTTGGCGTCGAGGATGATGATCTTCGACTTCGGCTTGTTGTTCTTCAGATAGTGGGCGATCTGTGAGGCGCGTTCGTAGGGTCCGGGCGGACAGCGGAAAGGATTCGGCGGTGGTGCGATGACGACAGTGCCGCCATCCTTCATCGCTTCGAGCTGCTTGCGCAGGGTCACGGTCTGGGCGCCGGCCTTCCAGGCGTGGGGGATATCCTCGGCCACCTTGTCGTCGTAACCTTCGATGGTCTCCCACTTGAAGTCGATGCCGGGAGAGACGATGCAGCGATCGTAGCCGAAGCTCTGGCCGCCGGCGGTGGTCACGGTTTTGGCGCCGGCGTCGATGGAGGTGACCACGTCGTGGACCACGTTGACGCCGTGCTTGGCCAGGCCGGCATAGCCGAACTTGATGGAGTCGATGCTGCGATCGCCGCCCAGCACCTCGTTCGACATGTAGCAGGTGTAGTAGTTTTTGTTGGCTTCGATCAGGGTGACCTCGATGGTCGGATCGGCCATGCGCAGATACTTGGCGGCTGTGGCGCCGCCGGTGCCGCCGCCGACCACCACCACCTTCTTGGAGGCGCCGAGGGCGATATAGGGGGTGCCGATCATGCCTATGGCCGTGGCCGCACCCGCACCTTTAACAAAACCTCTTCGAGTGATCTTCATGTTTCTCGTTCCCCCTTACTTTGTCCAGGTGCCGCGGGCATAGAAGTTGAGCAGCGCATCGAAACCGGCGTCGCCCTCTTTCTTGATCAGCTTCTCGACCTGCTTCTTCATCTTCTTGGTCATCTCACGGTCGCCGGCCTTGAAATCGGAGATGGCGTAGTGCAGGTAGGGCGTCAGCTGGCCCAGCAGGATGCCGGAGTCGTCTTCCGCCGAGGCGCCGCCGTCCGCATGGCACTTTTCGCAATACTTGTCGTGCAGCTTGGCGCCCTCGTCCGCCTTGGCGGCGTCGAAAGACTGCTGGGCTTTCACGAAGGGCTGCTTGCTGTAGTAGTCACCCATGGCCTTGATCTCGTCATCGCTGTAGCCCTTGGCGATGCGGCCCATGATGGTGGAGGGGACCTCCCCGCTCTTGAATCCCTGCATGACCTCTTCGAAATAGACGGTGGAGATGCCACTGATAGAGGGGGTTGCAGGACCCGCGCTGGCACCGTTGGTGCCGTGACAACCGGCACAGGTGTGGGCCAGCATGCTGGCACTAGCACCTGACATCAGGGGCTTTTCGTCTGCAGCGAAGACCGCGGATGAGGCACTCAGAGCCAGTGCGCCTATCAGGGCCTTCTTCAGAGTGTTGTACGCCATGTTACCTCCTCTGGAATTTAAACAGGCTTACATTGAAACAGCGGTGATATGAATCCAACCGCCATGATTGCCGGAGCAGTAGAAAATGGACTGTTCCTCCTGCAGTTGCCCGAATGGAGATCCCTTGATCACAGATGCATTCTTGTTGTGGCTTCCTTCCACTCCACCCGGGTAGTGCTCGTTATTGTTTCAGAAGGCCAATGCCCTCTGTTTATTTCAGCAGGTTCAAAACCTTCTGCTGATGTTTTTTCTCTGCGATGTCGGCCGCCGTGCGTCCATCGCTATCCTTATCCGCTTTGCGCGCACCGTGCTGGAGCAGCAGCTGCACCAGCTCTTCGCTGCCCTTGCGCGCCGCTTCCATCAACGGCGTGATGCCGTCAGCGTCCGCCAGGTTGACGTCGGCGCCGGCTCGTATCAGCTGTTTGGCGGTGTCGAGCTTGCCCTGGCTGATCGCCCAGACCAGGGCGCTGGCGCCATCGCCGTCCTGAGCGTTGATGTTGGCGTTGTGCTTGAGCAGAGCCTCAATCGTCGCCGCATGTCCCTGGTCGGCGGCCAGAATCAGGGCGGTGGTGCCGTTCTTGTCTCTGGCGTCCACCGGTGCGCCGTGCTTGAGCAGCATGGCGACCGTATCGGTATGCCCCTTCTCGGCGGCCATCATCAGTGCGTTCCGTCCGTGCTTGTCTGAAGCGTTGGGGTCGGCACCCTTGAACAGCAGCTGTTCGACCATGTCGGTGATGCCGTAACGGGAGGCGATCATCAGGGCGTCCCAGCCGGCCCGAGTGCGATCATGCAGATGGGCGCCGCGTTCCAGCAGCATGGCGGTGAGGGCGGGATGGCCGTTCTCCGCCGCGAAGGTGAGGGCGGTACAGCCGGCGACAGTGCGCGCATTGACGTCGGCGCCGCGCTCCAGCAGCAGTACCACGGTTTCGAAGTTGTCGTTCTCCACAGCCATCATCAAGGCATTCTTGCCGAACTTGTTTGCGGTATTCGGGTCGACCCCCTGGTCGAGCAGGCGCTCCACTACGTCCACGTCGCCGACGCTGGCGGCAAGCCGGAGATCCTTTTCATCCTGACTGTCACCGGCCATTACCGGGGCGGCGAGCAGGAGCAGCAGGATGGAGATGAGTCTGATGGTCTTCATGAGCTGCCTATGGGGTGTCCTTTACGTGACAGATTGGGATCAAACGACGGATCAACCTTCGTCGGACGCCGGTTTGTCCGGCTCATCCGGTTCCTCATGGGCGATGCCGGCATGACAGTCGATACACTGGTCGCCGTCTTCCAGCGCACGCGGGTGGCGTTTGCGCGCGTTGCGCCCCTGCGCGCTCAGATCCATGTTGGTATAGTCATGACAGGAGCGGCACTCTCTGGAGTTCGAGGCGCGCATCTTGTCCCACACCCGGTTGGCCATGTCCCAACGATGGGCCTCGTATTTCTCCCGCGTGTCGATGGTTCCCATGATCTCGTGATAGACATCCTTGGCCGCTATCACTTTGGCCACCATTTTGGGGAAGAAGGGTTTGGGTACGTGGCAGTCGGCGCAGGTGGTCTGCACGCCGGAGGCGTTCTTGTAGTGAACGGTCTGTTTGTACTCCTCGAAATTGATCTTCATGGAGTGGCAGGAGGTGCAGAACTCCATCTCGTTGGTGTAGGCCATGCCCATGTTGAACAGGCCGGCGAATACGATACCCACGGCAAAGATGATGAATGCCAGAAGAAGGGATATCTTTCCGCTGGAACGACTTAACGCGCCCTTGGTGAACATACTCTCCGCCCTCAAATCCTCCGGAAAAGTCCAACTTTTCCGCACAGTCGTTGTTAGATGTAGCCTGCAAGCTCGCTTGTACAGGTTACTTTTTTTCTCGACTCTCGGATGTTACGTCAACTCTTTTGCCAATGCAAAATAGCCTTGTAAACAAAAGCATATGAAATTATTAGGGAACACTAATTCTTAATATCAAGGTAGTTTACAGTGTCAGATGATGAAGTAGATCGGGATCGGCGCAGGTCTCGGTACGGCAGGTCTGCCACACATGTTCGAGGGGGCGCAGGCTGTCGAGCCGCTGTTGCAGCCTGACCTGCTGCCGGTGGGGCATCAGGGCCGGATGGAGTGTGGTCCTCAGCTGATAGGGAGTTCCTGAGGCGACGACCCGCCTGACGCTCTCCCAGGCCAGAGCGCCACTCCCCGGCATGCCGGTAAGGGCGGGATAGGCTTCCGGCAGCGCTTTCACATCAAGACCGACCCAATCGATGGACGGCAGCAGCTGCGCCAGGCGTTTGGGGTAGATCCCAGCAGTATGCAGGCCGATCTCGAAACCCATCTCCCTGACCTCCTGGATGGCGTCCGGCAGTGCCCGCTGCTGGGTCGGCTCTCCGCCGCTGAAGACCACCGCGTCGAGCAGACCTCGGCGGCTCTGCAGGAAGGCGAGAACCTCGGACCAGGGGATCTCGACCTCGCCCCGCCGCGGCAGCAGTCCCGGATTGTGGCAGTAGCGGCAGCGCATGGGGCAACCCTGGCAGAAGACCACGGCCGCCAGCCGGTCGGGAAAGTCGACCGTGGTCATCGGCTCCAGTCCGCCCACCCTGAGCGCGCTTGCCGCCATCGCTGAGCCTCAATCGGCGTGACAGTCGGAGAGCAGCCTGCCGGTGGTCGATTCGCTGAAGCAGCGTCGTTCGGACTGTTCCGACTGCTTGCCTGGATTGAAGGCCGATACCGGGCGGTGATACCCCATCACCCGGGTCCAGACCTCGCAGCGGGTGCGCTCATCGTCTCTCAGTTCAATGGCGGTGTGCATGGTTCGATGCCTCCTGTTGTTTGCGTTGGATCAGTGCCTCGTCGCACTTGGGACAGAACTCGTGTTCGCCGCTCAGGTAGCCGTGCAGCGGACAGATGGAGAAGGTCGGCGTCACCGTCAGGTAGGGAACGCGGAACTTCTCCAGCGAGCGCTTCACCAGTCGTTTGCACGCCTCGGTGCTGCTGATGCGCTCGTTCATATAGAGGTGCAGCACGGTGCCGCCGGTGTAGCGGCGCTGCAGCGGCTCCTGGTGAGTGAGGGCGGCGAAGGGATCGTCGGTATGGCCCACCGGCAGCTGGGAGGAGTTGGTGTAGTAGGGCTTCTCCGCGCTGCCCGCCTGCAGGATACCGGGCCAGCGCTTGCGGTCCTCCTTGGCGAAGCGGTAGGTGGTGCCCTCGGCCGGGGTCGCCTCCAGGTTGTAGAGGTTGCCGGTCTGCTCCTGGAACTCGACCATGCGGGCGCGGATATGGTCGAGGAAGCGGCCGGCGAAGCGCTGCCCCCAATCACAAGTGATGTCGAGTTCGCCGCCGGTGTAGTTGCGGATCATCTCATTGATGCCGTTGACGCCGATGGTGGAGAAGTGGTTGCGCAAGGTGCCGAGGTAGCGCTTGGTGTAGGGAAAGAGGCCGGCGTCCATATGGCGCTGGATCACCTTGCGCTTGATCTCCAGGCTGTTGCGGGCCAGCCGCAGCAGTTCGTCGACCCGGGCCATCAGCCCCTCCTCGTCCTCCCGGTGAAGATAGCCGAGACGGGCGCAGTTGAGGGTCACCACGCCGAGCGAGCCGGTCTGTTCCGCCGAGCCGAACAGGCCGTTGCCGCGCTTGAGCAGCTCGCGCAGGTCGAGCTGCAGGCGGCAGCACATGGAACGCACCATGTTGGGGCTCAGCTCCGAGTTGAGGAAGTTCTGGAAGTAGGGCAGGCCGTACTTGGCGGTCATGGCGAACAGCCGCTCGGCGTTCTCGCTCTCCCACGGGAAGTCGGGGGTGATGTTGTAGGTGGGGATCGGGAAGGTGAAGATCCGCCCCTTGGCGTCGCCCGCCGTCATCACCTCGATGTAGGCCCGGTTGATCAGGTCCATCTCCGCCTGCAGATCGCCGTAGCTGAAGGGCATCTCCTCGCCGCCGATGATCGGGATCTGTTCGCGCAGGTCCTCGGGGCAGACCCAGTCGAAGGTGAGGTTGGTGAACGGGGTCTGGGTGCCCCAGCGCGAGGGCACGTTGAGGTTGTAGATCAGCTCCTGGATGTACTGGCGCACCTGCTCGTAGCCGAGCTTGTCCTTGCGCACGAAGGGGGCCATATAGGTATCGAAGGAGCTGAAGGCCTGGGCCCCGGCCCACTCGTTCTGCAGGGTGCCGAGGAAGTTGACGATCTGCCCCACGGCGCTCGACATGTGCTTTGGCGGACCCGCCTCCACCTTGCCGGGCACCCCGTTGAGACCCTCGTGCAGCAGGGTGCGCAGGGACCAGCCGGCGCAGTAGCCGGCCAGCATGTCGAGATCGTGGATGTGGATGTCGGCCTCGCGATGGGCCTGGCCGATCTCCGGCGGGTAGACGTGGCTCAGCCAGTAGTTGGCGATCATCTTGCCCGAGGTGTTGAGGATCAGCCCGCCCAGGGAGTAGCCCTGGTTGGCGTTGGCGTTGACCCGCCAGTCGGCGCGCTCCAGGTATTCGCCCACCGAGGCGGCCACGTCGAGCAGGGTGCGGCGCTCCTCGCGCAGCTGTTTGTGCTGCTCCCGATAGACGATGTAGGCGCGGGCGGTCTGCAGGTGGTTGGCGCTGATCAGGGCCTGCTCGACGATGTCCTGGATACGTTCGATGCCGGGGATGCCGTCCGGGATGCCGGCATGGGACAGCACCTTGACGACCTGGGCGGTCAGCAGTCGGGCCTCGTCCTCGCCGAATTCGCCGCTGGCCTGGCCGGCCTGGAGGATCGCGTTGCGTATCTTTGAAACGTCGAATCCGGCCTCGCTGCCGTCGCGTTTGTGGACTTTGTCGGGGAGATGAATGGTCTGCGGCGAGGCGAAAGCGGGCATGGCCGGGGATCCTCCGGATAAATGGTGTTAATCACAAGATGTATGGATGCCTATGAAGTAAAGGCACTATATCTTGTGTTTTCAAGCCGCGGACTTGACCTGGGTCAATTGACTCTCAAATGTCATATTTGAGAGGTTGTTTTTCGGGGTCAGAGGGTTAGGCGGGATTGTTGAGAAAACGCCCTAGGTGTTGGCGACCAACTCGGTGTCGGGACGGGGCTCGGGATTTCGGTGCGGCAAGCCGCACCCTACCCATTGAACGGCGCCGTAGGGTGCGGCTTGCCCCACCGTTGACCTTCGAGGATCCGCCGTTGAACTGCAGACCCTGTGCGCCTGGATCAGCGCCCCTCGCCGACGAAGGGATTGCTGCGTCGCTCCTCGCCGAAGGTCGACATCGGGCCGTGGCCGGGGATGAAGCGCACCTCGTCGCCGAGGGGGAAGAGCTTCTCACGGATCGAACGGATCAGGGTGGCGTAGTCCCCCTTGGGGAAGTCGGTGCGGCCGATGGAGCCCTTGAACAGCACATCCCCCACCTGGGCCAGGCGCTCGCCGGCATGGTAGAAGACGAGATGGCCCGGGGTGTGGCCGGGGCAGTGGAGCACCTGCAGCCGCTCCTCGCCGAAGCTCACTTCGTCGCCCTCCCGCAGCCAGCGGGCGGGCTGGCAGATGCGGGCCTCGGAGAAACCGAACATGGCCGCCTGCTGCGCCATGTTGTCGAGCCAGAAGGCGTCGTCCGTATGGGGTCCGTCGATCGGGACGTGCAGTTTCTCGGCCAGCTCGGCGGCGCCGGCGGCGTGGTCGATGTGGCCGTGGGTCAGCAGGATGCGTTCCGGCGTGAGGCCGTAGTGGTTCAGTTCGGCCATGATCACCGGGATATCGCCGCCCGGGTCGATGATCGCGGCGTGCTGGCTCTTCTCGCACCAGAAGAGGGTGCAGTTCTGCTGGAAGGGGGTGACGGGGATGATGGCGTAGCGCATCAGGCCACCTTCCGCAGCATGCGCTCGAGCTGGGCCTCTCCCTTGGCGCCGAGGGCGATGTCGAGCACCCGGTTGTCCTTCACCAGGATCGTGGTCGGTGTTGCGCGGATATTGAAAGCGCGGGCGGTCTCCAGGTCCTCCATCACGTTGACTTTGAACACCTTTGGGTTCTCCTGCGCCAGACGGTCGATGATCGGGGTCATGCTGCGGCAGGGTCCGCATTTCGGACTGTAGAAGTAGATCAGGCGATCGCCTTCGCCGCCTCCCGTGGCTGCGGCGTCGACCGGACGTCCCACCTGGCGTCGGGCTGAAAGGTAGGTCAGCATCGGCATCAGGATGAGAAAGGCGGCGATCACCGCCAGAATAATCATTACCCAGGACATGGCGACTCTCGGATGTCGTTTTGCGGTGCGCCCGATACAATGCCCGCTCAACCGGAAGACGAACACAGGTGGCGGGGCAGATGGAGCAGATGACGCTTTTTATGGTGCTGGGGGGATTATTGATCCTCACCCTGGTGCTGGCAAGTATCGCCCAGCGCTATCACGCCTATGTGGAGGAGCGGCGGCGGCAGATCGAACGCATATTGCGGCGGGTCGAGGAACTTGAGGCTATCCTCGGCCGGTTGCAGGGTCTGCCGGTCCCCTCCGAGGGGCTGCAACTGCTCTATCGGGACATTCTGGCCCGTCTCGAAGTGATCCGGCAGGTGCACCCGCGTCAGCCGGGAATCGCCGACAGGATCGCCAAAGCGAGCGAAGCGCTGGGCGCGGTCGCGCAGAGCGCGCCGCTCGTATCGGTCGAGTTGAGCGATAGCGAAATGGAGCGCCTGATGCGCGGGCTGGGTCAGCTGCTCTGGATGCTGCAGGAGCGGCGCTTCGTCACCCCGGTCGCTGAGGATGAGCGGGAGCGGATGTTACGACTCCTCTCCCTGTGGCGGGCGGAGGCCCACTATCGTTTTCATCGCCGGCAGGTGGCCCGTCTGGTGGAGCAGGGGCAGCTGCATCAGGCGCTCTGGCACTGCAATCAGGTGCGCCAGCTCCTGCGGGAGACGGGAGCGGACAATGCCACGATCCGAAGCTGGTATGAGGAGATCAGTGAACGCTATCGGACGATTTCCGACGCGCTCAGCGGTCAATCCTCGGAGCCGCCTCCGGAATCGCCTTCGGAGTAACCGTCGAGCGGCTCGGAGATACGGTGGTTCTCATCCAGCCACTCGCCCAGGTCGATCAGACGGCAGCGTTCGCTGCAGAAGGGGCGCCAGCGGGATGCGGGGGTCCAGGCCACGGGCTTGCCGCAGGTGGGGCAGGGGACGGTCGTGGTTTTCTCTGCGGGGGATCGTTGTGTCATCTTACCGGGTGCTGGATCTGTCGAAATCGGGTTCGGGCGCGGCCGCTCATCCTGTCAGCCTGCCAATTCGCTCTGTCTACGTTTCTTTTCTTTTTTTTCTTTGTACATCAAGGCATCGGCCCGGTCCAAAAGTTCATCGAAAGTGTGTTCGGCGCTGGGGTGCTCGGTCACTTCCCCGGTGCTGTAACTGATGCGGTAGGGTCGGTTGCTCAGGCTGTTGGTCTGTTCGGCCGCCTGTTGCAGGCGGGCCAGGGCTAGCGTCATGTCGGCCTGCTTGGCGGCGACGGCAAACTCGTCGCCGCCCAGGCGCGCGACCACGTCGCTCTGGCGGACGTTCGCTTTCAGCAGGGCCGCGAAATCACACAGCAGTTGGGAGCCGGTTTCGTGTCCCAGTGTGTCGTTGACCTGTTTGAGTCCGTCCAGGTCGAAGAACAGCAGGCTCATCGTCGCCTCTTCGCGCAGGCACTCGTAGAAGAGGTGTTCGCCCAGCAGGTAGAAGCCCCGACGGTTGTGCAACTGGGTCAGCTCGTCGGTCAGAGAGCTCTGGCGCAGATCGTTTTCGAGCTGATTGATCTTGTGCGCCAGGAACAGCAGCACAATGAGGAAACCCGTGATACTGAGTGAGACGGTGAGCGAGGAGGATTGAGGGATCGACATCCAGCCGTCTTTGACCAAGTGAGCGCCGAAACCGACGATCAGGAACGGCACGATCACGATCCAGGGGGCGATGAGGCGGGCGATATGCCCGCCGATGCCGACGCTCACCAGGACCGAGAAGGGCCCCATGTGGATTCTGCGCACCAGCTTTGCGTAGGTGAGCAGGATCATACAGAGCAGTGTAAGGGGCGAGGTCAGCGTCTGCGGCGATTGGCCATAGAGACTGGTGGCGCCGAAGAGATAGGCGGAGAGCACGACCAGGGTCAATAGGGTGAGCGCCAGCGTCAACAGGTCCGACAGCCGGGCGCGGGTCTCGCGTCCCAGCGGTTCGCTCAACAGGATCAGGGAGAGAAGGGTGAAGAAGCTGGCTGTCTGGAGCGACATCCTGCCCGGCATGTCCGATTGGGCGTCTTTCGCCAGTAAGGTGTCTATCGGCGACACCACATCGGTCAGGTGGCCGAGCAGGGCGGAAGCGCTGAGAGTCAGGATCGCCAGGCAGAGCGCTCTGCTCGCCACCAGCGCGCTGGCGGAGCAGTTCGGCTTCGCCATGGCCATGGCGCCGACGGCAAGCAGGATCGAGAGTGCGGTATTGGCCTTCATCAAGGCCCAGCCGTCCGGCAGCAGGCGTCCAGCGGGCGGCACCAGCCAGGCGAGAAGAATCAGGGCCGCAACTGCGATGACAATGAGATAGCTCGCCTGTTTGATCTGCAACAGGCGGTTGAGCAACTGGGGGTCTGGCTGGCCGGAAGTCATGTCTCAAACGTCCTTGTCATGAAAGTTCAAGCACTGTCTGGATCTGATTCAACAGTAGATGCTCAGCCTCGGCGCCGTTTGTGTCGATACTCGCGGAGCGATGTCCACTGTCATCGCCCGTTTCAGAAAACACAGGTAGTGAGCAGAAACTCCACATCCCGGCTGGTCTGAGACGGTTTGCCGGTATCGACAGCCTCCAGAAAGCGGATGCTGAAACGGTTTTTGTTGCCGCTGATCTCGGTGAACACGGTGGAGTTGCGGGGCAGCCCGACACGGATCATCTGCGCCGGTGCCGAACTGTCGAGGACCCGCTGAAAAAAGCCCTGCTCGGCCAACTCGCGGGTGGGCAGGTTGCTGTTTCTGACCAGATTCAGCAACAGCGCCACCGCCTCGCGCACCGGCAGCAGTTCATGCAGCCAGTCGCTCATCTGCCGCTGGCGCACCTCGTGCGGTTGGTTGAGCCAGTAGTGGTACTGCGGCAGGTCGAAATTGCAGCTGCCGCCGGGGATGCTGCTGCGCTGCAAAATGGTGGTCAGGAACTCGTCCTTGCGCAGTTCACGTGCGATCTGACCGTTCAGGCGGTAGACCTGGTGAATGGCCTGCTCCAGGTCGTCGAGCACCTGGCCCAGGGCCTGCATATCGACGCCCGGCTGCTGGCGTACCCGTTCGAGATTGCTGGTATGGCGTTCGAGCTCCTTGAGGATCTCGGTTTTCAGATCGGTGCGGCCGAAGATGCTGATGATGCTGAGCAGACCGTCGATGGCCGCGCGATTGCTCCAGGGATCTGCCTGCGGGCGGAAGTGGTCCACCTGCAGGAACAGATGCTCCAGGCGCAGAAAGGAGCGAATCCTTTCGTTCAGCGGATGCTCGAAATGGATCAGGTCAGCCACGAATCGGTTTTGCCGGTTAAGTTGGTAGAGGCTGGGTATTATGTCAGGGCCGGCCGCTGACTGCTAACCGTGTGTCGATTCTAATAGGTGCTTTTGTAACACGGTTGGCAGTGCGTTTCGAAGCCGATCAGCCCCGTACGCCGGGACTGAGACTGAAGCTGTCCAGGATATGCACATAGTTGACCCGCTCGAACTCCGACGGATCGGCGACCGACCGCTGGCTGACGCGGCCGCGAAACTCCTCTACTGATTCGAATCCCTGTTCCTCCATCCACTCCTCGACACCGGAGACAATGTTGCCGATTGCCTGCGGACCCTGCTCCAACAGTAGGCTGCACAGATGCACCACGTCGGCACCCGCCAGCAGCAGTTTGATGGCGTCCTCCGGCGTGTGCACTCCGCCGGTGGCGCCCAGCGACAATGCAGTTCGCCCGTGCAGGATGGCGATCCAGCGCATGGCCAGCAGGGCCTCCGCCGAGGTGGAGGTGTGCAGGCTGTGGGTGAGGCGAAGATTGTCGATATTGATGTCGGGTTGGTAAAAACGATTGAACAGCGAGACGCCGCTGGCGCCCGCCGCCTCCAGTTGTTTCACCATGTTCGCCACCGAACTGAAGGCGGGGGAGAGTTTCATGTTGATCGGCAGCGAGACCTGCTGATTCAGCTGGGTCAACAGTTCCACATAGCGCTGTTCGACTTCACTGCCGCTGACCTCCACGTCCGCCGCCACCTGATAGATGTTCAGCTCCAGGGCGTCGGCGCCGGCCTGCTCCATCTCCTGGGCGTGGGAGATCCAGCCCCCGGGTGTGGTGCCGTTGAGGCTGGCGATCACCGGGATCCGCAAGCGCTCTTTGAGTTGGCGCAGGTTCTCCAGATAACGCTCCTGTCCGTTGGAGAAGTCGTAATGGTTGGGGAGGAAACTCTCCGCCTCGGCAAAGCCGATCTCCTGATGGTGCAAGAAGCGAACCATGGTTTCCTCTTCCGCAGTGACCGCCTCTTCGAACAGGGAGTACATGATGATGGCCGACGCGCCGGCGTCCTCCATGCGCAACGCATCGTCAATGCTGCGAGACAGGGGTGAGGCTGAGGGCACGAAGGGATTGGCGAGTTGCAAGCCCAAATAGTCGGTGGTGAGATCCATGGCGTTTTCTCGGAAGCCTGGTGTTCTTTCTATTAAAGAGTATTTCCGGTCGATGTCCAAATCAGGATCGTGGATAGTGCCTGACAGAGAGGGGTGGATGTTTGGGAGTAGGAGGGCGGTTGATTAGGCGGATCGAGTGGTGGGAGGTCCGATTGCCGAACTTTATTGTCAACGCATAGTGGGGAGGCACTGTCTTGAAGTTAGGGCTGACCTGCGTTATAGCGGAGCGCCTAACTTAAAGATGGGTTGATAAACTGCCACTGCAACAAAGCCACTCCAGGCAAAGCTCCCCACTATACTGGTCAAAGCAAGTCCGTAAGCTATCTTTAAATGCGTTACCCGTGCTCTATACCATAACCAGATATAAATGGTACTGGCAAGGGAGATTGCGACGTTCACAATGCTTGCTATCCAATAGGTCTTTAGTGCGAACGTGGTCATCGTTGGAATGCTTGCGCCGAAACTGGCAAAGAGACTACTGAACTGGGGTGTCATTATTATGACCCCATAGGATTGAATGATAACGACCAGAGCGAAAGCGACCGATGAATATCGAATCAACAAACAACACGCCGATTGGGTTTGCGTCACTTCAGTAGCCAAAGTTTATTCCGGTAATTATTAACGGCCGAACTCAGCCGACCGAAAACCGCACAGCGGTTTTTGGGTCGGCTGGAGTGACTTGATACTTATTATGACCTCCCCCCTGCTATAACAAACTTGGGTGCTGAATCCAAAGTCACTGTCACAACAGGAGGAAGATCAAATGAGATTCTACAACACTTCTCACCAATACTACTGCGGAATCGATCTGCATACCAAAATGATGTATGTCTGCATCCTGAACAATGAAGGAGAGATCTGTCTCCATCAGAATATTCCTACACAGCCCGGTCGCTTCCTGAAGCTGATCGCACCTTATCGGGACGACATCGTTGTGGGTGCCGAGTGTATCTTCTCCTGGTATTGGCTCGCAGATCTCTGCCAGGCCGAGGGAATTCCCTTCATTCTTGGACATGCCCTCTACATGAAGGCGATACATGGCGGCAAATCCAAGAATGACAAAATCGATTCAGAGAAGATCGCCAAGCTGATCCGTGGTGGAACCTTTCCGCTGGCCCATGTCTACCCCCAAGAGATGCGCGCCACCCGGGATCTGCTACGCCGTCGCAATTACTTCGTGCATCGACGCGCCGAACTGCAGGCGCATATCAAGTTGACCAACTTCCAGTACAACCTACCCAGTATCACACGCAAACTTGATCGACGCGCCAACCGCAACGACCTGGCCGAGCGGTTTCACGATAGCAGTGTACGCAAAAACGTAGAGGCGGATATCCATCTGATGGACTCAATGGAGGATGAGATCAAGGCGTTGGAGGCCTATATTATCAGCCATGCCAAGGGCCATGATCCGCGCACCTACTTCCGGCTGCAGACGGTACCGGGTATCGGTGCCGTATTGGCATTGGTGATCCTCTATGAGATCGAGGACATCGGGCGATTCCCCAGCACGCAGCAGTTCTGCTCCTATGCCCGATTGGTGAAGTGCCCCAAGGAGTCGGCAGGCAAACGTTACGGCTTCTCGGGTGGACGCATCGGCAATGCTCATCTCAAATGGGCCTTCTCCGAGGCGACCGCTTTGTTCATGCGCGAGAGTGAGCGGGCAAAACACTATGTGGCCAAGATGGCCAGAAAGCACGGCAAGGGCAAGGCCATGTCGATCCTGGGGCATAAGCTCGGCCGTGCCGTCTACGCCATCCTGAGAAAGAAGGACAGTTTCGATGAGAACTATTTCTTCTCACATTGATTAACGGGAGATCCGGTTTGAGCTGTCAGCGCATAACTGTTCGCATAGTGGCCGAGTGTCGCTTTGAGGCGTATCGGATTGGGACTCTGGATCCCGCCGCCTCAGTTCACCCAGTGCCCGACGGCCTCGCTTTGAATAGACAGGCCGGATCACCCACCCAAATGCAAGTTGTCAGTGGCTGCCTCTTGCCTGAGCATACGCATAACTGGACATGGCAACATGAGCCCGACCCTTTGACTCGCCAGGCCAAGGGTAACCGATAACGTTCTAGCGCGTGGCCGGATGCAGTAAATGAAAATCCAGCCACAACTGCAATCACAAGGCAATATCGTCGATTGCGGTCAGATGCTCGATAGATGTTTGTGTGCGGTCACTGCCTGACCAGCCACATCGAGAACGAATTGGCAGTAGTGATTGTCGACTTGTTAAAGAGCATCAAGCCTGCGGCTTGAAAGGGTTAGTTATTGCCCTTGACTCGGGAGGTCATATAGAGGTTATGTG
>JBNLGI010000044.1:0-4355 GCA_050305975.1 Sedimenticolaceae bacterium | reverse complement strand
GGCGCCATGATCCTTGAGGGCGTTGGCCGCCTGGCAGAGGGTGCCCGCGGTGTCGACCAAGTCGTCGATCAGGATGCAGCTGCGGCCTTCGACCTTGCCGATGATATTCATCACCTTGGCCTCGTTGGGGCGCGGGCGGCGTTTGTCGATGATGGCCAGTTCCGCGTCGTCGAGGCGCTTGGCCAGGGCCCGGGCGCGCACCACGCCGCCCACGTCGGGCGAGACCACCACGATGTCGGGGTGCTTCTGGCGCCAGACATCGCCCAGCAGAATGGGCGAGGCGTAGACGTTGTCCACAGGGATGTCGAAGAATCCCTGGATCTGGTCCGCATGCAGGTCGACGGTGAGGACCCGGTCGGCGCCGGCGGTGCCGATCATCTTGGCGGCCAGGCGGGCGGTGATCGGCACCCGCGCGGAGCGCGGGCGACGGTCCTGGCGGGCGTAGCCGAAGTAGGGGATCACCGCGGTGATGCGTTTGGCCGAGGCCCAGCGCATGGCATCGATCATCACCAGCAGTTCCATCAGGTTCTCGTTGGTCGGCGCCGAGGTGGGCTGAACGATGAAGACATCGCGCCCGCGCACGTTCTCGTGAATCTCGGCCATCACTTCTCCGTCGCTGAAGCGGCCGACCTGCATCTTGCCGAGCGGGAGATTGAGATGGGAGGCGATTTCGCGGGTCAGCTCCGGGTTGGCGTTGCCGGAAAAGACCATCATGGCAGTGGCGGGCACGATCTGATTCCCCATTTTCTAGAAATGAATGGCTGGGGCGGCAGGATTCGAACCTACGAATGCTGGGATCAAAACCCAGTGCCTTACCGCTTGGCGACGCCCCAATTACTGCTCGTCGTGCTGGAGTCGCTCCAGCAGCGGGGAACGATTGATGCCCCGCGCAACAAAACCTTCGAAATCCGCCGGCAGTTCCCGATACGCCTCCCGGGCCGCCCGCTCGTCGGCAAAGGCGGCGAAGACACAGGCGCCGGTACCGGTGAGACGGGATTCGGCGAACTGGTTCAGCCAGTCCAGTGCGGCGGCAACCTGCGGGTAGCGTCTGCGAACCACGGGGAGGCAGTCATTGCGGCTGTCGCCCCCGAGAAAGTCGCGTATTTTGATCCTGGGTGAGTGGCGTGTCAAATCAGTCTGGGCGAAGATTTCCGCGGTCGAGACATGGCAGTCGGGGACCAGGATGAGGTACCAGTCGGTGGCGGGTTCAAGTGGCTCGAAACGTTCTCCGATCCCCTCGGCCCAGGCCGCATGGCCATGGATGAAAATCGGCACGTCGGCACCAAGCCGCAGGCCGATGGCCTGCAGTTGAGTCGTGTCGAGGCCGGTTGCCCAGAGTTGATTGAGGGCGACCAGGGTGGTCGCCGCATCCGAGCTGCCGCCTCCGAGGCCGCCGCCCATGGGCAGGTTTTTGCGCAGGCTGATGTCGACGCCCTGCCGACAGCCGGTGGCCTGCTGGAGGGCGCGGGCGGCACGGTGGCAGAGGTCGTCCCGGGGCGCGATGCCCGCATTGGGGGTGAGCAGTCGGATCTCGGCGTCGTCCCGCAGGTCGAAGTTCAGCTCGTCCTGGCGGTCGATGAACTGGAAAACCGTCTGCAGCTCATGGTAGCCGTCGGCTCTGCGGCCTACGATGCGCAGCATCAGGTTGAGTTTGGCCGGTGCCGGCCAGTAGTCCTGCATGTGTCTCAGTCGGTCACGCCGAGACGCTGTTTCACGGCAGGGATGAAGCGGTTGTCCGGCGCCTCCTGACTGGCTGCGTTCCAAACCGCCTTGGCGCGATCGGTTTCCCCTATGGTCCAGAGCACCTCGCCCAGATGGGAGGCGATCTCGGGGTCGTTGCTGAGCTCGGCGGCCTGTTCGAGATAGCGCCGGGCCGCCGTCAGGTTGCCGAGCCGGAATTCGACCCAACCCATGCTGTCGAGGATGGCGGGGCTGTCCGGTTTCATCGACAGGGCCCGCTCGATATAGCTCTTGGCCTCGTCGAGACGGTCGGTCTTGTCGGCCAGGGTGTAACCCAACGCATTGAGGGCGTCGATGTGATCAGGCTGGGTGGCGAGAATCTTGCGCAGGTCCTGCTCCAGAATGTCGACCCGATTCATGTCGGCGGCATTGAGTCCGCGGGCGTAGAGCAGTTCGGTATTATCCTCGAACTCATCCAGGGCCCTGGTGTAGACCTCATGGGCGGTTTCGTACTCTCTGTTTTCACGCAGCAGCTCGGCTTCGATCAGGTAGAACCTCAAATGGTGGTGAGGGTGGGCGACGCGCAGTCGTTGCAGGGTCTCGCGGGCGGCATTCAGGTCGCCCTGGTCGGAGAGGATCTTGGCGATGCGGACCTGGGCGTCGGGTTGCTGGTCTCCTTCCACCCGGCTGTACCAGTCGAGTGCCTGCTCGATCTGTTGTTCCTCTTCGGCAATGACGCCCAGATAGAAGCTGGCCTCGTTGCTGCGCTGGCGATTGGCCACGAGTTGTTTCAGGTGGCGCTTGGCGTCGTCCAGTCGATTGAGCTGCATCGAGAGAATGCCAAGCGCGTAGAGGGTGTCGGGATTGTTCGGTTCCTTGTCGTGCAGGAAGGCGTACTGCTCAAGCGCCGTCTGCGCCTGGTCGAGCTCCACCAGCGTGCGGGCATAGGCGTTTCGCAACGTCAGATTGTCAGGTGACTCGGCGACCGCGCGGGCGAGGAATGAGACCCCCTCCTCTTTCTTGCCGCTGGAGATGAGGGTGTGGGCCTTGAGTACCAGCGCGTTTGTGGCATGAGGTTCCAGTTTGAGAGAGCGATCGACATAGCTGCCGGCCAGCTCCATCTGTTGCGCCCGGCTTGCGGTGAGGGCCAGCGCATAGAGGGCATGAGGATCATTGCTGTCAGTGGGGACCAGCTGTTGCATGATGGCCAGTGCTTCAGGCCCCGTGGCGGCTTTCTCCGCGATGGCGGCAGCCTGCAGATAGCCGGCCTGCCCCTTCTCGTTGGCGATGGTGACGACCTCCTGCAGATGCTGGATGGCGGCCGTAAGATCGTGTTGGCGGATGTTGAGAATGGCGGCGATCTGCTGTGCCTTCAGCGAGTCGGGTTCGATCTCGATCCAGAGTTGCGCCGCCTGCAGTGCCTGCTCCGGAAGATTAGCTCTGAGACCGAGCCCGGTAGCCCGTTCGGCGGCGTCTGAATTGCGGGATTCGAGTGCCGCCTGGTAGGCATATTCGAAAGCGGCCTCAGACTCTCCGCGCTGGGCGGCGATTTCGCCGGCCAGCGCGTTGAAGACCAGGGAGGGGGTCACCTCGCTCGTGGGCGTCTTGCTTTCGGGGGTCGATTCCGTTGCCGTGGGCGCGGTGGTCTCGGTCCCGGGGGCGGTAGTGGTAACCGGTGTGGCACATCCCTGCAGGAGCAGAAGAAAGGCGGCCAAGGGGTAGATGGAGTTCCAGTTCATTGGGTTGTTATGTTACAGATGAAGCGTCTAGTAAAGAGGGATTTGGCTTGGGCTGCAAGCCTTTCGGACCGGGTGTTGGGGCTGTTGGCACAATTTTGAGTGGATCCTCATTGCCAGCTAACGATTCAGGCGATTTGGACCTGAAAATCTTCCGAATGTTGTATTGACTTTAAAGGGTTGAGGCGTCAGAATGCCCGGCTCTCGCTAGGAGGGGTTCCCGAGTGGCCAAAGGGATCAGACTGTAAATCTGACGGCTCCGCCTTCGGAGGTTCGAATCCTCCCCCCTCCACCAGCTAATGCCGGGAAAGAGGTCTGATGTGACCGCCTGGCACGATTGAGTCATCCGCCCTTGTCAAAGGGGGAGGATGCGAACCGAATCAGAGGTTCGACGAAACCGCGGAGCGGTTTCGAGCGTCGCGCGCAGCGCGGCGGCCCGGAGGGCGGAAGGCCGAAGGTCAGGAGTAATCCTCCCCCCTCCACTAGGTAATGCCGAGATGTCGGCGGGTTCGCCGGAGATCTCGAAGCGGCCCCTTCAGTCCTGTCAGGCGCTGCATCTGGCGCCCGGGATGGGTTGGCCGATAGCGGAATGGTGAGCGACACGTCGCTTGGCTGCGCGGGTGTAGTTCAATGGTAGAACTTCAGCCTTCCAAGCTGAATACGTGGGTTCGATTCCCATCACCCGCTCCAAATACGGAACCGCACGGAGTTGAGCGGTAAGCGGTGGCGCCGTGCTTGCGGTGCCGCCTTTTGTTATGGGTCGCAGTTAGGTTCGCGATCCGAAGGGAAGATGATTTTGCCCAGATAGCTCAGTTGGTAGAGCACACCCTTGGTAAGGGTGAGGTCGGCAGTTCAAATCTGCTTCTGGGCTCCATTTTGACAACGGCGTGCGGAAGCGCGCGAATTTATCTTTATACAATAGAGAACCTGGAGAACACT
>JBNLGI010000043.1:0-3037 GCA_050305975.1 Sedimenticolaceae bacterium | reverse complement strand
CCTACTGTTTTTCTTGGTCTTTTCCTCCAACTGATCTATCTTTTTTTTATGAGCCGCAGTAAGCCGCTCAAGAACACGGTACAGATAACTATAAGTTCGCCTCACCACCACTGGAGAATGACCATGTCAGAACCGAATATGGACCCCATGGCTGTCGAAAACAGCAAAACCCCTGAAGGCTTCGAGGACTGGACTGAAGAGCGGGCGCTGGAGCTGGCCGCCGAAGAGCAGATCGCGATGACCGACGAACACTGGGAGATGGTCCACTTCCTGCGCCGCCATTGTGAAGAGAACGGCGCCACCTGCAGTGCCCGCCTGGTCCTCAAGGCGATGACCTCCCAGGTCAAGGATCGCGGCGGCAAGAAGTATCTCTACAGCCTGTTTCCCCGCGGTCCCGTGGTTCAGGCCTGCAAGATTGCGGGCATTCCGCTGCCTCCCTACTCCCTCGATCTCTCGTTCGGCAGCGTGCACTGAACCCTAGCGCGAATCGGATCACGTCATCGAGGGGAGCTTGGCTCCCCTCAAGCGTTTTTCATGTGCGCCTATTCCACAGGAGTTAAAGTCATCAGCCCTTCGGTCGTTATTACTTAAGCACCGCGACGGTGTTACACGATAACTAAAACCACACAACAATATCAGGTGACAGCTATGCCACCACTCTCCTGTTTCCAGCTGGATGCGCCTGAAAATGCCAAGGAGTGGCACCAACAAGCCATCGCAGTTCTCGATCAGCATCAGATCCCGCCCGCGCCTGTCTGCCATCTGATCGCCTACCAGTACGTCAGCGGTCGAGACGAAACGTTGCGCCAGCGTCTCGACCAGCTTATGGCGACACGCGCCTCCATCGACGGCCATCTGTTTCGCCACCTGTTCGAAGAGTTCTATCTCGACGAAAGCGGTCCCCAGCAGATGGATCAGCATCTGTCCGATCTGCACCATCTGCTTTATCAAGTCCTTCAGGGTGTCTCTGCCGCCTGCAGTCATACCGAGCTGTTTGACGATACGCTGCGGCAACAGACAGATGCCTTGAACGGCAATCCCAGCGTAGAGGACCTGCGCGCCATTGCCGGCACGCTGCTCGAAGCCACCACCCGCTCCATTCAGCAGAATCATCTGATGCAGGAGCAGCTGCATAACGTCGAGCAACAGACCCAACACCTTCAGGACGAGGTCAAGAAGCTGCGTGACGAGGTCTCCACCGATCCCCTGACCGGCCTCTACAACCGCAAGGCGCTCAACAACAGAATGGAATCACTTCTGGAGACGGTGAATCAGCCGGATCATGTGCCATTCAGCGTACTCATGCTCGATATCGACCATTTCAAACACTTCAATGATCGATTCGGCCACATCATCGGAGACGAGGTGATACGCCGGGTCGGCATAACCATGAAGGAACTGTTGAGGGAGCAGGATTTTCCCGCCCGATACGGCGGCGAAGAGTTTACCGTGCTGTTGCCGTCAACCGACATCGATGCGGCGGCGGGTATCGCCCGCACCATTCATCAGGCGGTGGGAAACCTGGCACTGATCCGGCGCAGCACCAAGGAGCGACTGCCCGGTATCACCATCTCCGTGGGTGCCGCCGTCGTGCGTCCCGAAGACAGCTGCGAGACTCTTCTCGAGCGTGCCGACCAGGCCCTCTATCTGGCCAAGGATTGGGGCAGGAACCGAATTGTGACCGAAACTGAACTCTCTGAATCGAAGTTGGCCTACTGATATCGGATCGGCTGGCCTGACGCATAAAAAGCCAACCCCAAACAATGGCTAGTCGCAAAAACGCTCAACTTCCGCCTTGAGCTGCTCTATGTACTGCTTCCTCCCCTGCCGGTCGAGGTAAGCACGCTCGCCGCTGTTGGTGTAGTCGTAGATCGAACCGGCGTTGTTGTACATGTCGTACCTGGCGCGAGCATCGAGGCATTGACGCTTACGCTCCTTGCGCTCCTGCTTCCTCTTCTCTTGCGCTTCGCGCTTGTCGGAGCGCTCCTGTTCGTAGACGTCCAGCATCCGCTGTCGTAACGCTTTGCGGTCTTCCGGCACGGCTTGACTGCCCGAGCCGTTACCGGGCTTCACGCGCAGGTTCTTCTCCGTCGCCGATTCGTGGGTCGGTCGATCGCTGAAGTGAACATGACCCTGCTCGTCGGTCCATTGGTAGATCGCCGCTTGCAGAGGCAAGGAAACGAGTGCCGTCAGGCAGACCGCGATTGCAAAACGTGATTCCATGTCTATCGCTCTATGAGTCCTGTGATGCCTGAAACAGTTTAGAGCATTTCACGCGGCAAAAAAAAGGGCGCAGAAGCGCCCTTTTCAGGATCGTCCGAATGATCCTCAGAGGCCGGAACCGCGGTTGCCGGTGAACTCGGGGTAGGCCTCCAGGCCACACTCGCCGAGGTCGACACCCTCGTACTCCTCCTCTTCGCTGACGCGAATCCCCATCACCGCCTTGATGACCAGCCAGACGATGAAGCTGGCGATGAAGGTCCAGGCAAAGATCACGAGCAGACCCAGCAGCTGAGCGCCAAAGGTCGCTTCGGCGTTGGACATGGGCACCGCGATCAGGCCCCACATACCGACCACACCGTGCACCGAGATGGCACCGACCGGATCGTCGATCTTGACCTTGTCCATGGTGATGATGGCGAAGACCACCAGGATACCGCCGATGGCGCCGACGATGGTCGCCCACAGCGGGGTCGGAGCCAGGGGCTCGGCGGTGATCGCCACCAGGCCGGCCAGGGCACCGTTGAGGGCCATGGTCAGATCGGCCTTGCCGAACAGGGCGCGAGCGGTGATCAGGGCCGCCACCACACCGCCGGCCGCTGCCGCGTTGGTGTTGACGAAGACGGCGGCGACAGCGTTGGCCTCGGTGATGTTGGAGACAATCAGCTCCGAACCGCCGTTGAAGCCGAACCAGCCCAACCAGAGGATGAAGGTACCCAGGGTGGCCAGCGGCATGTTGGCGCCGGGGATGGCGTTGACCTTGCCGTCGGCGGTGTACTTGCCCTTACGTGCACCGAGCAGGATGACACCGGCCAGG
>JBNLGI010000042.1:0-18503 GCA_050305975.1 Sedimenticolaceae bacterium | reverse complement strand
CTGATACTGCTCCAGCAGCCAGGGGCGATCCAGGTCGAGGGTGCGCAGGCAGACTTCGTTGGCCATGGCTTACTCCAGCCCCCCGAGAATCGCGTCGACGATCTCCGGGGTGAGGTTTTCGTAATACTGTTTGCCGATCTGCATCATCGGCGCTCCGCCGCAGGCGCCCAGGCACTCCACCTCTTTGAGCGAGAAACGGCCGTCCTCGGTGACTTCACCGAAGCCGATGCCGAGCTTCTCTTTCAGGTGGTCGACGATGACATCGGCCTTGTTGATCATGCAGGAGACATTGGTGCAGACGCAGATCTTGTGTTTGCCGACCGGCTTCAGCTCGTACATGGAGTAGAAGGTGGCGACCTCGTAGACCGCGATCGGCGGCATCTCGAGATAGGCGGCCACATCGTTCATCAGCTCGGTGGTGAGCCAGCCCCCGTTGTCGTCCTGCACGATGCGCAGGGCGGCCATCACCGCGGACTGTTTCCACTCGGGGGGATACTTGGCGACCCAGTGATCGATCTCGGCCCGGACTTCGGGATTGAACAGTTGCGTGACGTCTTTTTCTGCGGTGGTAGTCATTCGATCTCGGATCCTAGCGGTCAATCTCTCCGAACACGACGTCCATGGTGCCGATCACCGCCACCACATCGGCCAGCATGTGGCCCCTGACCATCTCGTCCATGGCGGCCAGATGGGCAAAACCGGGGGCGCGGATCTTCAGGCGGTAGGGCTTGTTGGCGCCATCGGAGATGAGATAGCAGCCGAACTCGCCTTTCGGCGCCTCGACCGCCGCATAGGCCTCTCCCTTGGGCGGGCAGTAGCCTTCGGTGAAGAGCTTGAAGTGATGGATCAGACTCTCCATATCATCCTTCATCTCCTCACGGCTGGGGACGGTCACCTTGTGATCGTCCAGCATCACCGGGCCCGGGTTGCTGCGCAGCCACTCGATACACTGCTTGACGATACGGTTGGATTGGCGCATCTCTTCGATCCGCACCAGATAACGATCGTAGCAGTCCCCGTTGGTGCCGACCGGAATGTCGAACTCCACCTTGTCGTAGGCGGCGTAGGACTGCTTCTTGCGCAGGTCCCAGGCAATGCCCGAACCACGCAGCATGGGACCGCTGAAACCGAGCTGCAGCGCGCGCTCCGGCGAGACCACGCCGATACCGACGGTACGCTGCTTCCAGATCCGGTTGTCGGTGAGCAGGGTCTCGTACTCGTCGACCAGCTTGGGGAAGCGGTTGGAGAAATCCTCGATGAAGTCCAGCAGCGAACCCTGGCGGGCCTGGTTGCGCTCCTCCACGTCACGGCCGGTGACCCACTGGCTGGCCTGATACTTGGGCATCTGATCCGGCAGATCTCGGTAGACCCCGCCCGGGCGGTAGTAGGCGGCATGCATGCGCGCGCCGGAGACCGCCTCGTAGCAGTCGAGCAGATCCTCGCGCTCGCGGAAGGCGTAGAGAAAAACAGCCATGGCGCCCACATCCAGGGCATGGGTGCCGAGCCACATCAGATGGTTGAGGATGCGGGTGATCTCGTCGAACATCGTGCGGATGTACTGGGCGCGGATCGGCGCCTCGATACCCAGCAGCTTCTCGATGGCCCTGACATAACCATGCTCGTTACACATCATCGACACATAGTCGAGACGGTCCATGTAGGGGATGCTCTGATTGTAGGGTTTGCTCTCGGCCAGCTTCTCGGTGGCGCGATGCAGCAGACCGATGTGGGGATCGGCGCGTTCGATGACCTCGCCGTCCATCTCCAGCACCAGGCGCAGCACGCCATGGGCGGCAGGATGCTGGGGACCGAAATTCAGGGTGTAGTTACGGATCTCAGGCATCGCCGGCATCCTGGGTTTCGTTATCCTGGCCCAGATAACGGTTGTCGTCACGAATCACTTTCGGCACCAGCGTGCGCGGATCGATACTGGTCGGTTCGTAGACCACCCGGCCCAGGTTGGGGTCGTAGCGCATCTCGACCTGGCCGATGAGCGGAAAATCCTTGCGGAAGGGGTGGCCGATGAAACCATAGTCGGTAAGTATGCGGCGCAGATCGGGATGGCCGCTGAAGAGGATGCCGTAGAGGTCGAAGGCCTCGCGCTCGAACCAGTTGGCGCTCTCCCAGACCGGCACCATCGAATCGACAATCGGTTCCGCGGTATCGACGAAGACACGCAGCCGCAGGCGCGTGTTGTGGCTGATCGAGAGCAGGTGGTAGACCGCCGCGAAACGGTTCTGCTCCATCACCTCTAGCTGACCGATGGCGGTGACGCCGCGACCGAAGCCGGTATCCGGCGCCTCGTCGGTCTGCCACTCCGACTTGCCGTAGGCGGCGTAGTCGACGCCGCAGACATCCATCAGCTCCTCGAAACGGAAGGTATCGTCGTCGCGCAGCCGGGTGGCGACCTCGATCAGGTGCTCCCGGGGTACGACCAGCGTCACTTCGCCACAGGAGTGTTCCACACTGCATCCCAGCTCGGAGAAGGCGGAAGCGAGATTGTCAGCCAGCTGCCCGAGCCGTGCCTGCATACCGTTATGCGAACCGTTGCTCATGGAAACTCCGATTAACGAGCGATGGTACTGGTACGGCGTATCTTGTCCTGCAGCTGCAGTACGCCGTAGAGGAGTGCCTCTGCCGTCGGCGGACAACCGGGCACGTAGATGTCGACGGGAACGATGCGATCGCAGCCCCGCACGACCGAATAGGAGTAGTGGTAATAACCGCCGCCGTTGGCGCAGGAACCCATGGAGATGACCCAGCGCGGCTCGGCCATCTGGTCGTAGACCTTGCGCAGTGCCGGCGCCATCTTGTTGACCAGCGTACCGGCCACGATCATCACGTCAGACTGCCGTGGGCTCGGCCGGAAGATGATACCGAAACGATCCATGTCGTAGCGGGATGCCGCCGCATGCATCATCTCGACGGCGCAGCAGGCCAGACCGAAGGTCATCGGCCACATGGAGCCGGTGCGGGCCCAATTGATCAGTTTGTCGGCGGAGGTGGTGAAGAACCCCTGCTCCATGATCCCCTCAATACCCACTTGGTACCTCCGTGAAATCGGTCACCCGTATATAAGGCCTGACTCGGCACCCTACGGCTTTGATCATTCCCACTCCAACGCCCCTTTCTTCCACTCATAGATGAAACCGATCACCAGAATGCCGAGAAACAGCATCATGGCGACAAAGCCCACCATGCCGATCTGATCCAGCACCACGGCCCAGGGAAAGAGGAAGGCGATCTCCAGATCGAAAATGATGAAAAGGATGGCCACCAGGTAGTAGCGCACGTCGAATTTCATGCGCGAGTTTTCAAAGGCCTCGAAGCCACACTCGTAGGGCGAGAGCTTCTCACTGTCGGGCTTGCGGGTGCCCAGAAGAAATCCAAGACCGATCACGATACCACCCATCACAAAGGCCACGCCCAGGAAAATCAGGATGGGTAGATAGTTTTCGAGCATGGGTCAGCTGCCCCCTTCGTCGTCAAGTCGTTATGGTTTTAAACAGCGAACCATCAGGGAAGGCAGGAGTCTATCCTCTGCCATACAACCGTGTCAAGTTGGTGGAAAAGTATTATTTCCTAATAAATCAATTACTTATATTACATTTACGCACATAAAAAAACGGCATTGCCTCCGCTGGAAGCAATACCGTTTTGTGTTGGTGCCGATGGCCGGATTTGAACCGGCACGGCTTACGCCACTACCCCCTCAAGATAGCGTGTCTACCAATTCCACCACATCGGCAATTCTTGTGATCCAGCCTACTCCTTGGCTTCGACCGGCTGTTCAGGCGCGGCCGTTTCGACAGCCTGCTCCGATGCCGCCGGCGCCTCGACCGGCTCCGTCACGGGCGCCTCGACCGGCGCGTTCGGCACCTCGGCACTCTCGGGCGCAGCGGCGCTCGGCACTTCCGCCTGGGGCACGCTCTCCTGCACAGCTCCCTCGACCTGCGCAGCGGGCACATCCGAACCTGCCGGCATGGGCGGCAGGTCGGTTTGAGGCTGGACCTCGACCTGCGCAGCCGGCGGTTGGGCAGGTTCCAGAATCACACGGCCATCGTCACGCTGGGCGGCAAAGTAGGCCATCACCATGCTGGTGACGAAAAACAGGGTGGCGAGCCCAGCCGTCAGTCGCGTGAGGAACGAAGCGGAGCCCTTGGCACCGAACACAGTGCCCGAAGCGCCGCTGCCGAAGGCTGCCCCCATATCGGCGCCCTTGCCGTGCTGAATCAGGATCAACCCGACCAAACCGATGGCCAGAAAGATATGAAATACAACTAAGATTGTCTGCATAAAACTGTTGCCTGCTCTAGGACCTAGTTGGCCGCGGTGCAGATCCCGAGAAAGTCTTCGGCCTTGAGGGAGGCTCCGCCAATCAGGCCACCATCGATGTCCGCCTTTCCGATCAGCTCCTTGGCGTTGTCGGGCTTCATCGAACCACCGTAGAGAATACGCAGTCCCTCGGCCACCTCCGCGCTCTTCTCCGCGACCCGCCGGCGAATGAAGGCATGCACCTCCTGCGCCTGATCGGGCGTGGCCGTCTTGCCGGTGCCGATGGCCCATACCGGCTCGTAGGCGATCACGCCGTCCTTCAGCGCGTCGACGCCCTCGAGCTCGATCACGGCGTCGAGCTGACGCGCGACCACGGTTTCGGTAATGCCGGCTTCGCGCTCCTCCAGGGTCTCGCCCACACAGAGAATCGGCACCAGGCCGGCGGCGCGCGCCACGGCATATTTTTTGGCCACCAGCTCGTCGCTCTCGGCATGGTAGGTACGACGCTCCGAGTGGCCCACGATGACATATTTGCAGCCGAAATCATTCAGCATGGAGGCGGACACTTCGCCGGTATAGGCGCCTGACGACTCGGTGGAGAGGTCCTGACCGCCCCAGGCGACGACCGTACCCGCCAGCAGCTTTTCGGCTTCCGGCAGAAAGACATAGGGAGGGCAGACAGCCACTTCTGCGTTCTGCACTGCAGCAACACCACTTTTGATGCCATCCAAAAGGGTCCGGACGCTCTCCAGCGAGCCGTTCATCTTCCAGTTACCGGCAACCAGTGGTTTTCGCATGCCCTCACTCCTGCGTATCAAAAGAAAGCGCGGTAGCTTAACGGCCAACGCGCTTGAAATCAATCACCATCGTCATCCCTGTGCCGGCCATCTTCCTTTGTCCACGCACTCCTGCGAAGCGACTCGGTGGGATCAGGCAGTCTCCGCGTCCACCTGCTCCTGTACGACGCCGGCGATACTGTCGGAGTAACGACGGACCAGTTCCATGTCACTGCCCTCGACCATGACCCGGATCAGCGGTTCCGTACCCGAGGGCCGCAACAGCACCCTGCCCCCCGAGCCCATCTCGACCTCCGCCTCCCGCACCGACTTCCTCACCGCCTCGGACGCCATGATCTCCTGCGGTGTCTTGCTGCCGAGCTTGATGTTGGTCAGTTGCTGGGGGTACTTGGTCATGCCGCTGGCGAGTTCCTGCAGACTCTGACCGGTGGCGTGCATCTCCGCCAACACCTGCAGAGCCGAAACGATGCCGTCCCCGGTGGTGGTGCGATCGAGACAGATGATGTGGCCCGACTGCTCACCCCCGAGCACCCAGCCTTTGTTGAACAGGCGCTCCATGATGTAACGATCGCCCACCTGAGTCCTTTCGAAGACGACCCCCTGCTCGCGCAGCGCGTTCTCCAGTCCCAGATTGCTCATCAGCGTGCCGACGACCGCACCCCTCAGTTCGCCCATGCGCATGCGTGAGCGGGCGATGATGTAGAGAATCTCGTCTCCGTCCACCTCATTGCCCTGGCTGTCGACCATGATCAGCCGGTCACCGTCGCCATCCAGGGCGACGCCGAGGTCGGCGTTGTGCTCGCGCACCGCCTGTTTGAGGTGTTCCGGATGGGTCGAACCGACGCCGTCGTTGATATTGAAACCGTTGGGCTTGTTGCCGATGGCGATCACATCCGCGCCCATCTCGTCGAAGACGTAGGGAGCGATGTTGTAGGTGGCGCCATTGGCGCAGTCGACAACGATTTTCATACCGTGAAAGCGGGTCCGCAACGGGATGGTGCTTTTACAGAATTCGATGTAGCGGCCCTCGGCCGCCATCTTTTCGGCCCGTCCCAGATTGGCGGAATCGACGGTGATCAGCGGCTTCTCCATCTCCGCCTCGATAGCGCTTTCCACTTCATCCGGAAGTTTCAGACCGTCCGCGGAGAAGAATTTGATGCCGTTGTCCTGATAGGGATTGTGTGAGGCACTGATGACGATGCCCGCCTGGGCATGCAGGGTCCGGGTCAGATAGGCCACGCTGGGTGTCGGCATGGGGCCCAGCAAGGTGATGTTGACACCCGCCGCGGTCAGCCCCGCTTCCAGGGCGGACTCCAGCAGATAGCCGGAAATCCGGGTGTCCTTGCCGATCAGGACACGGCTCTTCGCCTCGGTGCCGAGCACCCGGCCGGCAGCCCAGCCCAGTTTGAGCACGAATTCAGGGGTGATCGGCCCTTGGCCGAACCGGCCGCGCACCCCGTCGGTGCCGAAAAATTTGCGACTCAATGAGACATCCTCTTTAAAACTAATCTGCGGACAGCACAGCCGACGCGATCTGGAGCGCTTCGACAGTCTGCTTGACGTCATGGGCTCTGATAATAGCCGCCCCCTGCATGACTGCAACCACCGCTGCGGCCACGCTTCCGGTCACCCGCTGATCTACGGGGGCATCACCCAGTAGCGACCCGATCATCGATTTCCTTGAGATACCCACCAACAGCGGCAGTCCCAGAGCATCCAGGTCGGCCAGGTGTTTCAGCAGCGAAAGATTGTGCGCCAGGGTCTTGCCGAAGCCGAATCCGGGGTCGAGTACAATGCGCTCACGACGAATCCCGCCGGCCTCGCATGCCGCCACCCGCTGGCTCAGGAAATCACGCACCTCGGCCACCACATCCTCATAGTGCGGCTGCTGCTGCATGGTGCGCGGCTCACCCTGCATGTGCATGAGGCAGACCGGGACCTGCAACTCCGCCACGGTCTCGATGGCGCCCGGCGCCTGCAGCGCCATGACATCGTTGATCAGTCCGGCGCCGGCGGCGACCGCATCGCGCATCACCGACGGTTTGAGGGTATCGACGGAGATAGGCACGGATACCTCACCGGCCAGCGTCTCGATCACCGGCACCACCCGGTCCAGCTCCTGCTCGACAGAAACGGGCTGGGCACCGGGACGGGTCGACTCGCCGCCGATATCGATGATGCCGGCCCCCTCCTCCACCATCTGCATGGCGTGACGCAGCGCCGCATCCCTGCCCAGGAAGCGGCCACCGTCAGAAAAAGAGTCCGGGGTCAGATTGAGGATCCCCATGACCTGGGGTCGACCCAGGTCGAGGGGTATCCCTCCGCAATCGAGAATCAAGGCGGTTCAGGCGTATCAGTGCTGGCCGGCAGGGCCGCCGATGGTGCCTGAGACATCGTCGGAAGCCGGCGACTCACCGGAAGGCTTGGCACCGCCGTCGGTGCCCTCAGGCTCGACCCAGTCCTTCGGCGGACGCGGCGTCTTGCCCCCCATGATGTCGTCGATCTGATCGCTGTCGATGGTCTCGTACTTGATCAGCGCCTCGGCCATCAGGTGCAGCTTCTCCATATTCTCGGTGAGAATGGTGTTGGAGCGCTCGTAGTTGCGGTCGATGAAGCTGCGGATCTCCTCGTCGATGGTGTGGGCGGTGTCGTCGGAGACGTTCTTGTGCTGGGTCACCGAGCGGCCGAGGAAGACCTCTTCCTCCTCCTCGCTGTACATCAGCGGACCCAAGCGCTCGGAGAGGCCCCACTTGGTCACCATGTTACGCGCGATTTCGGTGGCGCGCTTGATGTCGTTGGAGGCGCCGGTGGTGACCTTGTCGATACCGAAGATCAGCTCCTCGGCGATACGACCGCCGAAGAGACTGGAGATCTGGCTCTCCAGATGCTCCTTGCTGTAGCTGTAGCGATCCGCTTCGGGCAGGAACATGGTCACGCCCAGGGCGCGGCCGCGGGGAATGATGCTCACTTTATAGACCGGGTCGTGAGAGGGCACCAGACGGCCGACGATGGCGTGTCCCGCCTCGTGGTAGGCGGTAAGCTTCTTCTCCTCCTCGCTCATGACCATGGTGCGCCGTTCGGTGCCCATGAGGATCTTGTCCTTGGCCTTTTCCATCTCCTCCATGGTCACCAGACTCTTGTTGGCGCGGGCGGCGAACAGCGCCGCCTCGTTAACCAAGTTGGCCAGGTCGGCGCCGGAGAAGCCGGGAGTGCCGCGGGCGATGATGCCGGGCTTGACGTCGTCGGCGGCCGCCACCTTGCGCAGATGGACCTTGAGGATCTGCTCGCGGCCGCGCACGTCGGGCAGCGGCACCACCACCTGGCGGTCGAAACGGCCGGGACGCAGCAACGCCGGATCGAGCACGTCGGGACGGTTGGTGGCGGCGATGACGATGACGCCCTCGTTGCCCTCGAAGCCGTCCATCTCCACCAGCAGCTGGTTGAGTGTCTGCTCGCGCTCGTCGTGGCCGCCGCCCAGGCCGGCGCCGCGATGGCGGCCCACCGCGTCGATCTCGTCGATGAAGATGATGCAGGGGGCGTGCTTCTTGGCCTGGTCGAACATGTCGCGCACGCGGGAGGCGCCGACGCCGACGAACATCTCGACGAAGTCGGAACCGGAGATGGTGAAGAAGGGCACCTTGGCCTCGCCGGCGATGGCCTTGGCCAGCAGGGTCTTACCGGTACCTGGCGAGCCAACCATCAGCACGCCCTTGGGGATCTTGCCGCCCAGCTTCTGGAACTTGGAGGGATCGCGCAGGAAGTCGACCATCTCGGTCACCTCCTCCTTGGCCTCCTCCACGCCGGCCACGTCGCTGAAGGTGATCTTGACCTGATCCTCGCTCAGCATGCGGGCCTTGCTCTTGCCGAAGGACATGGCGCCCCGGCCGGCTCCGCCACCCTGCATCTGGCGCATGAAGAAGATCCAGAGACCGATCAGAACGAAGAGCGGAAACCAGTTGATGAGGATATTCATCAGCAGGGAGGGCTTCTCGGGCGGCACGGCGGAGATCTCAACATTGTTGTTGAGCAGATCGCTGACCAGCATGTCGTCACCCGGACTGTAGGTGGAGAAGTGCTGTCCGGAAGTGAGCGTACCGTCGATGTCGTGCCCGTTGCCGCTGATGGTCACCTCTTTGACCTGTCCCGATTTCACATCGGCGATGAAATCGGAATAGGACTTCATCTGCGACTTGGGCTGGGTGGTGGAGAAGTTGTTGAAGACCGTCATCAGCACGATGGCGATCACCACCCAGAGTATCAGATTTTTTGCCATGTCGTTCAAAGCATAAACCTCGCATAACATCCCGCCGTTGGGGCGGGACTGGATTCCGCATCAGTTTGGCAACCCGTCTGGCCGGAGCCGGGACACCCCTGTCGCCGCTCGCCGGTCAGGCCCGGTGAAGTGCAACTGACTGATTTGTCGGATTAACTGATTGGTACGGTACTATAACTTAAAGTTCCCTGCTACCAGATAGATCTCACGGCTTTTCGCCCGCGATGACGCCGGCTTGCGACTCACCACGCGCCCGAAGGACTGGCGCACGGATCTGATGAATTCATCGAATCCGGCCCCCTGGAAGACCTTGATGACAAAACCGCCGCCCGGCTTCAAGCTTTCCCGGGCGAAATCCAGCGCCAGTTCACACAGATAGATGGCGCGCGGCTGATCCACACTGGCCATACCCGTAACATTGGGCGCCATGTCGGAAATTACAAGATCGACCGGCTCACCACCCAGGAGATTGCGCAATCGGGAGAGCGGTTCGTCCTCGCGAAAGTCCCCCTGGATGATCTCGACACCGGCAATCGGGTCCATCGGCAGGATATCGAGCGCGATCACCTGCCCTTTCTTGCCCACCAGATCCCGCGCGATCTGACTCCAGCCTCCGGGCGCCGCACCCAGGTCCACCACCCGCATACCCGGCTTGAAGATCCTGTCTTTTTCCTGGATTTCCAGCAACTTGAAAGCCGCACGCGAGCGATAACCGGCCTTTTGGGCCTTTTTTACGTACTCGTCCTTGAAGTGGCGGTCGAGCCATTGGCGGCTGCTTTTACTGCGCTTCATTCGTTTAATTTTGAATTGTGAATTATGAATGTTGAATTGATGTGTTTACTTCGCTCAGGTCTGATTAGTTTCCCCCTCTCCCCAACCCCTCTCCCGCAAGGGGAGAGGGGCTTTCAGGAGGCACCCGACCTGACAGGCAGATCCCCTCTCCCCTTGCGGGAGGGGCCAGGGAGAGGGGGGGATAAACAAACCGTGCACGCAGCGCACACATCAATTCAACATTCATAATTCATAATTCACAATTCAAAATCCCCATCCCACGTTTCATCATACCCGGAAAAGGGCTAGAATCCGCCCCCGCACAGACAACCGGCAGAAACCCCATGTCCCTGACCTCCGCGCAGATACGCGAACTGAAAAAACTGGCCCACCCCCTCAAACCCGTGGTCATCGTCGGCCAGCACGGCCTGAGCGAGAACGTACTGGCGGAGATCGACTCGACCCTCGATATCCACGAATTGATCAAGGTAAAACTGGCCGGCGCCGACAAGGCCGACCGGGAAGAGCTCAGCGGGGAGATCGTCACCCGGCTTTCGGCCTCGCTGGTGCAGATCATCGGCCGGGTGGCGGTCTTCTACCGGCCCAATCCGAAGAAAAAGAAAAACAGGATCGTTATTTAATTTTGTGTTGAATTATGAATTTTGAATGTGGGGGTGTGCGCTGCGCGCACGGTGTTTTACTCCCCCTCTCCCTGGCCTTCTCCCGCAAGGGGAGAGGGAATCTGCCTGTCAGGTTGGGTGCCTCCTGAAAGCCCCTCTCCCCTTGCGGAAGAGGGGTTGGGGAGAGGGGACACTAATCAGACCTGAGCGAAGCGAACACCCCAATTCATAATTCAAAATTAATCACTCATACCGCACTTCCAGAATCTCGAACTCCCGCTTGCCGCCCGGCGTCTCCAGAAAGACATCGTCCCCCTCCTGTTTGCCGATCAGGGCACGGGCGATGGGCGAGCTGATGGAGATCAGGTTGTGCTTGATGTCGGCCTCGTCGTCACCCACGATCTGGTAGGTGAATTCGGCGTCGTTGTCGAGTTCCAGCACCACCACGGTGGCACCGAAGACCACCTTGCCGCCGGCATCCAGCTTGGTCACGTCGATGATCTGGGCGTGGGAGAGTTTGCCCTCGATATCCTTGATCCGGCCCTCGACGAAGCTCTGCTGCTCACGGGCCGCATGGTACTCCGCATTCTCCTTCAGATCGCCGTGCTCGCGCGCCTCTGCGATGGCCTTGATGATCTTCGGGCGCTCGACGCCCTTCAGCCGCTTCAGCTCCTCCTGAAGCTTGGCGGCGCCCTTGGCGGTCAGCGGTACCTTACTCATAGTCGATTCCTCTCAGCGCCTTCAGTCATGCAGGTCCTGAAGACGGTTGACACTCAGTTTATCCAGTTGCTTCAGCGCCAGGCAGGTGGCCTCGGCGCCGGAGATGGTGGTGGTGTAGCTCACCTTGTGTTGCAGGGCCGCGCGACGGATCTCGGCCGAATCGGCGATCGCCTTGGCCCCTTCCGTGGTGTTGATGATCAGGTTGACCTCGTTGTTCTTGATCGAGTCGACGATGTGGGGACGTCCCTCCATCACCTTGTTGATGCGGGCGCACTCGAGTCCCGCATCCAGGATTGCCTGACAGGTACCGCCGGTGGCGCTCAGGGTGAAGCCGAGATCGATCAGATCCTGGGCCACCTGCACCGCCCGCGCCTTGTCGGCGTTGCGCACACTCAGCAGGGCGCGCCCGCCTTCGGGCAACTGGTAGCCGGCACCCATGATCGATTTGTTGTAGGCCTCGCCGAAGGTACGACCGACGCCCATCACCTCACCGGTCGACTTCATCTCGGGGCCCAGCACCGTATCGACGCCCGGGAACTTGACGAAGGGGAAGACCGCCTCCTTGACGAAATAGTTCTCCGGAATCACCTCTTTTGTGATGCCCTGCTGCTTCAGGCTGGTACCGGCCATGCAGCGGGCCGCCACCTTGGCCAGCTGCACGCCGGTGGCCTTGGAGACAAAGGGTACGGTGCGCGAGGCGCGCGGATTGACCTCCAGCAGGTAGATCTGGTTGTCCTTGATGGCGAACTGGGTGTTCATCAGCCCCACCACTTTCAGCTCCAGGGCCATCTTGCGCATCTGCTCGCGCATGCGGTCCTGGACCGCCGCCGACAGGGTGTAGGGCGGCAGCGAGCAGGCGGAGTCACCGGAGTGGACACCGGCTTGTTCGATATGCTCCATGATACCGCCGATGAGGACATCCTCGCCGTCGCAGATGGCGTCCACGTCGACTTCGATGGCGTCGTCGAGGAAGCGGTCGAGCAGCACCGGCGAGTCGTTGGAGACGCTCACCGCCTCGCGCATGTAGCGGCGCAGGTCGGTCTCGTTGTAGACGATCTCCATGGCGCGGCCGCCCAGTACGTAGGAGGGACGCACCACCAGCGGGTAACCGATCTCCTCGGCCAGGCGCACTGCGTCCTCGGGATTGCGTGCGGTACGGTTCGGGGGCTGCTTCAGCCCAAGCTTCTCCACCATCTGCTGGAAGCGCTCCCGATCCTCCGCCAGGTCGATGGAGTCGGGGCTGGTGCCGATGATCGGTGCGCCCGCCGCCTCCAGGTCGTTGGCCAGCTTGAGCGGTGTCTGCCCGCCGTACTGGACGATGACGCCGAGGGGATTCTCCTTGTCGATGATCTCCAGCACATCCTCCAGGGTCAGGGGCTCGAAGTAGAGCCGGTCGGAGGTATCGTAGTCGGTGGAGACCGTCTCCGGATTGCAGTTGACCATGATGCTCTCGTAGCCGTCCTCGCGCATGGCGAAGGCGGCGTGCACGCAGCAGTAGTCGAACTCGATACCCTGGCCGATGCGGTTGGGACCGCCGCCGAGCACCATGATCTTCTTCCTCTCGCTGGGCTGAGCCTCACACTCCTCGTCGTAGGTGGAGTACATGTAGGCCGTGCTGGTGGCGAATTCGGCGGCGCAGGTATCTACCCGCTTGTAGACGGGGCGGATCCCCGCCTCGTGACGCAGGCGACGGATCTCCGCCTCCTCGCTCTCCACCAGGGTGGCGATACGGCAGTCCGAGAAGCCTTTGCGTTTGAGAAAGCGCAGCCGTTCCGGATTGAGCCCTTCATGTCCCTGGCCGGCGACCTCGCGCTCGATGTTGACCAGTTCTTCGATCTGCACCAGGAACCAGGGATCGATGGCGCAGATCTCGTGCACCTGGTCCAGGGTCATGCCGAAGCGGAAGCACTCCGCCACGTACCACAGCCGCTCGGGCCCGGGCAGGCGGATCTCCCGGACCAGGGTGTCGCGCACATCCTCATCGCTCAGGTCGACGATCTCGTCGAGGCCGTCCTTGCCGGTCTCGAGGCCACGCAGGGCCTTCTGCAGCGACTCCTGGAAGGTGCGGCCGATAGCCATCACCTCGCCCACCGACTTCATCTGGGTGGTCAGGCGGTCGTCAGCCTGGGGGAACTTCTCGAAGGCGAAGCGCGGCACCTTGGTGACCACATAGTCGATACTGGGCTCGAAGGAGGCCGGCGTGGCGCCGCCGGTGATCTCGTTCTGCAGCTCGTCCAGGGTGTAGCCGACCGCCAGCTTGGCCGCCACCTTGGCGATGGGAAAGCCGGTGGCCTTGGAGGCCAGCGCCGAGGAGCGGGAGACGCGGGGGTTCATCTCGATGATGATCATGCGCCCGTTCTCGGGATTGATGGCGAACTGCACATTGGAGCCGCCGGTCTCGACGCCGATCTCGCGCAACACCGCCAGCGAGGCGTTGCGCATGATCTGGTACTCCTTGTCGGTCAGGGTCTGGGCCGGCGCCACGGTGATGGAATCGCCGGTGTGCACGCCCATGGGATCCAGGTTCTCGATCGAGCAGATGATGATGCAGTTGTCCTTGCGGTCACGCACCACCTCCATCTCGAACTCTTTCCAACCCAGGATCGACTCCTCGATGAGCAGCTCGTTGGTGGGCGAGAGGTCGAGCCCGCGCTCGCAGATCTCGACGAACTCCTCCGGGTTGTAGGCGATGCCGCCGCCGCTGCCGCCCATGGTGAAGGAGGGACGGATGATGGTGGGGAAGCCGATCTGCACCTGCACCTGCAGCGCCTCCTCCATGCTGTGGGCGATGGCCGAACGGGGCATGTCGAGGCCGATCTTGCGCATCGCCTGGCGGAACAGGTCCCGGTCCTCGGCCTTGTCGATCGCCTCGCGGGTGGCGCCGATCATCTCCACGCCATATTTCGCCAGCACGCCCTCGCGCACCAGATCCAGCGCCGAGTTGAGGGCGGTCTGGCCGCCCATGGTGGGCAGCAGGGCGTCGGGACGCTCCTTTTCGATGATCCGCTCCAGGGTCCGCCAGGTGATCGGTTCGATATAGATGGCGTCCGCCATGTCCGGATCGGTCATGATGGTGGCCGGGTTGGAGTTGACCAGAATGACCCGGAATCCCTCCTCCCGCAGCGCCTTGCAGGCCTGGGCACCGGAGTAGTCGAACTCGCACGCCTGCCCGATGACGATAGGACCGGCGCCAATGATCATGATGCTCTGTATGTCTGTACGCTTGGGCATTTAACAACCGTTGAATCTGTTTGGCCGCCAGGGACGCGAGTCACCCTACAGCATGAAAAAAACCACCGAGTACCTTTCAGCTTCCGATGGGCTCGTCGGGCGTCAACCCCGCTGCTTGATCAAATCGATGAAGTGATCGAATACCGGAGCCACGTCATGGGGACCGGGGCTGGCTTCCGGATGCCCCTGGAAACTGAAGGCCGGTTTGTCGGTACGGTGGATACCCTGCAGGGTGCCGTCGAAGAGCGAACGGTGGGTGGCTCTCAGCGTATCGGGCAGGGTCGTTTCGTCCACCGCGAAGCCGTGGTTCTGGCTGCTGATCATGACGGTGCCCTGCTCCAGGTCCTGTACCGGATGGTTGGCGCCATGGTGGCCGAACTTCATCTTCACCGTACGCGCACCGGATGCCAGACCCAACAGCTGGTGCCCGAGGCAGATGCCGAATACCGGCAGGCCGCTAGCGACGATTTTGCCGATCGCTTCGATGGCGTAGTCGCAGGGCTCGGGATCGCCCGGCCCGTTGGAGAGGAAGACACCGTCGGGCTGCATCGCCAGCACCTCGTCGGCCGGCATCTGCGCCGGTACCACGGTGACCCGGCAGCCGCGGTCGACCAGCATGCGCAGGATGTTGCGCTTGATGCCGTAGTCGTAGGCCACCACGTGATAGGGCAGCTTCTCTTCGAGCGGGTGAGGTGCGTCGGGCAACCCCTCGTCCAGCGACCAGGTGCCCTGAGCCCATTCATAAGGTGTCTGGGTGGTCACCTCTTTGGCCAGGTCCATGCCCTTGAGGCCGGCAAAGCCCTTGGCCAGTTCCAGGGCCCGGGCTTGGTCGATCCCGTCTCCCGCCATGATGCAGCCGTTCTGGGCACCCTTCTCCCGCAGGATACGGGTCAGACGACGGGTGTCGATATCGGCGATGGCGACGATGCCGTGGCGCTGCAGATAGACCTCGAGGGAATCCTCCGAACGCCAGTTGCTGGTAATCAGCGGCAGATCCTTGATCACCAGGCCGGCGGCGTGGATCCGCTCCGACTCCTCGTCCTCGGCATTGACGCCGGTATTTCCGATATGGGGATAGGTGAGGGTGACGATCTGCCGGCTGTAGGAGGGGTCGGTCAGAATCTCCTGATATCCGGTCATCGCCGTATTGAAGACCACTTCGCCGACGGTCTCACCATCGGCTCCGATAGCCTCACCCCTGAACTGGCTGCCGTCTTCCAGGACCAGAATTGCTGGTTTTCTCAAGAGTCTCTCCGATTTTGCGGGCGTGCAAAAAGGGGCGGACCGCGACGTGCCCACCCCAGGGAATCTCAACGTTGTAAGTGTCGACCGGCAGGCTGCCTCGTACCCCCCATCGACAGGTGCCATTCTACTTATGGCGGATGGGGCTGTCTAATCCGATCACCGGAATCTCGGCCTATCTGGAGTACTGCCTCGCCCAGTTCACGATACCGCCCGCGTCCATCGCGCCGGGCTGACGGGCGACCTCGCGACCACCCCGCATCAGCATCAGGGTCGGAATACTGCGTATGCCGAATTGCGCACCCAGCTGTTGTGCCTCTTCGGTGTTGACCTTGACCAATCGCATGCCGGGCTCCAGCTGGGCGGCCGCCTGCTCGAAGGCCGGGGCCATCATGCGGCAGGGACCGCACCAGGGGGCCCAGAAATCGATCAGCAGCGGGATGTCGCTTTTCTGTGCGTGGCGGGAGAAGCGGCGTTCATCCAGCGCCAGGGGGTGGCCGTTGAAGAGGGGTCGATGGCACTTGCCGCACTTGGCACCCTCCCCCAGGCGGGACGCGGGCACCCGGTTGACGCCGTCACAGTGGGGACAGACGATATGGACTGCATCGCTCATGGAGATTTTCCAGCTTGTTGACTGCCTTACAGATGAGGCGCCTGTTGGCCGATTTCAAGCCTTCATTCCCTCCCGGATTCAGTATAATGGCGTCCGATTCAGTATCCCCACAGGAGCTACAGTGATGGCCGACTCATCCTTCATCTACGATGTCACGGTGGAGAACTTCCAGCAGGTGGTGTTGCAGACCTCCATGAGCCGGCCGGTACTGGTCGACTTCTGGGCCGAGTGGTGCAATCCCTGCAAAGCACTGACACCGACCCTGACCAAACTGGCCGACGAGTATCAGGGCAAGTTCATCCTGGCCAAGGTCAACACCGAGGAACAGCAGCAGCTGGCGGCCCATTTCGGCATCCGCAGCATCCCCTGCGTCAAGCTCTTCCTCAAGGGCGAGATGGTGGACGAATTCATGGGCGCCCTGCCCGAGGCCGAAGTCCGCAGCTTCATCGACAAATACATCCCCCGGGAGTCGGACGGCCTGCTGGCCCAGGCCGAGCAGCTGCTGCTGCAGGGCGATGCCGACAATGCCGGCACCCTGATCCAGCAGGCGGCGCAGATGGACCCGGGCAGCCCGCGGGTGATGCTGGCCAACGCCCGCTATCTGGCAACCGTCGGCAAGCTCGACGAGGCGGAGCAGCAACTCGAAGCCCTGCCGGAGGAGGAGAAGAAGAAACCCGAGGTCAGCGCCATGCTGGCGCGCCTGCAGTTCGACCGCTCCAACGCCGACACACCGTCGCCTGAAGCGCTTGAAAAACGCTTGCAGGAGAATCCGGCCGACAGCGAGGCCCTGCACCAGCTGGCCTCGCACAAGATCATGCAGAACGATCTGGAAGGGGCGCTGGAGCTGCTGCTGACCCTGCTGCAGCAGGACCGGGAATACGGCGACGACGCGGCGCGCAAGGACATGCTGCGTATCTTCGACATGCTCGGCGGCCAGGGCCCACTGGTGAAACGTTATCGCAACCGGATGTTCAACATCCTGCATTGATTCACTATCAACCGACCTGACACGGACACTTCCAAGCCTGACGTCTTCTTCGATCTCTGTGCTCGACGGTGGGGCGGGGCCCCACCCTACCCGTTTATCGTAGGGTGGGGCCCTGCCCCACCGAAACGTAGCTCATGAGTGATGCCGATTGGTAAAAAAGCCCTCCGCAGAGTGCGGAGGGCAAAGTGGAGGAAATGCTTCTCCAACATGCAGACTTCACTACCGGAATCCTGTCGAACACAGGGTTACTCCCGGCAGCTTCCTTAGCGCATTGGAAAAGCTGGTCGCCGGACTTTCGCCCAACATGATTCAGGTTAGGGAAGACGAGGGCGGTCGTCTGTGAAATATTCACATCCGATATGTGACCTGTCGGGCGGACTGAACGGGATCGGATATCGTGAATCGTTTCCGTTTTCGCCTGGGATATCGAGAAACTCTGGTGGGGCAGGGCCCCACCCTACCGCCAGCTCTGCATCATCTTCAGATGACGACCGGAAGCATTCAGCAGGTCGCTCACGATCCCATCAATAGCGCTTCGGCAGGGTTTTGTGGATGACGGTCTGTTTGGGACCCGTGGTGAGATAACCCCCCTTGACCAGATCCTTGATGATGCGACAGACCATCTCGCGCGAGGCACCGATACGGTTGGCCAGTTCCTGCTGGGTGAAGGGCTCGTCGATGACCCATTCGCCGTCGCGTTCCACCGCCATGCCGAGGAGCGTCTTGCTCAGGCGTCCGTAGACATCGGACAGGGCAAGGCTCCTGACCTCCTCGGTGAGGGTTCTGACCCGATGCACCAGGTCCTTCAGCAGATGGATGGCGATGGCGGGGCTGTCCTGCATGATCTGATGGAAGGCCTGCTTGGTGATGACGGCGAGCGTGCAGGGCTCCGTGGTCATGATCGAGGCCGAACGGGTGCAGTCGTCGATGAGTGAGAGTTCGCCGAAGTATTCGCCCGCCTCCTGATAGTTGA
>JBNLGI010000041.1:0-5524 GCA_050305975.1 Sedimenticolaceae bacterium | reverse complement strand
TGCTTACTGTCAGCCCGTGCAATCGAGCTGTTTGTTCGCGTTGGCGCTTAATCACTGCGTCCCCTCTCCCCTTGCGAGAGAGGGCCAGGGAGAGGGGGGGATATAAACTTGTGAGCGTAGCGAACACGCTAACTCAAAACTAATAACTCACAACTCAAAACTCTATAGCTTAGGGCTCAGCTGATCCTCCCGCAGCTTGGGCGTGAAGTAGTCGTCCGCCGCCTCGATGTCGACCGGCTGGTCCGAGTTGTCCACCAGCGGCTGCTCGTAGTCGTTCCAGCCCCGCAGCCCGGTCTTCAACGAAACCACGTTCTTGTAGCCGAGCAGGTGCATGGAGAAGGCTGCCAGCACGCTCCGATAGCCGGATCGGCAGACCACCACGATCTCCCGCTCCCTGGCCTTGACCAGTTCGGGGATGGTCTCCTCGTAGTCCCATTCGCAGGCCGATTCGAGAATTCCGCGGGGTGCCGAGATGGAACCCTCGATATGCATGGCGTCGTACTCGTAGGGCTCACGCACATCGACCACCATCAGGTCCGGATTCTCCGCCATGCGCTCCTCCAGGTCCCAGGGCATGATCTCCTTCACGTCGCCGAGGCAGTCGCTGATCAGACCGAGAAAATTCTTCATGTTGTCGTTTCCTGCTGCTTGGAGAGCACGCTTCTCTCCGCTCGTTTTTCTTCTATGAACCCCGTGAACAGAGGTTCTGCTCCACGGCGATGACGGCGGCCTCCACCCGAGAATGGACATCGAGCTTGCGCAGGATCGCCTTCACGTGGAGTTTCACGGTGCCGTCCGAGATACCCAGATTGCGGGCGATCACCTTGTTGCTCTGGCCGTCCGCCAGATGGCACAGGATCTCCCGTTCCCGCGGTGTGAGGTCGTCGAGGGAGGAGGCCTGGGCGCTCGCCCGCTGACTCTCGCCCTGCACCGCCTTGGCCAGCACGCTGGTCAGCTCCTTGGCCACCACCGTATTGCCCTTGACGATCTGCTGCAGGGCGTCGATCAACTCATTCGGCTCCATGTCCTTCAGCAGGTAGCCCTGGGCGCCACCCTGCAATGCCTCGATCACGTCCGCCTCCTCGCGGCTGGTGGTGAGCATGCTGATCGGCATATTCGGGTAGTGCTTGCGCAGCACCGACAACACCTCGGTCCCGGTCATGTCGGGCATACGCATGTCGAGCAGCACCACGTCGGGCTTCTCCTGGGCCACGATCTCGATGCCCTTGAGACAGTCCCCCTCCGCGATCACATCGATGCCCCGCCGCTCCAGCAGCTCCTGGAGCCCGACGCGGAACAGGGCATGGTCGTCGATTACCAGCACACGCATCTCATCTACCTCAACAAGTTCGCCTCGCCACGGGCACTGCGAATGATCAGTTCCACCCGGGTCCCTTCACCGGGTTCGCTCTCGATGGAGAGCTCTCCGCCGATACGTCTCGCCCGCTCCTGCATGATCGAGAGTCCGATGTGCTCACCCGGATTGCCTTTGGGGGCCGAGCCCTCGAAGCCGACCCCATCGTCCTCCACCAGGATCAGATAGGTACCCGGACTGCGACAGCGCAGCAGTACCCGCACGGTATGCGCCTGGGCGTGTTTGCGGATGTTGGCCAGCGACTCCTGCACGATACGCAGGGCCTGCATCTCCTGGTTGGTGTCGAGATCGGTCTTCAGACAGTCGGGCTGGAAGAAGGCGGCGATGCCGGTCTCCTGATTGAAACGCTCCACCAGCTTGCCGAGAGCCGTCACCAAACCGCGCTGGTCCAGCGGCGCGCGAAAGCTGTTGATCAGCTCGCGCAGCTCGTCGTGGGCCTCGTCGAGACCGTTATGGATCCGGGCGGCCTCCTGCAGCGCCTTCGACGTGGCGCCGGCGTCCTGCAGGGTCTCCTCCAGCATACGTACCTGAAAGCGCAGGCTGGCCAGGGTCTGGGCCAGGGAGTCGTGCAGTTCATGGGCCAGGGAGGTGCGCTCCTCGACGATGGAGAGGCGGCGCGCCTCGGTGTCGGAGCGCTGCTTGGCCACCGCCATGCCGAGATGGCTGCCGATGGTATTGAGGATGTCGAGAACGTCCTCGCGGCCGTCGTAGATGCCCGGCTTGTCCACATAGAGGTGGTAGAAACCGAGCACGTCGCCGTGGTACCACATGGGCACCGAGACCCGCTCCACCTCGTCCGGACTGAACATGCGCCGGCCGTTGCGCCGGGAGCAGGCGCGGGCGTCCTGGGCGCAGAGAATATCCCCGGGCGAGAGCGCGATGCCGCACTGGCAGAGCCTGATCGGCAGCAGCTCCTGCTCATTGTAGAGGCGACCGTTCTGGTCGATACAGCCGACCTGGCGCACCCGGTCGTCCTGCAGCACCAGGTGGACGGTGGCGGAGCGGGCGTTGACCATGCGCTTGAAGACCGTCATGTACTCCAGCAGGAGTTCGTCCAGGTTTTCCGACTGGTTGATGCCGGCTGCCACGTCGTAGAGCACCTGCAGGGAGGTGGTCTTCTGGGCTAGGCGCCAGGTCTGGCGGGCGACGCGCACCTCCATGTCTTCGTAGATGTCGGTCAGCTCCTCGTTGAGACTGTCGATGTCGCGGGCCATGCCGCTGAGCACGCCGGTCGGCTGCTCGGAACCCCGATGGGCCACCGGTTCGCCCTGGCAGATCTGATTCACGGTCTGCTCCAGGGTGGAGAGCGGACGCAGTAGCTGGCTGCGCAGTCGCATCAGCACCAGCAGCAGAGAGAGGAAGGCGACGAAACTGCCGATCAGCAGCATCCCATGCAGCGCCGTGTATTCGGGCACCCGGGCCACCAGCAGCAAAGCCAGCATCAGGCAGAAGAGGACACTCCCCCCCAACAACAGGATCGGCGTCAGCAGATTACCGGTGAAGAGAATCCGCAGACTCGGCCAGTGACGCGGATCGACCACCCCTTCCAGCCAGCTCATCCAACCCCGCTGCTCCGGGCGATAATCGTCGTCACCCCCCTCCCGAGGCAGTTCTCCCGATCTTTTCTCTTCACTCTGCATAACCGGGAACTCTATCATGAACCGTCCTCACCGGCTTTTTCGCAGGCAGCCTGCAGCAGACCCTGCAGCAAGGCTGCGCGCCAGGCCATCAACGCCTCACCCAAGGCAGCGCCTGAGAGTTCGGGTCGGTAGAGTTCCGGCGGCGGTTTACGTTGGAGTGTCTCGGCCGCCAGCTGCAGCGGCTTCTCCAGCTCGGCCATGGCGCGAGGCCAGAGGGCGCTCGCCGCCAGCAGCAATCGGCTGAAGCGCAGGGGTTGCTGGTGGGGCTTCAGACGGGCGGCGGTCTGCAGCAGAGCGGCGCTGTCGTCCAGCGCCGGCAGCCTGCCGTCGATAGCGAGAAGATCCTGCAGCAACTGCGCCTCTTCGCGACCCGCCCGCAGCCGTTCCAGCCAGCCCGGAGCCGCCACGATCCGGGCAGCGGCCGGATAGAGGGCTGCGGCGACCCGCACCACCGGATCATCGCTCAGCGCCACCGCCCGCCGCAAAGCCGCCATCGCCTCATCCTGTCCGGCACCGTGACCCGCAACCCGCTCCATCGCCTGATCCACTTCGGGCATCAGCCGGGCCAGCGCCCCACAGCGATGGAGCACCTCGAAGAAACGCCAGGGCTGGCTCTCCTGCATGGCACGCCACATCTCCTTCCAGACCCGTTCCGCCCGCAGGTGAGCGATCTCCGGCGAGGCGGCCATCTTCTTCATCAGCGCGTGCGTGCCGTGGGCCACGCGGAAGCCCCACTGTCCCAGCTTGGCGGCGAAGCGGGCCACCCGCAGCAGGCGTACCGGATCCTCGCTGAAGGCCGGGGTGATGTGGCGCAGCAGCCCCTGATCCAGGTCCTCGCGGCCGTTGCAGATGTCGATCAGCTCACCGTTCTCGTCCCGAGCCAGGGCATTGATGGTGAGATCGCGGCGCAGCAGATCCTGCTCCAGGGTGACATCGGGACCGGCATCGACCTCGAAACCCTTGTAACCGGGACCGGTCTTGCGCTCCGTGCGGGCCAGGGCGTACTCCTCGCCGGTCTCGGGATGGAGAAAGACGGGAAACTCGGCATCGGCCCGGCGGTAGCCCAGCTCCAGCATCTGCTCGGGAGTGGCGCCCACCACCACCCAGTCCCGCTCGCTGACCGGCAGCTTGAGCAGTTCGTCGCGCACCGCGCCGCCGACCAGGTAGATCCTCACGACAGCGCCTCCGCTTCGTTTATCTGCGCCAGCGCTCTCTGCTCTTTCTGCTGCAGCTGCCACATGCGCTGATAGAGCCCCTGCCGCGCCAGCAACTCCTGGTGGGTGCCCTGCTCCACGATGCGTCCCTGATCCATGACCAGGATGCGGTCGGCGTCGACCACGGTGGAGAGGCGATGGGCGATCACCAGCGTGGTGTGATCCTTCGCCACCTCGCGCAGGGTCTCCTGAATCGCCTGCTCGGTCTGGCTGTCAAGGGACGATGTGGCTTCGTCGAAGACCAGGATGCGCGGCCGCTTGAGCATGGCGCGGGCGATGGCCACACGCTGCTTCTCGCCGCCGGAGAGCTTCAGCCCCCGCTCGCCGACCACGGTCTGATAGCCGTCGGGCAACTGCTCGATGAAACCGGTGATGTGGGCGATGCGGGCGGCGGTCTCGATCTCGGCCTGGCTGGCGCCGGGTCGGCCGTAGGCCAGGTTGTAGAGGATGGTGTCGTTGAACAGTACCGTGTCCTGCGGCACGATGCCGATGGCCGTGCGCAGGCTCTCGCGGGTGACACCGCGGATATCCTGGCCGTCGATGGCGATGCGCCCGCCACTGACATCGTAGAAGCGGAACAGCAGCCGCGAGAGGGTCGACTTGCCCGCCCCGCTGTGACCCACCACCGCCACCTTCTCGCCGGCGCCGATGGTGAAGTCGATGGCGTGCAGGATCTGGCGCTCGGGCTGGTAGGCGAAATCGACCCTTTCGAAACAGACCTCGCCGCCATTCAGCTTCAGCTCGCCGGCGTCCGCGACGTCGGTGATCTCCGGCTTGCGCTCCAACAGCTTGAAGATAAGATCCATGTCGGCCAGGGAGTACTTGATCTGGCGGTAGACGATGCCGAGGAAATTCAGCGGGATGAACAGCTGCAGCATAAAGGCGTTGACCAGCACCAGGTCGCCGATCGACATGCTGCCCTGCACCACCCCGTTGGCGGCGAAGATCATGACGAAGGTGACGCCGATGGCGATGATGCCGCCCTGGCCGAAGTTGAGCAGGGACATGGAGGTCTGGCTCTTGACCGCGTTCTCCTCCCAGCGCGAAAGGGTCTCGTCGTAGCGGCGCAGCTCCAAGGGTTCGTTGCCGAAGTACTTCACCGTCTCGTAGTTGATCAGGCTGTCGAAGGCCTGGCTGTTGGCCTGGGAGTCGAGCCGGTTCATGACATGGCGGTACTCCATGCGCCACTCGGTGATGGCCAGGGTGAAGCCCACGTAGACCGCCACCGTGCCGAAGGTGACCAGGGTGAAGACGATGTCGTACTGGGTCAGCAGTATCACGGCCACCAGGCCGAA
>JBNLGI010000040.1:0-9037 GCA_050305975.1 Sedimenticolaceae bacterium | reverse complement strand
CATCATCCGCCGGCTCTCCTCGGCGTTTTCGTCCTTGACATCCTGATCGGACAAATAGCGCTGATAGAGGGCGCGCAGCTTCCAGCAGCAGCGTCCGCCGTATTCAAAGCCGAGTATTCTATTCGTATTTCTTTCGTAAAGATAAGAGTATTTCCACTTGCCCGTGAGGGTGAATTTGTGGCTGATGGGCCAGTTGAAGGAGAGGTCCAGGTCTTCGATGGTGTTGCGGTTGAAGTTGTAGTCCAGGTTCAGCAGCCGGTTTTCCGGGGCGCGATAGTGGATGCCGAGGCGTCCCCGGTCGATGTTCTTTGCGTCGACATGGGGGTCCCGTCTGACCGTCAGCAGGCCGCGCCAATAGTTTCCGACGCGGGTGGAGAGCTCGGCTACCACGGAGGATGATGGATTCTCTTCGACCGCTCCCGTCAGCTGTACCTCGCGATCCTGTCGGTAGTAGATCTGACCGATGCTGGCGCGAAATCGTTCCGCCCCGCTCTCGGCTTCCAGCCAGCGGGTGGTGAGGCCGAATGCGAGCTGGTTGGCGTCGCCGAAGCGGTCGCTGCCGGAGAAGCGGTTCTCCTTGAAGAGATTGGCGAAACTCAGCTCCAGGTCGGCGGTATCGAAGTCGGGGATCTCGGACTGATCGTCGAAGGGGGCGTAGAGATAGTAGAGCCGCGGTTCCAGGGTCTGGTAGGCGGCGCTGCCGAACCAGCTGCTGTCCCGTTCGAAGACCAAGCCGCTGTCGAGACTGAATGCGGGAACGAAGTAGTCCGGGTTGGCATCCCCCGGGGCGGCGTTCTCATCGAGCTGGTAGCTCGCGTAGTTCAGACTCAGACGTGGCACCAGATGGCCCCAGCTGCGCCGTAGAGGCAGCGTCACTGCCGGGCGCAGGATCGTGCGTTTGCCGTCGATCAGGGTGTCGTGGCGGAAATCGGTGTATTCGGCGGTGAGGCCGAGATCGATCTCGCCGAGCAATTGGCCGTAGGTGGCCAGCAACTGGGGCATTCTTCGATAGGGGTAGAGTCTGGGGTTGAGGTTCTCATCGACGGTCTGGAACTCCTGCAGCCGTCCCGTCAGTCGCAGACCGTTGCGGCGAAAGATCACCTCCCCGACCCGCTCCAGATGGCGCGTGCTGGTGACGGCGAGTCCGCTGCCGAAATCGTCCAGGTAGGCGTTGTCGCTGACCGCGCTGGTGTTAATGCGGGTGCTCAGACCGGGAGCCAGCCGGGTGTCGTGCTGGAAGTTGAAAGCTCTGCGCTCATTGCCGTGGTCGAGGCTGTCGACCCGGTCGTCGGGCAGGATCTCTCCCCGGATCTCCGCCCGCTGGTATTCGCCCAGGTAGCGGAACTCCCCCCCCATCATCAGGCCCCGTTCGCTCATCCAACGCGGGCTGAGGGTGGCGTCGTAGTTGGGCGCCAGGTTGAAATAGTAGGGGGTCTCCAGTTCGGTGCCGAGCCGGTTCGAGGAGCCCAGGCTGGGATTCAGGAAGCCGGTCATGCGGCGGTCATCCACCGGAAAGGTGAAGTAGGGGAAGTAGAAGACGGGCACCGGCCCGAGCTTGACCCGGGCATGGGTCGCGCTGCCCCAGCCCGAGGCCCTGTCGATCTCCAGCTTGGAGGCCTTCAGGCTCCAGTCACGACGCCCGGGCGGACAGGTGGTGTAGGTGACCTGCCGATAACGGGTGAGATCCCGGCTCAGCATCTCCACGCGCTCGGCGCCGCCGCGGGCGTGGCGCTCGGTGAGACGGAACTCGCCCTGCGTCAGCCAGCCTCGATTGTCGTCCAGCTCGATGTGACCGCGCTCGGCGGTGAGTCGCAGCCCCCCTTCCTGCAGGAAGAGATGGCCGAACAGGTCGGCGCTGCGCGCGTTCTGGTGGTAGATCGCGCGGTCGGCCTCGGCATAGCCGTCGAGGCGCCAGAACTGTACCCCGCCTGTCAGCACGCTCTCTCCCGCGGTCTGGTCGTAGAGCATCTGATCGGCTTCGATATGAGGTTTGTCGCGTGGACCGGGCGGCGGCGGTGAGGTTAGTGCCTGCGGGCGGCTCTGGGGATTGCAGTAGTCCCAATCAATGCCCTCATCGATGCGGGCCGTATCGGCCAGGGCCACGGATGCCGGGAGCAGCGTCAGGGTGCAGGCGCACAGCAGTCGGCGGCGGATGTCGATGGCTTGCTGAGTAGTGTTCAAGGGTGCTGCTCGGGAACCTATTGATAAGGAAGTGTCTCTATTGCTGTGCGATGCCATCGGAGCGACGTCGGCGACAGAGCCTATCGGATCAGTGTCAACAGACCTCCTGCAGGGTCAGCATTGACGAATCGTCACGCGGGCCGCCACAAAATCGCATAGAATCTGCCAATCTTCAAATTCAAGGAACCTCAGCTCATCGTGTCATCCACCTTGTCACGCGCTCTGCTCACCCTGGCGATACTGATCGCCACCCTTCTGATCGTGTTTCTGCTGGTCCTGACCCGTCCGGAGGCGAACACGGAGATGAAAACGCCCCCCGTCACACGTGTCGAGGTGACTCGTGTGCAGGTACAGGATATGCAGCCCCGGGTCGAACTGACCGGCGTGCTGCGGCCGCGGCAGGTGGCCTCGCTGCGCTTCGAGGTTTCGGGGGAGGTGCTGCGGCGCGCGGTGGAGCCCGGCGCCCTGGTGGCGAAAGGCGATCTGCTGTTGCAGCTGGACGACGCGGACTACCGCGACGCGGTGGTGGAGGCGGAGTCACAAATCACCGAGACCCGGGCCGCCATCGCGCAGGACAGGCTGCTGCTCAAGCTGGCGCGGGAGAACCGGGACCTGGCGCAAAAGGAGTTCGAACGTCTGGAAAAGCTGGGTCAGGGCTCGCTCGCCTCGGCCTCCACCCGCGACGGTGCGCGTCAGAAGCTGCTCGCTCTGGAGAGCGAGCTGGCGCGTCTCGCATACAGCATCGAAAGCGGACAGGCCAGACTGGCACGTCAGGAGGCGGCGCTCAGCCGCGCTCGGCGCAATCTTCAGAGGACCCGTCTCGAAGCCCCCTTCGACGGCCGCGTCAACCGGGTACTGGTGGAGGTGGGGGACTCATTGCAGGCCAGCACCGCGGCGCTGGAGCTGATCGACAGCGGCATGCTGGAACTGCATCTGGAGGTCAGCAACGATGTGGCGGGGGCGCTTGATCTGGGGCAGTCGCTGCAGGTCGAAGTGGACGGCCGGCAGATTCCGGGTGAATTGATCGCCCTGCAGTTCGATCCCGATCCCGAGACCCATACCCATCCCATCCGTATCCGCGTCGCGGGGGGCGATCTGCTGCCCGGCGAGTTGGGGCGGGTGGCGCTGCCGCTGAGACTGCGCAAGGATGCCCTGGTGGTGCCGGCGTCGGCCCTGCTGCGGGAGGAGGGCGGCCACTACCTGTTCGTGGTGGACGATGGCCGGCTGCAGCGGCGGCCGGTGGTGGCCGGCGTGCGCATCGGCGACCGGCAGGCGATCCGTGAAGGGGTCGCCGCCGGAGATCGGGTGGTGGCGCGCGACGTCGAGGTGCTCAACGACGGCCTGGAGGTCGAGGTCGAGAGGCCGACGCCTTGATCGATTTCTCCATTCGCAATCCGCTGGTCGTCAACCTGCTGCTGGTGATCGTGCTGCTGGCCGGCGTGCTCTCCTGGTACGCCATGCCGCAGGAGATGTTCCCGGTGGTGGAGCAGGACAAGGTCAGCATCAAGACAGTATTCGAGGGAGCTTCGCCGGAAGAGGTGGAGCGCCAGGTGACCCTGCCCATCGAGCAGGAGCTGGACGGGCTGGCCGATATCGACGTCATCAGTTCCACCAGCAACGAGGGGCTCTCCAGCATTCTCATCGAACTCAAGAGCGGCGCCGATGTGGACGACTTCATGCGCAAGGTGCGCACCGCCCTCGATCAGGTCGACGACCTGCCGCAGGAGGCGGAGGAACCGGAACTGGCGCGGCTGGAGACCCGTTTTCCGGTGATCTCGGTAAGTCTCTTCGGCGCCATCGCCCGGGGCGAGCTCTACGCCATCGCCGAGCGCATCGAGGACGAGCTGATCCAGCTTCCCGGGGTCGCCTCGGTGGGGGTGGCCGGCGACCGGGAGTGGGAGATCTGGGTGGTGGCCGACCCCCAGGTATTGGCGGCGCGCCAGGTCTCGCTCAACCAGGTTGCCCGTGCCCTGCGGGAGAACCTGCGCGACCTGCCGGGGGGGACCCTCAAATCGAGTGGCGGGGATATCCGCCTGCGCGGCATGGGGGTGCCGCCCGATCCGGAGCAGATGGCCGATATCGTGCTACGCAGCAACGACAATGGCGGCCAGCTGCGATTGGGCGATCTGGTCCGGGTCGATCTGCGCCTGGAGGAGGCGCTGACCCTCGGTCGTTTCAATGGCAAGCCCTCGGTCAACCTCACCATCAACAAGACCGGCCAGGCCTCCACCATTGAAGTGGCGCGACTGGTGCGCGACTATGTGGCCGAGCGCCAGCAGAGTCTGCCGGCGGGGGTCCGCCTGGGGCTGTTCAGCGATCTCTCGGTCTACGTGAAGAACCGCCTGGAGACGGTGAAGTCCTCCGGCATCGTCGGTCTCACCCTGGTGCTGCTCTCGCTCTACCTGATGCTCAACTTCCGGGTCGCCTTCATCACCGCCCTGGGCATTCCGGTCTCCTTCCTGGTGGCGGTGATCGTGCTTTATATGCTGGGTTACAGCATCAACATGGTCTCCCTGTTCGCCTTCCTCATTGCGCTGGGTCTGATCGTCGACGACGCCATCATCGTCAACGAAAACATCTACCGTCATCTGGAGCTGGGGGAGAAGCCCCACGGCGCGGCCCTGCTCGGCACCAAGGAGGTCTACTGGCCGGTGGTGGCGTCGACCACCACCACCATCGCCGCCTTCATGCCCATGTTTGCCATCGGCGGCACTATGGGGGCCTTCATCTCGGTGATCCCGGTGGTGGTCAGCGCCTCGTTGATGGGCTCGCTGCTGGAGGCCTTCGGCGTGCTGCCCTCTCATGCCAAGGAGTTCCTGCGCACGGCGCGTGAGCGCAAACCCGGCCGCATCGACTGGTCGGCCCTCAACCGCCGTTATACAGAGCTGTTGCGCAGCAGTCTCGACTACCGCTACCCGGTGGCGATGTTGAGCATCGGCGTTTTGATCATCACCATCACCTTCGCCGCCACCCGGATTCCCTTTCTGCTGTTCGGACATGTGGACGTGGGCCAGTTCTTCGTCAACGTGGAGGCCCCTAGCACCTACAGCATCGAGGACGCCTCGCGGTTGGCCGACAAGCTGGAGCAGACCCTGCTGGAGAGTTTGAACGAGGACGAACTCGACACCTTGCTCACCAACGTGGGTGTGATGTTCATCGACTTTCATCGGGTCAAGCTCGGCAGCCGTTATATTCAGATGATCGTCGACCTGAAGAAGCAGAAGCCCAAGGGCTTCATCGAGCGCTGGATCTCGCCGCTGGTGAGCCTGCAGTTCCGCTGGGAGGGGAGTCGTGAGCGGGACTCCAAGGCGGTGATCGACCAGGTGCGCGAGAAGCTGCAGCAGGTCTCCGGGATCCAGCGGCTGTCGATCCTGCGACCGCAGGGCGGGCCGGCGGGCGCCGATGTGGAGATCGGTCTGGTGGGCGAATCGGTGGATCGGCTGAGCCAACAGGCGGAGGAGATCCGCGCCTTCATCGCCCGCATGCCGGGCGTCTCGGATGTGCGCCAGGATATGGATCCGGGCAAGCTGGAGTATCGCTACGAACTCAACGAGCGGGGGCGTCAGCTCGGCCTCAGCCAGAGCGATCTGGCCGACGCGGTACGTACCGGGTTTCTCGGTCTCAAAGTCTCCTATGTGAGTTGGCGCGACAAGCGCATTCCGGTACGGCTCATCTATGATGATCAGTTGCGCCACGACGCCGATGCCCTCGAACGCCTGCCGATCACCCTCGACGACGGCCGTACGGTCTATCTAGGCGATGTGGCGGAGATCCAGGAGGCGCGGGGCTATAACAGCATCAATCGCCGCAATCTTGATCGGTTGGCGACCATCACGGCGGAGGTGGATTCCAATGTCGTCACTCCCAACGAGGTGCTGGAACGGGTCAAACAGAAGTTCACAAGCCTGCCGCAGGGGCAGAAGCTGATCTTCCTCGGCGAGAAAAAGAAAGCCGAGGAGTCGATGGCCGGCATGCAGCGGGCGATGGTCATCGCCCTGGCGATCATCTTCTTCATTCTCGCCGCCCTGTTCAAATCACTGCTCGATCCACTGGTGGTGATGTTCGCCATTCCGTTCGGCGCCATCGGCGTGATCATCGGGCATCTGCTGTTCGGCTATCATCTGCAGTTTCTGTCGCTGATCGGTTTTCTCGCGCTGACCGGTATCGTGGTCAACGACTCCCTGATCCTGATCGATTTCGCCAAGCGTCTGCGCCACCAGGGGTGGGAGCGTAAAGATGCCCTGGTGGAGGCCGGGCGGGTGCGTATCCGGCCGATCCTATTGACCAGTGCCACCACCTTTCTCGGTATCTCGCCGCTGATCTTCTTTGCCACCGGACAGACCGCCTTTCTCTCTCCCATGGCGGTGAGTCTGGGTTTCGGTCTGCTGTTCGCGACCCTGCTGATCCTGTTGGCGTTGCCCTGCTTCTATCTGATCGCAGACGATCTGCGGGAGTGGGTGCGTTCGCAGCTGTCGACGCAACGCGGGCGACCGCTGAAGGAGACGGGGTGACGCTCTGAGAGGCTCACCACTCTAAGTTACCGATGAGCATGATGGGTTGTCTCATCTTTAAAGAATGATGATTTTGGTGGGGCCCTGCCCCACCGCATGCGCTTGAATGACGGTCACGGTGCCGCAAGCCGCACCCTACACATGAATCATACGTAGGGTGCGGCTTGCCGCACCATGATTCACACGGTAGAGCGATGGACCGTTTTCCAATTCCCCAAAACACGGCCCATGGTCGAGGATGGGGTATACTCTTGCGCCACTCGGCACAATCCCAGGCCCCAAGGTAACGTCCATGCCCCAACGAATCGAGGCGCTGAATAACTGGCTCGCCTCCCTGCCCATGATCGGCGACTACACGATTGAACCCGCCTCGGGCGATGCCAGCTTTCGGCGCTACTTCCGTGTTACCACCGGGGAGCGCAGCTACATCGCCATGGATGCGCCGCCCGAGATGGAGGCGCTGGGCCCCTTTCTGCAGGTGGCACGAAGCTTCGAAGCCATCGGCTTGAACGTCCCCCATATCCATGCCGAGGAGCACGTCCAGGGCTTTCTCCTGCTCGAGGATCTGGGATCGACCCTCTATCTCGACCGACTCAATGCCGCGACGGTCGAGCGTCTCTATGGCGATGCCCTGGGCGCGCTGGTGACCATCCAGGCCTGCGGGCCGAGAGAGGGATTGCCTGCCTATGACCGGGCGCTGCTGATGCAGGAGATGGAGCTGTTCCGGGAATGGTTGGTCGGGCGTGAACTCTCCCTGAGCCTGAGCCAGGATGAGCACCAGATGCTGGACGCCACCTTCGCCGAACTCGCCGACAATGCGTTGCGGCAGCCCCAGGTCTGCGTGCATCGGGACTTCCATTCGCGCAACCTGATGGTCACGCCGAGCCACAATCCCGGTATTCTCGATTTTCAGGATGCCGTCATCGGGCCGGTCACCTACGATCTGGTGTCGCTGCTGCGTGACTGCTACATCGGGTGGCCGGATCAGCAGGTCGAGGCCTGGGTCGCCGGCTATTTTGAACTCGCCGTCCAGTCGGGGGTGCTGCACCATGAACACGAGCATCAGTTCCCGGCCTGGTTCGACCTCATGGGGGTGCAGCGCCATCTCAAAGCGAGCGGTATCTTCGCCCGCTTGAACCGGCGAGACGGCAAGCCGGGTTATCTGAAGGATATTCCGAGAACCCTGGGCTATATCACACCATTGAAACAGCGCTATCCGCTGCTGGACGGGCTGGTACGCCTGATCGAGTGGAAAGTCCTGCCGGTGCTGGAGCATCGAACCCCCTGAATCGAGTGTCTCGCCGTAAATGCAGCGGGTCTCAACCCGAGGCGCACTTGCGTGCATGAAAGCTGAGAAACACTAGAAAGGACAAGGCGATTCAGCTGAAGAGCCTAATCCCGATTTAAGATCATTAGCTAACCGACTGTCTGTCACATGAAATTTTTCTAAACGATCACTGCTGTTGTTTGAAAAAATGTATGAGAGAAATCCGCAACAGTATGAGATCGGACCATTTGGCAGTTCGGCTAAGTCATTAATTCATTTCGAGGTTATTGATGTAACTCACTGATATTATGCGCCGGTAGTGTGGTTTTTTTGCGTGTTGTATTTTTGCAACATATGAAAATATGTATCTTTTTTGCAAAATTTTTGCTTGCAAAGGGGGTTGTGGTTGTCTACTATTCGCAACGTAGTCAATTTCTACCCAACCACTCATTGGAGCTCACTCAATGAAAAAAGTACTCACTCTGGCAATCGCCGCTGCTCTGGTCGCACCTGTTGCCGCCATGGCTGACGCTACCCTGTACGGCAAGGCTCACTTTGCTGTCGTCAACACCGACATCGACGACGGTGATCCCCTGACCGAAGATCAGGACGTATGGTCCACCGACAGCGTGTTCTCCCGCTTCGGTATCAAGGGCAGCGAAGATCTGGGCGGCGGTCTGACTGCTGTCTATCAGTTCGAGTTCCAGGTGAGCCCGGACAACAGCAGCACCCTGGGCAATCGTAACCAGTTCATCGGTCTGGCCGGTGGCTTCGGTACCGTCCTGGCTGGTCGTCACGACACCCCGATGAAAATGTCCCAGGGCAAGTTTGACGTCTTCCCCGATCAGAACTACGGCAACGTGAAGGGCGGCGACATCGCCGGCCTGATTCCTGGTGACGACCGCGTCGGCAACGTGCTGGCCTACGTCTCTCCCGCTATGGGCGGTCTGACCATCGCTGCCGCTCTGGTTGCCGGTGAGCAGCCTCAGTATGATCTGACCGGCATCGCCGATCACTACTCTCTGGCTGGTCTCTACTCCAATGGCCCGATCTATGCCGCTCTGGCCTACAACGGCTA